>WGMR01000005.1 GCA_016124955.1 Alphaproteobacteria bacterium | reverse complement strand
TTCTTTTTACTCATCGGGTTGGAATTAAAACGCGAGACGGTAGAAGGATTTCTTTCCAGTAAAGAGCAGATTATACTTCCATTCCTTGCAGCCATCGGAGGAATGCTGCTGCCTGCGCTAATATTTCTGGGGGTGAATCTATGCGCGTAAAACGCCAGTATCAAACCCACGATCATGTAAATGCGAAATAGCTGGCGATGCAGCCAGCGCCGCCACCATGGAAGACTCGCCATATACCGGCGCTCATTTTCTTCATCCAGTTTGTTTTCGTAACGGTAGCCCAGCAGCGATCGCAAAGCTTTTCAAAAACAGAGCAGACGTCATATCCGCGGTAACAGCAAAAGTGACAATTCCAAAACAACTGATCGATAAAGCCCAGCACTACTACGGTCGCCGCTCATACTCCGCATGGTCGGTCTTCCGAGCGCGCTCAAGGTCCAATGTTCCATAACCCACATCCGGTGAGCGGATACAGGGAATCGTGCCTCCTTCGCTATATCGAGGGTTAGTGTGCAGATTATCAACTATGACAAGGCAGGCATTTTCTAGCGCCACGGACTGCACCGAAATGCTTTGAAAAATTTGCCTCGATTCCGCGTTCTGCAACGCATCAAGCTCCTGTGTGGAACTCTGGCGCACGGTGCATGCCTCTGAGACTTTGGTCGATATTTCTTCAATCCGCGCCACGATGCGGTGCTGTTCGTCGAGTGGTGGCAGTGGGATTGTATAGCCAAGAACGTCAGCTGGTCGGATCGCCGCGTAGTTTGTTGAGCCCTGCGCTTCTACCTGCTGCCGGAACGCCGGGGTTTTTATGAACCACCCAAGGAATTTTTCGTCGAGATGGAGCGGATCATTCTGAAAAAGGAAATAGTGACTGCTGACAATCGCTCCGTTTAGATGCTCCGGCACTATTCCGAAACCGCCAACCTTCGCATCAATTTCCGCAACGAGGAATTCTCCTGCACGGATAACCTGCTGCTTTTTTGTTTTAATAAGCGCCCCCGGCACCTCATCGCGAAGGACAATTCCCTGAGCGTGTAGTTGTACGCGTGGACGCCTGTATGCCGTCAGATCGTCAATCTGAATAAACTCTTTACGGTGCCTGACAACTTCGCCAAGAGCAGCGGTCGGATACGCATTCATACCCGCTCCCCAAGCGCCGCTTTGATCTCCTTCATTAACTCAATGATCCGCAATTCCTTTTGCAGGATGTCGTCGGCCAATTGCTCCGGCGGCATGTGCTCAAAGTCCGGCTTGCCGTTGGGGTTCTTGCGGTCGAGATTGCAGCCGTTGGCAAGAAGCTCTTTTGCGGGCACTTTCCATGCCCACCCGTTTTCCTTACGCTTCTTCCACCATGCGAGACAGGGCTTGAACTCGTCGAACTGGATGGGCTGCGTCTTGGTGTAGTTCTTACGCCCCTCCGGCAGCGGGTGCTCGTAATACCAAACATCCTTTGTGGGATGGGATCGGTCGAAAAACAAAATATTTGTTGGGATGCCGGTGTAAGGCGCGAATACCCCATTGGGCAAGCGAACGATGGTGTGAAGATTAAACTCCTTGAGAAGCTCTTCCTTGATGCGGGCGCAAACGCCATCGCCGAACAGCGTACCGTTCGGCACAACGACCGCCGCGCGCGCGGGCCTGTCAGAGGCGGTCGGCTGCCGATGCAGCTTGCGCATGATGAGTTGCAGGAACAGGAGTGCCGTTTCCGAAGTCTGCCGGTCCTCAGGGAAATTCCCCTGAATGCCCTTCTCTTCCTCGCCGCCGAAAGGCGGGTTGGTGAGGATAACCTCAACCCGCTGCTTCTCGCCGATCTCTGACAATTTGAAGCGCAGCGCATTGTTGGGGTCAATCTGCGGCGCGTCCAGCCCGTGCAACAACAGATTCATCTGGCATAGCAAATACGGCAGCGATTTCGGCTCACAACCTAACAGGCTCTCATTCTGCAAGCGCTTGCGGTCCGCGACCGTCTTCACTTGCTTCGAGAGATGATTGAAGGATTCGACAAGAAAGCCACCTGTGCCGCTCGCCGGGTCGAGCACCGTCTCGCCAAGCTGCGGGTCCAAGACCTCGACCATGAAGCGAACGACAGGGCGCGGCGTGTAAAATTCGCCGGAATCACCCGCCGCGTCGCGCATCTCGCGCAGCATGGATTCATAGAGCGCGCCGAGCGTATGAAGCTCGTCCGACGACGTGAAATGAATGGCACCTATCTTGTTGACGACATCGCGCAGGAGATAGCCGCTTTTCATGCGATTATCGACGCCGCGAAACACGGTGGCGATCACATCGCGCCGGTTATCGCCGTTCGAGCTTGACAGCGAGCGCAGGTAAGCGAACAGGCCCGGGCCACGCTTGCCGTTCGGCAGTTTGGTTTCGTCCTGATTGATGAAGGCCAAAAGCTCGTCTCCGGTAACACCTTGCGAATTCGCGGCCCAGTCGCGCCAGCGGTAAGGCGGCTCGATGGCGGCGCGGAACTTCTTGCTACCGAGCTTTGCCTCGTCCTCGCGCTGCTGCTCCAGGTCATCAAGAAACTTCAGAAACATGATCCAAGTGAGCAGCGGCAGGCGGTCGAGGTCGCCGTTCAGCCCCTTGTCCTTGCGCATGATGTCGCGCGCGGATTTGATAAGGCTGCCGAGCGCCTGCGCCGTCGTCATTGGGACTTCGGCCTTTTTTTTGGTACTGCTACGAGCCATACAACAACCCCTGTAGTTCGTTTACCGCTTGGCGAAGCTGGTCCGGCCCGCCGAAGAGGCGGATGATCTCGGCCGGTTGGCCGTGCGCGGAGATGGGCGGAACATGCAGCACGTCGGGCAGGACGAACTGCGCGTCGCCGTGCTGGGCGTATTTTTCAAGAAGCTCGTCGAGAATCTGCCGCGCCTCGGGTGAATATTTCTCGAAGAAATCCTTGCGCTCCTGCTTCAGCCGCTGCGCGCGTTCGCGCCGCGTGCGAAGCGGTGCGTTAAAAGCGAGATGGCATAGAAGATCAAAGGGGTCGGCGTCCGGCTGGCCGGTCTGCTCCGCCAGTTCCTCAAAGCTAATGCCACGCTCGGCCAGCGCCTCGATGATCTCGCGCCTGTGGTCGGCGTCCGCCCAGCGGGCGCGAAGGTCCGCCGTGTTCGGCACGAGCGAACGCACGCTCTCGGCGGCATAATCCGTATAGCGCACGACGCGAAGCTGCCTGCCGTTGGGGTCCAGTTCATGAACGAGATGGGCTACGATCTCGACCTGGCCACCATCGAAATAGAATTTGCGTGGCTCACCGCTCGGCGGCTCGATAATGTCGGGTGGCAAATCGGGCGGCTCAGGCTCGTCTCCGGGTGTCGTCTCTGTGGTCGAAGTGGTCTCACCCGCGTCGTCAATTTCCTCTTCGGTGATCCGCGTCGGGTCGCCATCGAAATTCGGGTCGGCGAACATGCGTGTGGCGGAGCCGGTGTAATCGAGAATGTTGAACCACAGCTTGCCGCAATCGTCCCGCAGGCGCGTGCCGCGCCCGATGATCTGCTTGAACTCGCTCATGGAGCCGACGACGCGGGCGAGCACGATGTTTTTGCAGGTCGGCGCATCCACACCCGTGGTCAGAAGCTGCGATGTCGTCAAGATAGAAGGTGTGCGCGTTTCTACATCCTGAAAGCGGCTCAGATGCCCGCGCCCGATCTGGCCTTCGTCGGCGGTCACGCGGCAAACATAGTCGGGATGCCGGGCAACGAGATCGGTATTGAGGTTGACCAACGTCTCACGCATCTCTGCGGCGTGTTCTTGGTCCACGCAAAACACGATGGTCTTGGCGAAGCGATCAGTCTTTCTCATAAAATCCGTCAGATGCCGCGCAATCGCCTGCGTGCGCGCCCGCAACGCAATGACACGCTCAAAATCCTTGGTCTGATACTCGTCATCGGGGATTGCCCGGCCATAACGGTCAAGCTCGTCCCTGCTCGGACGCCAGCCCGCCGCATCCCATTGCGAGACGACCCGGTGAACGCGATAGGGAGCAAGAAAACCATCCTCAATGCCTTGCCGCAGGCTGTACTCATAGATCGGATTGCCGAAATAGAGATAGGTATCGCGGTTGTCGTCGCGCAACGGTGTTGCGGTCATACCGAGCTGATAGGCAGGCTTGAAATGGTCCAAGATTGTACGCCACGCGCTGTCATCGCGCGCGCTGCCGCGATGGCATTCGTCCACAATCACAAGGTCGAAGAAATCCGGCGGGAATGCCTTGAACAGGCCCAAGCGGCGTTCATCCTCCGCAAGTGCCTGATAGATGGCGAAGTACATTTCGCGACTATGCACGACCTCGCCGGACTCAATCTTGTAGCGGGCGTCGCCGAAGACCGCAAAAAGGCCGTCTTTGGGCTGGTCCACGAGGATGTTGCGGTCGGCGAGATAAAGGATGCGCGGTCGGCGATGATCACCGGTTCGATTCCAGCGGCTCGACCAAAGCTTCCAGCAAATCTGGAACGAAACGAAGGTCTTGCCCGTCCCCGTCGCCATGGTGAGCAACAGGCGGTTCTGTCCTTTCAGAATCGCCTCGACCGTGCGGTTGATGGCGATCTGCTGATAGTAGCGCTCGCTCTTTCCGAGCGTGTGATTGTAGGGCGTAAGAAGCTGCTCGCTCGTCGCAAACGATGCGATGCCACTACCTGCCTGATAGCGCTGCCATAGCGCATCGGGCGTGGGATAACCATCGACGCGCGTTTCGCGGCCAGTGAAATAGTCGATCTCGATGATGTCCTGCCCGTTGGTCGCATAGGCAAATTTGAGGCCCAGCATTTCGGCGTAGTCCCGTGCTTGTTGCACGGCATCGGCAGCAGTCTTGTAGCTGGCCTTGGCCTCGACCACGGCAAGAGGAAAATCCCGCGTATAGCGAAGCAAGTAGTCAACCCGCCTGGGCGGCTTGCGCACGAAACCCTTGCCGACCGGAATGACGCGACCATCGGTAATGGTGCGCTGCTCGGCAATCGAATGCGGATCATTGTCCCAACCTGTCGCTTGCAGACGAGGCACAACGAATTTCCGGCAGGTATCGGCTTCAGTGTTCATAGCCCCGCCCTTTCCGGCAGACAGCGAATTGGCCTGCAAAGCATAATCGTTGCCATCACAACCATGACCCACCCGCCAGCCATTTGTTGTCGAAGGGATTGCCGTCCCGCGCAGCCTCAAGCACAGGCATTGCAAAACCGGCAATGAAGACCAGAAGCTCGGGAAGCGGCTCCGGTGCCATCGCCACGCTCGTGCGCCGGAGAAAGCCACGCCATTGGGCCTGCTTGGAGGCGTCGTTTGCGAAGCTCGGCGTGAGCGCAATGGGTGGTTCTGTCGGGAACGGCGTCTGTCGGCGCGTGAATGTCGCTCGGACCGCCTCGGTGAGGACTGCTCCGTCGAAGGCAAATGTCTTCGCCATGACCCAAAGGTCAAAAAAATCCTTCATGCGGCTGTTGCGCATGCCGAGCGATACGAGCGCCTCAAGCTTCTCGGCCACGACGGTCTCGGGTGGATAGGCGCGGAGCTGTGCTTCCGGGAAATCAAGCAGCGTGGGATAGTTGATAACCTGCGCCTCGGGCGTCACGATATCGCCGAAGCCGATATCGATCTGAATGCGCAGACGCGCACCCGCGAGTGTCGTGTTTAGTTCGACGCGAACGCCTTGATATTCCTCGTCGGCCCGCATTTGTTCGGCGGCGACGCTATCGGGGTCAAAGGCTAGTCCGTCATCGGGAACGTCGAGCACGCACAGTTCGCGGAAGATCGTGACAATACGTTCGGGCGCGGGATCGCCCTGCCCCAGCAGGTCGAGATCGCCGGTACTGCGGTAGGGAACGGGTGCCCATAGCGAGAACAGCATCGCGCCCTTCAAGATGAACTGGTCGCTATAGCGGCTTTGCGCAAGCCTGTAGATCAGCCGTTCGATGGCGAATCGCAGCAGGATGAGTTGTACGTCGTCGCCGCGGCTGCGGGCCTTGTCCGTAAGCCGCGCGCGCACGGATGCGCCCATGTTCTTCGGAGGTTCGGCGCGCGGCGTCATGCGGCACCTTCAAGATAGGGGCGCATGACATTGCCAACGCGGTCGATCAGCGCGTAGCGCCAAATGTCGTCGGCGGTTGTGCGCTTCTTGCGCAGCGTGTCGCGTAGCGCTTCGAGGGCGACATCAAGGCCGACCTTGCTGCGATGCTTGAAACAATCGGCGACGGTCTTGGCCGGAACAGTAACGGGAACGGATACGCCGTCGATGATGTGCTGCTCTATGCCCGCCGTAAGCGCTTGCCCGCTGGCGCGCACGATGCGCAGCGCGACGGGCGGGTTCTTGGGCACCCAAGCCTTGGACGGTTGCAGCATCCAGACCTCATGCGGCGTCTGGGTCGTCAGCCCATGGAACTGCAAAGCGGAAAGCAGGGCGATGACACCCTTGGGTGCGGCCTGCACGGCCTCGGCAAGGCTATGCGCCGCCGAAAGCTCGGCGTCGGCAAGCTGATAGAAGCCTCGCGCAGGCCGGATAAGAACGCCCTCATCCTGCAGCCGCTTGAGATAGACGCGCGGCACGCCCGCCGCGTCGAAGTCGCGGGTGCGGGCGACGCCCTTGCGGCGTGCGAGTGCTATGGCGCGGTCTCTGTGTGACTGGAGGGTCATGCCTATTGTTACAATTCCTAGGTGACGATTCGCAAGCACCTTGAAAATGTAACAGCGAATTCAGGGCTTAAGCACGTCAAGGCGGGCCTGAAGGCGACTTTTCTGCCCGTAATGCCATCGCAAAGGCGACTTTTTTTGGCGATAAGAATTTATACAGAAAAATCACGGGCTTGAAGGCGGACAACAGTACAGCCGCCACGTTGCTTGCGCTTGCCAAAAGACGGTTCGGCCAGACTCCCGCCGATCTTCCGGAATCAATCCAGCGTCTCGTAGCCCCGTTCCCAAAGCCGCAGGCGGTGCCAAGCGGCGATCTCCCAGCCCAAGAGGCCCAATATGC
Source organism: Alphaproteobacteria bacterium (assembly GCA_016124955.1). Lineage (NCBI taxonomy): Bacteria > Pseudomonadati > Pseudomonadota > Alphaproteobacteria > Alphaproteobacteria bacterium. Next base: position 289,094 of record WGMR01000005.1, on the reverse strand, counting down.
CGCCATTGATGCGGCCAAATATTGCGATGGCCCAGTTCGCGCCGAGCGTCGGGATGAGCAGACCGAATCCCCAAATCACCCAAACAAGAGAGATGAGAAGCCCCATCACCGGCCTGCCGATAACGAAATAGACCAGCGGCGGCCAGATGATCGTCAGAACATAATGATAAAAGCGAACCTTGCGCGCGGCCATGGCCCGTCCCTTCAAAAACCAAACGGATTGCAGGGCGATGGCTGTTACGTGCACCGGCAGCGGGCACGCGGGCCGTCTGCGTCAAGGACCGAAAATTCAGAAAACAAAGAAGGCATGGCCATGTCCCCTCGATATCCCTCAATATAATACGTGAGTATAGTGCGTGGTTTAATAGTCCTCAAGGCCGTTCCCATGAGAAAATGGATGCAAGGGAACTGGTCGCATGGAATCTTCGGCGTTTGCGCGTCGCGCGCGGCGTGGCGCAGGAAGCGCTTGCGGTCGATGCCGAGATTGACCGCACCTATGTGAGCCGTCTTGAGCGCAACATGGAAAACCCGAGCGTGGCCGTGCTTGAACGGCTCGCGCTGGCGCTTGATGTCGAGATCGTGGAGTTTTTCACGAGGCCCAAGGCGGGCGCGAAGCGGTCGCCTGTTCTCAAGAAAGGGCGAAAGCCGAAAAGGTAAGACAGCTAAAGCCGAAGGAAAAACCGCGCTCAATCGGTATGGAAAAGGGCACAGATGCCGAACACGTTTGCCGTCGTGGCTTGCTTTTTGACTATCTGTTCATAGAATTGCGCCATCGTGCATCAGCGGGCGGGGCATCGCGATGGGGGCGGCACTGGAATTCTTCTCGGGCCTTCCGGTCCGGGTCATTCAAGATATAATTGTCAGTATTTTGGGAAGCACGGTAATAGTTTTAATTGCTTCGGGTGTCGGCACTATTAGATCTGGAAAGAATTACGTTTCAGAAATTCGGGGCCAGTTGGGGAATATATTCTCCCCTTCTTCTGCAAGGGGTGTCGTTTCGAGCTTCGCTTTTCTGTTTTCCTCTGCCTACAAACTCATTGTGCTTTTCGTATCGGCGGTCATCATACCGGCCTCGGTAATTCTCTATTATTCCCTATATTTTGAACCCGAAGACGGGCCGATGAGCACAGGTGTCCTCATCCTCTTCCTGCTCACCATTATGGTAATTCTTATGATTGGCCCGGTGAGACGGTTCACGAACCGCACAGGGTTCTATCTTATGTTTACACCGCTCTACGCCCTCGTACTGGGCGGCCTTACCTATTTCCTGGCGGCTTTTATAGCATCGCTATTTTTCGGCGGCGTTGGGCACAGCGGCGGCGCGAACGCCGCGCTCGATGCTCCAATCCAATCGACAAACGCGAAAATCCTGCTGGCGGTCATGCTGGCAATCGCGACCTACTTTGCGTTCAGGCTTTGGCGCTGGACCCAGCAATGGTTGAGACAAATCGGCGTTCTGTCCTAACCGCCGTGCCGTGGCGAACACAAAGCACGATGTATTCGCCCGAGAAGCCGTATTAGCCGCAGGACAGCCGCGTGCCCGACGAGCACGGCGAGGATAGAGGCGGAACAGAAAAGAATACCCGCCGTCACCTCCCGCGCTGCCTGCCGCCACCGGTATCCCGGCCCGACTCCTTCGGGCGGTCGTGCTCCCCCTGCTCGGCATCAGCCTCCAGATTCCGTAGCAGCCGCTCGAAGGCCGTTTGCTTGGCGTCGGTTTTCTCTGTCTGGCTGCCGAGCTTTTCGTTGGCCTTGTCCTCGGTGATGGCGCGCTCGTCCGGCGCCGTGGCATCGTGTCCGGTGGATTCATCGGCCGCGCGCCGCCGGTCGCCACCTTCCGATGCTGGGCCCTCCAGCGTCCGTTCTTCGTCCTCCGGCCGCTCGCGCCAGTGCTTTTCAACCAGCTTCTGCGCGTCTTGCGTGGAGCTGACGTAATCCCCCCGGTCGAACAGGTCCGCCGCGCGCTTCTGCCGCTCAAGTTCGATGTCGATTATTTCGGCGGATTCGCGCAGTCGCTCGCGCTCGGCGTTGCGTTCCTGAACGGCGCGCCGCTCGTCGCCCGCGCGCGAGGCGCGGCCCTCGCGCTCGATCTCGGTAGCGACGGGGCCGACCTTCGGCTCCGGCTCCCGGTCGATGCCTTGCGCCTCAAGGCTGCGATGATCGACCCGCGCCTCGTGCCCGCCGCGTTCAAGCGCCTCGTTCACGTGGCTTTCCCATGCCTCGCGCCAACCCTGCAACAGCCCGGTATCGTTCCAGTCGCGCTGCTTCGCGCCAAAACCGTCCGGCCCAAGCTCACGCATGGTTAAGAGAATGTGAGCGTGATGGTTGCGGTTGTCGCCCTCGCGGTCGGGCGCATGCAGGGATATGTCGGCGACCATGCCCTTGCTGACGAACTGCGTTTCCGCAAAGTCGTGCACCAAGGCGACGCGCTCGGCGTCCGTGAGCTCGTGCGGCAGGGCGAGCAGCACCTCGCGGGCAAGCTGCGCGTCCTTGCGCTTCTCGGCTGCCTCCACGGCCTGCCAAAGCGACTGCCGGTCGGTCGCCCAAGCGGGGGCGTTTTCGGGCGCGCATATTTCGGTATGCACAACGCCGGAGCGCCGGTCATAGTCGAAGACTTGGCCGGTGCGCTCGTCCGCCAGCCGCTCGGCCGCGCGGTAGGCGGCGCAAGCCAGCGCGTTGCGTCCCTCGCTGCGCTTTACCGGCTTGGCCTCGAAGCGGTAGATCGCCATGGGCCGTTACCGCGAGAATTGCGGCAGCCACGGCGCCGCATTCACGAGGGCGCGGGGACGCGCAAGTCCTGCCGCTGGTGTCGAGAGGAGCAAGGCTCCTTTCGTGCGGTCGAGGGCGCGCAGCCCTCGCCGGGATGCCCATCCCCGGAAGGCAGGCGTGGAACGCCTTGCTCGGGTGTCCAGAGGGACGACGTTCCTCGGGCAGAGTACAGAGGCATGCAGGCTTCTGTCGCGGACGTTGCGCAGCAATGTATAACCGCGCACTTCGCGACTCTGCCTCCCCTCTCTCTTCCGCCTCATCCTTTCGTATGCACAGCATTTGGTCATGCCTTCGACGATAAACTTCGGATTAGCAATTTTCCCTTAAGGTTTGAGGACGCGTATCAACCGAACACGGGGATATGACCCATGCCATCAGGGACCAAGGCTGATCGCATTGCGTTGTTGGAACGCCAGAAGGCAGAGATCACGGCGAAGCTGCGAACCCTGTCGGCGCAGGAAACGACGCGCAAGCGCAAGGAAGAAACACGGCGGAAAATCATCATCGGCGCGGCCGTGCTGGCGCATGCCGCAACCGACCCCGCCTTCGGCGCGCAGCTCCGTGGCGTGCTCGGTAAATCCGTCACGCGTCCCGTTGACCGCAAGGTGGTCGCAGACCTGCTCGGTCCAAAGCCGGGCTCGTAGGCGCGGGGCGGCATACAGGGGCATGACACATGGCTGCTGGGACGCCCGTAAAATCGGTTGAACACGGCTCTGCCGGGTTTCTTGATTTTGACGGCGTCCCGCTCTGGAAGGCGCGAGCGAACCGCAAACACTTCCTTTGGCTCGGTCATCCTGTCGCCGGATGGGCCAAGGGCAAGCATACGAGCGTACGGCGCGGACGCTCCATCGTGGCCGCGCCCGACCGTCACATGCTCACGCTGGCGCCAACGCGGTCAGGCAAGGGCACGGCGGCGATCATTCCCAATCTGCTGACCTACCCCGGTTCGGTATTCGTGATCGACCCCAAGGGCGAGAACGCATGGGTGACGGCGGCGCGCCGCAGGCAGATGGGACAGCAGGTGCTGATCCTCGATCCGTGGAACGAGGTGAGCAAACGCTACGGGCCTGAGACGAATGCCCGCTTCAATCCAATGGCCGGGCTTGACCCCATTTCAGCAGACTTCACGGACGATCTCGCCGGTCTCGCCGACGCACTCATTATTAACCAAGGCAAGGACCCGCATTGGGATGACTCGGCCCGCGAACTGATCGCCGGTCTCATCGCATTTCTGGTGGAAGACCCCGCGACAAGGGACGGAGCAACGCTCGGGCAAGTCCGGCAACTCCTCACCCTACCGCGCGCGCAGATCGTGGCGCTGATCCGCCAGGCCGTCGAGCGCGGCGGCGTGGCGGGGCGCAAGCTGGCGCGCTTCGGGCAGGACACGAACGAGATTTCCTCGATCATTTCCACCGCCACGACGCAAACCGCGTTTCTGGACAACGACGCTCTTAACGCCGCGATGAGCGTAAGCGATATTGACTTCGCCCGGCTCGCCGAAGGCAACGTCTCTATCTATGTCGTAATCCCGGCCGACAAGCTGGGGCCTTACGGGCGCTGGCTTCGGCTCTTGGTTACCATCGCCATACGCGAGCTTGCCCGCGCGCAGCGCCCCAAGAGCAAGGTTTTATTCCTGCTCGACGAATTCGGCACGATCGGGCGGCTTGCCGCCGTCGAGCAGGCTTTTGGCCTCATGGGCGGGATGGGCATATGTTTGTGGCCCTTCGTACAGGACCTCAACCAGCTCAAGCGCGACTATCCCGAAAGCTGGGAAACCTTCATCGCGAACGCCGAGGCCGTGCAGGCATTCGGCGTGAAGGATAATTTTTCCTCGGACTATCTTTCTCGGCTGCTCGGTGTCGCAACGGAGGAGGCCATATCGGAAGAAACGGCCGAGATGCGGCGCGGCAGCCTGTTCCGGCTGGCGGAGCCGGAACGTCGCGCGATGCAGGACCGCACGTTTCAGCGCTCGCTCATGTTCGCCGATGAAATTCGTGCCCTGCGCCCGGACTGGCAACTGATCATCTATCGCGGCAAGCCGGTCATGGCCGCGTTGATGCCCTACTACACCACATCGGCGTTCAACGGCATGTACCGTCCGCTGCCCGGCTTTGCGGCCAATCGCGTGTGCCGCCCGTGCCCTATCTGAACCTCGATCTTATCGGTCTTGTGCGCCATGTGCTGAGAACAATATTTCTCGCGCTTGTCTTGCTCGTTCTGTCCGCAACGCTGCTGTCCGGCGCGAACGCATTATCGCAACCGCTGAAGCAAGCGCTCGCGCCGTTCCTGCTTGGCGCGGTGCCTATTGTTGCGTTGCTGTATTTCACGCATGCGCTGTGGCGCGACTATGCGGGCGGCTCCAAGCTAGGCATTGCCTTCGAGGGAATTGCCCGTGCGACAGCCGCCGCAACATCTTTTCTCGACGATCTAACCGCATGGGGTGCCGTACGATGGGCGCTCTTTGCTGCCGTCGCCGTCGCGATCTACGCGTTGTTGGCAGCACACCGATAGCGAATTATCCAACACAGATTCCTATTGTTTCTGGCGCTGCACACAGGGCAGTGACGGCCTGCGAATACTTTCTATAACGCTTATGCCACCATACTAAAGGAATCTGGAAGAAATGATTTTTCAGCAGTGGACGGAACAATTTGGAACGGCGTGGCAAGTGGTAGATCAATACCCAACATCGCGGGTGGGATGTTTGAAAAATTGCTGGCGACAGGCAACATGGGTCGGCCCCCTAGGGTGCGCGATTTCGCGCCCGTTTCACGAAGCGCCGACATGATCTCTGGCTCACGCAGCGCATGAAAACGCATCGCCGAAAGTACACCGGCCTCGGTTACACCCCCTAACCATTCTCTGCCCATAACTTCGCTCTTTCCGGCAGAAATAAGGGAGGTCAAAACCGCCTTGACCGTTTGCATATCGGGCAAACATCCGTTGCTGGTCAACTGAACGCGCACCACCGGTGCACCCGCAAAGCTTGATATGGACTTAGTAAAGCTCGCAACAATTCGCTGTCTGCCGCCATCGCCCAGCCAGCTTGCTATAAACACGGTCGGATGAACGGTGATCTTCCCGGCAGAAGGCAGACCCAGCGCCTCCGTCATAACCAACATTTGCCCGCTTCGCTCGACGGCAACGTCGTCAAATATCAAGACGGAATTGTCGGCGTTTGAATCAAAAGTCGCGCAGACTTTCCTATAAATACCCATGATTGATTTGTTGGTGGCGGCATATTCTGCCACACGGCCTTTGCAGAAAGTGCCCAAGGGCAAATCCGCATACGCGTTCGTGGCGGCCAATCTTGCACGCTCAAGAGTAAAATATGTGCCGAGGCCCATGCCCGCTGGAAAACCCGCCGTTTTCGTGCGCTCACGAACCTCCGCGGACAATTCGGGGGATATGTAGGTATCTTCGCAATACACTGCCGGGTAGTGCTTGAAATCGTTGCCATTGCGCTCCGTCAGAACGGTGGGTAATTCCAGTGCTCCACCTGCAAACAGCGGCCGGTCGTTTTCCCGGCCGTATACAATGAAGTACGCATGAATTTCATTGCCCTTGATCGCATCAATGACGCGGTTAAAGCCGCTGCCATTGAATGCGGTGTGGTGTGCTCTGGCATCGCTTTCGATGACCTTGTAAAGCACTTCGCCCAGCACCGCGCAATGAACCATGTCTGCTCCGTTCATACGCGTCACGCCGACCGTTGCGCCACCGGGAAGCGATTTGAACTCGCCGAGATGCAGCATATTGAGCGGCATCACTTGGCCCCCTTTTTGTCGGGAATAATGGCAGAATCCCAAAAGAGATTGAACTGGTCCACGTAGCGCGCGGATAGCAATTTTGAGTAAATAGAAACAATCTGTATGTTGCTGTGGCTCTTATAGGTGGACATAGAAACGTAGTCGCCATAAACATAATAGGGGATAAGAACTTTGTTCTTTTGATCAAGCCAGCGATAAGCGCAGTATTTTGCTGGAAAACTGTGATCGCCATGAATGGTCAAAACCCGCGCGTCAAGACCTTCGATCTTTTCCATTCTCGCCATATGCTCCGCCGCATATTCATCTGCATACGGCAGATTTTTTGAATCGCTGAGATTGAATTGGCAAATTCTTCCGCCCGCGTCCTTGAGCGCCAGATATATGTGATCGAGATACTGCTTGTAGCCTGTCTTGCCGCTAAACACGCGGAGCTGGTTCTTACGCACCCGCACGCCTTCATCTTCAAGAAATTCGACGCCATGCAGGTCGAACGCACGAATGATGCTGGCCATGGTTTTTTCTTGCGGTTGCACAAGGTCCGCTTCGATCTTGCTGACGGTCACGCGTGTAAGCCCCGCCTTTTTGGCGAGGTCATCTGCTTTCCACTCAAGCAAGCTGCGCGCAGCACGGATTTGACGCCCGGTAATCACAAAATATATTATATAGCATATAGAGTATTAACTAGAAACACATTATCGCACTTCTGTTTATTGGTAATGTATTACTGATATTAAACACTAAACGATAAATCAGGTATATTATGTATATACCAGAATTATATTTCAATTGCTTTCAACTAATCAAAACTATACATTGGCGATGCATTTGATGGCTACCCATATTTGAAAGGCGATATTCGATGCTTTGTTTCAGCGATCTTGAAACCCGATACGGTGAAGTAACGGCGCTGGCCATGCTGATGGACATGGAGCGGCATGTTGGTCTGCGCTCCTGTGATCTGGCGGAACTGGACCCCGAAGCGCGGTTGCAGACTGCGCTGGCGCTAATGGAACGGCACGGCGGTAACACGGTGGCGGCGGGTATATCCGCGTTTGCGGCGAACGGCGCGTGCACCCGGATGCAAGCAGCCTAAGCGCGGGCAAGAAGGCCGGAGCATAACCGGCGGGTTTCAGAAACAACCATATTTGAGCAATTTGATCTTTGCGGGGTCATTCATGCGGTACAACGAACTGGTCGAGCGCTACGGCAGCGACAATGCCTACGACATGCTTCTCATGATCGAGCGCGAAGCCAACATCCATAGCAGCATCGCGGGCATTACGGACGATGACGATCTTGCGCGCGAGGTCCGGCTGCAAAAGGCTTTGCAGGCCCTCAACAAAGTCAACTATCTGAATTAGAGGGCGTGATGCTGACGAAGAAACCGAAGAAGGTCGCGCCGTCAAAGGGCACTGCCTGCTGCGATGACGGCGAACCCCGCAAGCTTTTCATCGACTGCCCTTGGAACGAATTGGTGAGCAAGATCGGCTGGTCCGAGGCCGATTGCCTGCTCATCCTGCTTGAGTGCCTGACTTTCGTGCCGGGTGACCTTAGCGACATGATGTGTATCGAAGACAGGTGGGATTTGATTCGCGCGCGTGCCATCCGCATGGCCGGTTTTGTGGGCTATGAGGAAGACTGGATGACGTTCAAGGAATGGGAAGAATTGGCGAACCGCGACCCGAGGAACGATCTGCATTGAGCGCACCGGCTAGCGCTTCTTCCTGTTGCGCTCGCGCAGCTCTTGCTTGGATTTGTCGGGAAAGTGCAAGCGCTTGAAGGCTTCGACCTGTTTCTTGGCCTGCGCCGCCGTAACCTTCCTGCCCATGGCTTCCTGCGTGGCGGCCCAGTTATAGATCATGGCCATGAGTTGCAGGAATTCGGCCATCTTCAGCTTGCCACCCGCGTCCGCCGTGATCTCGTAGAGCGAATGGGCAATGGGCGCGTCCGCCGCCGATGGCGCGCCCGGATAGCGCAAGGGGGGCCGGACGATGGCAACGTCCTCGACAAAAGCAGACGCCGGAACGCCCAAGGCCTTGGACAGCTTTTTGACCTTATCCAAGGTCATGCCGACCTTGCCCGTTTCGAGCCGGTGCACGTCAACCTGGTTCCAGCCAAGCTTGTCAGCCAAAGCGGCCTGGCTAAGCCCGGCTTGCTCCCGCAGCTTCTTTAATATGCTCATACATAATAACATTCCTGAAATCTCAATATAAATATAATGCATTAACTGTATTATTGAATTGACCACAATATACACAATATGCATTACTTCGTTCCACTCAATCATTACTTTCAAATGTATATTATGAGGGGGCGACCATGACGTTCTCGGAAATGGTGAAAAAGTTCGGTCATACGATGGCGATAGACATATTGATGTCGGTCGAAAAAATGGCGCGGGTGCAGGTCGATCAAACTTGGCTGGCCTTGAGCGAGGAAGAACGGCTAAAGCGCGCTTACGAAGCGCTCGACAGGCTGGACGAGGAACGGCAGGCGCAAGCGGACGGGCAGCAGCAAATCAGGGCGCGCCAGAGCGCGCGGTAATGGGCCGGAGGAGGAAGAAGCCCGTGCAGCAAAGCCCGCACTATGCACGCCTGCTTGAACTGGCAGACAAGTACCTAAACAAAGGCGACAGAGGCGTAGAAGGAAGGGCCGCCGCGCAACCTTCGGGGCGTAAGCTGAACGAGGTTGAGATCACGAGCATTTGCGCGCTTGTCGCTTACGCGGCGGCGAATACCGATTTGCCGGAAAGCATGGTCACGGACCGGCTTTGTGCGCTGTTCAACGCCACGAAGATCGAAGAAGTCGATGCCCGGCAATACGACACGGCTATTGCCTTCCTCGTGGATTTTACGGGCAGGCTGAATTAGCGGGGCAACACTATGATGGCTCCGGTATAGCGTTTGACGCCTTGCCCTTCGGCTCGGGGCGCTTGGCGCGGAGCACGCCGAGCTTTTCCCGGTTCTCGATCAGATCGGCCCATGTAACCGTCTGCCGCGTTTTCTCAATTCCGTTCTCGCGCAGCTTCGCGTCGAGTTGGTTCATGGCGTAATCATAAACGCTGTCGATCAGCTTGCGGCGCAGTTCGGGTTGATACAGAAACGCGTCTGTCGCCACGGTGAGCCGCGCAGCAGCCCGCCTTGTTCAAGGCGATGAGGCTGAGGCGGGGTCAAGCCGTTTGGCGATACGGGAATTTTGGAGCAACGCGTTCGCGAGGAAGTGACGCAAGGTCACGGGGAAAATTCCCGTTGAACCCGCCGCGCAAGGCTCCAGCTTGTGCCCTTGAAGCGAGGACGGATGGGGAAAGAGGGAATGCGGGGAGATCGGGCAAGCGAAGGAACAAACGCAAAAGATACCGTATTGCTTGAGCACTAATCGCTCATCGGCACTGCGTTCGCTGTATAAGGCGTTTCGCGCGGATTCTTTTGGTGCCCGACATAGACTTGGGTATCAGGCTCCCATTCAAAGAAAATTCCTTCGCGGCGAGTGAGCGCAGTTGCATGTTCATCAGTCAGGGTGAGATTGATCTGCTTGAGCTTTGAGGCAGATTTCTTGCCGACGACATGGGCATAAACATCAATCGTGTAGTCTCCCGGCAAGAACTCGTAACTAGGGCAGTGAACTGAAAGCACGAAATGATGATTGGCGGAAAACCCGGCCCTACCAACGTGCAAGCCGCCTCCGGCAACTAGCTTCTCCGACTCTCCGTACGCCCAGAAGCTGAATGTCTGTTCGGAATCTTCGCGGCGAAGCTTCACGTACATGCCTTCAATCATCTGGCCTTGCGTAGCAGTGCTGTATAGCAGGGTCCGAAGGAAAATTTTTTCTGGAGTCCTCGGAACAGGGTCGTGTCCGAAGAAAACAAGCGTTGGTTTCGTCATTGCGAGACGACCACGACGCAAATATGTGAGCCACAGCGTCGTAGCGGAAATGGCGACGGCGATCAAAGAAATGACAATGCTGACCGCCCCCATACCCTTCCCCCAGCTCGATGCGCAAGTCATTGGTGTGGGCGGGGGGACTCGAACCCCCACAGACATTTCTGTCCTACGGATTTTCATACCACTACGGCTTTCGCCGCCGCGCGCGCCGCACGGATGCGCAGCGATGCGTTCGTAGTCTGGACTATCCCTTCACCATGCTCCGGCGCGCCGGAGGTTAGGTGCTGCCCGTCTAGTCTCTACACCTTCCCGTTTCCGGGCTTGGCTCGGGATTGCCATGTGACAGGTTTCCCCGAATTTGAGCAGTTCTGCATCCCCGGTTTCCCGGGGAGCACTCAATGTCGAATCAAGTCCGTTGCGTCTACCAGTTTCGCCACGCCCACGTAGCCCTAAATCTATAGTGGCAAGGCAACGAGTCGCCAAGAACAAACTAGGCACAAGGCCGTAAGGCTAGGCGTCCGCCCCTTCCCCTTCCCCTTCGACCTTGCGCTTCGTCCGCTTCACCTTGCGGACATTGATCGCCGAGGCATCCAGCGTGTTCTTGATGTGTGAGGCATAGTAGTTCTCGATCATCTCGACGCTCGTCCGGCAGTTTTTGGCGATCTGGTAGATGTCCGCGCCCTCCATAAGGCGCATGCAGATATAGGTGTGCCGGAGGCTGTAGGCCGTGCGGCGCTGGCTGTCGCGGTCAATCTTCAGGTCCAGTTCTGCGAGAATAGCGTTGAACATTTCGCGCTGGAATTTTGGAAACAGGCGGTCGGTCGGCTGACCGTTGTTGCGCTTCTTCAAGCGCTGGAATGGCAGCACCGCACCCGGCATGCTCTTGCAGAAGCCGACACCGCGCTTGCCGCGCACTTCGATTTCGAGGATGCGTTCGCCTGTCGCTTCATCGGTGACGATGGCGACATCTCGAAATTCGAGGCGCAGGGCTTCGTCGGGCCGGAGCCCGGTGTTGACCATGAACAGCACGAAGTCGTGCATGTTTTCGCTGGCCGTGCGCCAGCGTTTCTTTTTTGGATTCTGGGCCCGTTCCCGCGTGGCCTGATAGAGCCGCTTATATTCAGCCGGAGAGAACCACGCCCGGTGCGTGATCTTGCCGGAGGTTTTGTAGGGCGCGGAGATATCCGGCAGGTAGGGCAGCCAGCCGTGGCGCTGCGCCGTTTTCAGCACTTGGCGGAGGCAGACAATCTCCTGATGCAGGGTGCTGCGCGCGGGCGGCTTGCCCCTGCGGCCATTTTTCATCCGGTGGATGCGGTAGTCTTGAACGGTGCCGGGTGTGATCTCAGTTACGACCTTCTCGCCGAAAAATGGATTGAGGTAATTCCTGATACGGTCTTTGTGACCTTTGACATAGACCGGACTGCGCTGGCCTTGGGTGATGACCTCGAACTCGTCCATGAAGCGCTCGGCGACGTATTTGAAGGTCTTGCCCTCCTTCAACTCACCCGCCCGGTACTTTCCGAGCAAGCCGAGATACCAGTCGCGCGCCACGTCCTTCGCGCGCGATAAACTTTCTTCTTTGGTGGTTGTGCGGCGCTGTTTTCCGGCGACCGAACAGGCGCACTGCCAGTGCGGACTTTTCGGTCGCATGTAGAGCTGAACTTTGTCGTCCAGAAGGAAATGCCGCGTCGTGTCCATGCCTGCAAAACCGTGTGCTAAGCCGCCGTTTTGTGCTAGCCATGCGCTAGCATTTTCCAAAACCAGATTAGCACGAAGTTATTGATTTTACATTACTATTTTGAACACGATGATATTCTGACTGGCTTTTAAGTCCTGTGCGTCTACCAGTTCCGCCATGCCCGCGACGCCAGGTTAATTCAGCACATCCGCCATGCCGTTGGCAAATAACGTTAAATCCAATCAGGGCTTGCCATAAGCGCAGCCAACCGCTAGAAAAGCGGCCCTGTGCCTTGCACATTCCCCGGTAGCTCAGTCGGTAGAGCAGGTGACTGTTAATCACCGTGTCGGCGGTTCGAACCCGTCCCGGGGAGCCATTTTTGCGTGTCCGCCGTCTGATTTTATGATCGCCCACCGCGTGGAAGCGCCATGACAAAGATGAAATTCGAAATACTCGGTCGCGAAGCCCTGTTTCAGGGCTATTTTCGCATGGACAAGTTATCGTTCCGGCATGAACTGTTCGGCGGCGGATGGTCGGCGCCCTATACGCGTGAAACGCTTGATCGCGGACAAGTCGCCGCACTTCTTCCCTATGATCCGGTCCGCGATGCGGTTGTGCTCAACCGGCAAATTCGCCCCGGCCCTATCGCGAACGGCAACGACGATCCGTGGATTACGGAAATCGTCGCCGGCGTTATTGACGGCAAGGATACCGCCGAAGAGACCGCGCGGCGCGAAGCCGAAGAAGAGGCCGGGTGCAGAATCATAGCCCTGCAAAAAATGTTGCACTATTACCCGACGCCCGGCATCGCCAGCGAATGCATTACGCTGTTCATCGGCCACGTCGATACGAGCGAGATGCCGGCCCGCGCCGTACACGGGCTGCCCGAGGAAAACGAGGATATCGAAGCGACCGTTGTAAGCTGCAAGGAAGCGTTCGAGCTTTTGAAACAGGATAAGCTGCGCAACGCACTCGCTATCATCGCTTTGCAATGGCTGGCGCTGCGCCACAGCGAAGTACGCGAAAAGTTCATGGCAAGTCAGGCCGGCGCGCCGCTGATATAGCCCAACAAAATGCTGGCTATAGCAGCAAAATGCCTTAATCTGGCCAAAATAACGCACTAGATGGCATCACATGGTCAAACGCATAGCTCTCATTGGCAGCCTCGCTGCCGCCGTTATCGTCATCGCGCTATTTGCCGGGCGCACGTTGCTGCCGCCTGTCGTTGACGTCACCAAGCCGGTTCGCGGCCCGGCGGTTCAGGCGGTTTATGCCACCGGCACCGTTGAGGCCACCGTGATGCTGCCCATCGCCGCGCGCAGCGGCGCACGGCTGGTCGAGCTGAATGCCGACGAAGGCAGCAAGGTGAAAAAAGATGAAGTGATGGCGCAACTTGAAAGCGACGATCTTTTAGGCTCGCTCAAGGAGCTGCAAGCCCGCGAACTGAACGCCAAGCTGGATTACGAACGTAAAGCCAAGCTGCTTGAAAGCGGCTACGCCACCAAGGAAGCGAGCGATCAGGCCAAGGCCGACTGGGATGCCGCTAAGGCCGCAGTTTCCCGCGCGCAAAGCCAGATCAATTTCATGAAACTTGTCGCGCCCGCAAACGGCACCGTTATTCGCCGCGATGGCGAAGTGGGTGAGCTTATCCCCGCCAACCAGCCGGTGTTCTGGCTTTCATGCTGCGCGCCGCTACGGGTCAGCACCGAGGTGAACGAAGAAGACATCGCGCTCGTGCAACCGGGCCAGAAAGTGCTGATCCATGCCGATGCCTTCCCGGACAAGGTTTTTGAAGGCACGGTGCAAAGTATAACGCCCAAGGGCGACCCGATCGCCCGCAGCTATCGCGTACGCGTGGCGTTGCCCGAAGAAACACCGTTGATGATCGGTATGACGGCCGAAACGAACATTATCGTCGGAGAAGACGAAAACGCCCTGCTCGTTCCGTCCACCGCGCTGCGCAAGGGCAATATATGGGTCGTGCGTGACGGCAGGCTGGCCGAACAGGATGTGGAAGCCGGCGCCATCGGCACCACGCAAACCCAGATAAAGGCCGGCATCGGCGATGATGACGTTATCGTCGTCAACCCCGGGGAGGCGCTTGAAGACGGCGCGCGCACCCGCACAAACATGACAGAACAGAAGCAGCCCTGATGCGCCTCCTGATCTTCATCAGCATCAAGCACCTGATGGATCGCAAGCGCCAGAGCATCGTGTCCCTGATGGGTATTGTGCTCGGCGTCGCGTTCTTTCTTGCTATTTCCTCTATCATGCAAGGGTCGCAGCGCGATCTGATCGAACGGCTGGTCGATAATTCGCCGCATATCACCGTTTCCGATGAATTCCGCAAACCGAACCGTCAGCCGGTTGAAATGTTGAACAAGCATGGCGCCATCGAAATCCGCAACGTTACGCCATTAACCGAAATTCGCGGCATTCGGAATTACGAACAGATATTGCACACCATCCAGCAGATCCCCGGCGTGCGCGCGGCGGCCACGCAGGACGGGCAGGCGCTTGTCAGCTTCGCGGGGCGCGATATCGCAATTTCCCTCAACGGCATGGAACCGACCGAAATCACCGGCGTATCGACGATCGAGGATTATATGCTCGAAGGCGGCGTCGATAACCTGATCGCGAACCGCGATGGCATCATTATTGGCGCCGAACTCGCGAAGCGGCTTTCCGTGAATATGAACGATAACATCACGGTCGCCACCACCACGGGGCAGGTCCGCGCCTTCAAGGTGCTGGGCATCTTCCGGACGGGCCGTAACAGCTATGACCGCGGGCAAGCCTTCGCCGATATCAAGCGCGTGCAAGCACTGATGAACCGCCCCAACCGTGCCAACAGCATCATCATTAAGCTCGATGACCCGTATCAGGCTCGCGCGGTCGCACAAAATATTGAAAATCGGTACGCCTACAAAACCGTATCGTGGCAGGAAGCGACCGAGGATTTCATGAGCACGATCGCGATCCGCAACATCATCATGTACACGGTTGTCAGCGCCGTGCTGATTGTCGCGGCGTTCGGCATCTACAACATCATTTCGACCGTGGTAATGGAAAAGCACCGCGATATCGCGATCCTGAAATCCGTGGGTTTCCATGCAAGGGACATCAAGGTCATCTTTCTTATTCAGGGCATCTTGCTCGGCTGTATGGGGGCGGCCACCGGCTTGCCCCTTGGCGTGGCCATGATGCTCGGGCTTGGGCAGGTGCATTTCAAGCAGCCGTTCACGTCGGAAAAGATCGCCATGCCGCTTGATTGGAGCTGGGAGCAATTCGCGCTCGCGGGCGGCTTTGCCATCGTTGCCGCCATGGTCGCGGCCTTGCTGCCGGCCAGCAAAGCCGCGCAGGTGCAGCCCGTGGAAATTCTGCGCGGCGGTGCACAATGAGCGCCATATTGAAGGCAGAGCATCTAACCCGCAAACTTACGGGCGACGTGCCCGTGACGCTGGTGCAGGACGCAAGCGTTGAGATCAAGCGCGGCGAATTTGTTGCCATTATGGGGCCTTCCGGTTCGGGCAAATCATCCTTGCTCTACCTGCTCGGCCTGCTCGATACGCCTACGGCCGGCAAGATATGGATCAACGATATCGATACCTCGACCTACGACGAAGAAAGCCTCGCGGATTTCCGCCTCGCACGGCTTGGCTACGTTTTCCAGTTCCACTTTCTTTTGCCGGAATTCACGGCGCTGGAAAACGTCACGCTGCCCATGAAGCGGCTCGGCAAGCTCGGCCCGGACGAAATTGATGCGCGCGGCCACAAGCTGCTGGCCGATCTGGGCATGGCCGAACAGGCGCACAAGGTTCCGAAGAAAATGTCCGGCGGGCAGCAGCAGCGCGTCGCCATCGCGCGGGCACTTGCCAACGAACCCATCCTGATCCTCGCGGACGAGCCGACCGGCAACCTTGATACCGCCTCAAGCACCACGGTGCAGAAGATATTGCGCGAACTTGCGCATGAACATGGCCGCGCCGTGGTCGCCGTTACCCATGACAATGATTTTGCCTCTATGGCCGACAGGACCATCACGATCGTGGACGGAAAAATCCATAAAGATTAAATCCGCTCCCCTTGATTGTAAGCCGATGAGGCCTATATGCTACCTCATGGCCGATTATTTATTCCGCACCGATCCCTATGCCAAAGGCTGCAAGTCCACGGTGACACATGCCGATGAACAGGGCGTGCGGCTGGATCGTACCGTATTTTACCCGCTTGGCGGCGGGCAACCGGGCGACAGCGGCACCATGAAATGGTCGGGCGGCGAAGCCCGCATCAAGGAAAGCAGGAAATTCAGGCAACCCGATAGCCCCGGCAGCGAAGATGTGCTGCATGTCCTTGACGATAATGCAGCCGCCCCGCCACCGGGAACCGAGGTTGAAGTTTTGCTCGATTGGGATCGCAGGCACAAACATATGCGCATGCATACATGCCTGCATTTGCTTTCCGCCCTTGTGCCCTTCCCCGTGACCGGCGGACAGGTAGGGACTGATAAAAGCCGTCTGGATTTCGATATTCCGGGCGAGGTTGCGGACAAGGAAAACCTGCAAACGCGGTTGAACAAGTTGATCGCGGAAAATCACCCCGTACAGGAACGCTGGATCACGGACGAAGAGCTTGCCGCACGGCCCGAGCTGGTCAAAACCATGTCGGTCAAGCCGCCCGTGGGCGCCGGGCGCGTACGTTTGCTGCAAATAGGGGAAAGCATCGATCTCCAGCCTTGCGGTGGCACACATGTGCAAAATACCGGGGAAATAGGCAAGGTTGAGGTCGTGAAGATCGAAAGTAAGGGCAAACAGAACCGCCGCATCGTCGTGGCATTGGCCGGGTAACGACCGCCAGCCACAACGGCATGGGACGCGCGGCTTAATAAACTTCAGAATATAAACGAATAAACCATAATAATTATCTGATTATCAAAGTTTTCCCCATTATTCACAACACGGATATCCACAGGACATTATAGTGTTTTGGCCGACGAACGATTCGCGATAGAGCATACGCATGGCCGAACAAACAACCTTGCCCGCAAACATCCGCAACTTCCCCGTAGCGCAGCAGGCCGTGCCGCGTAGCCCCCCGCACAATCTTGAGGCCGAACAGGCCCTTCTGGGCGCCATTCTCACCAACAACATCGCTTACGAAAAAGTCGGCGATTTCATGCAGCCGGAACATTTCTATGACCCGGCACACGGGCGTATCTATGCCGCCGTCGCCGCGCTCGTGAACCGCGGGCAAGTGGCGGACGCGCGCACCCTGCGCGGTGTGTTTGAAAATGACCCGGCGCTCACGGCTGTCGGCGGCGCCAATTACCTCGCGCAGCTTGCCGCCAACGTCGTCACCGTTATCAACGCCGAAGATTACGGGCGCCTGATCTATGATTTGTACCTGCGCCGCCAGCTTATCGTGCTGGGCGAGGATATGGTCAACGACGCCTACCAGCAGGAAATCGAACGCGGCGCCACCGAACAAATTGAAACATCCGAACAGCGTCTTTTCGATCTCGCGACCAGCGGTGAGCTGCAACGCGGCTTCACGAAGCTAACGCAATCGCTCAGCAGCTCCATTCGCATGGCCGAAGCTGCCTTCAAGCGCGAAAGCCACGTCACGGGCGTGACCACCGGCCTGAAGGATCTTGACCGCAAGCTTGGCGGCTTCCAGAAATCAGACCTTGTCATCATCGCCGGCCGCCCCGCCATGGGCAAAACGGCGCTTGCAACCAACATCGCTTTCAACGCCGCCCGCGCCTACCACGACACGACGGGCAAGGAAGGCTCCGCCGTCGGCTTCTTCTCGCTCGAAATGTCGTCGGAGCAATTGGCCACGCGTTTGCTCGGTGAATATTCGCAGGTTCCGTCCGACAAAATCCGCCGCGGCGAAATCAAGTCCGACGACTTCAACAAATTTCTCGAAGCCTCGCAGTTCCTTTCCTCCGCACCGCTGTATATCGACGATACGCCCGCACTTTCCATTTCGGCGCTCCGCACGCGCGCGCGCCGCCTGAAGCGGCAAGTACCGCACCTTGGCATGATCCTGATCGATTACCTCCAGCTTCTGCACGGGTCAGGCAGCCGCCGCGATGAAAACCGCGTGCTTGAAGTTTCGGAAATTACCCGCGGGCTTAAGGCGCTGGCCAAGGAGCTTGATCTGCCGGTCGTCGCGCTTTCGCAGCTTTCACGTAACGTTGAATCGCGCGAAGACAAGCATCCACAGCTTTCGGACCTGCGTGAATCAGGGTCGATCGAACAGGATGCCGACGTCGTGATGTTCGTGTACCGCGACGAATACTATCACGCGATGCACCAGCCCAAGCAGCGCGAGGACGAGCCGCAGGAAAAATTCAACACGCGCTATTCCCGCTGGCAGGAACGCGGCGAGCAAATCCGCAATATCGCCGAGGTGATTGTGGCCAAGCAGCGCCATGGCCCCACGGGAACGGTTGAGCTACATTTCGACGGTCGCTTCACCCGTTTCTCCGATCTCGAAAAGCGCTATGAAAACCCGCTCACCCCGGCCGGGCCCGACAACGGCTGAAATGCCTGATCCGTCGCGCATCATTGCGCCTTTCGCGCGGGTCGATCTGGCGGCACTTGCCGCCAATTACAAAACACTGAAGCTTGAGGCCGCACGCGCCGAAACCGCCCCCGCGGTCAAGGCGGATGCCTACGGCCTTGGCGCCGAAGCGGTGGTACAGAAACTTTCCGAACAAGGCTGCAAAACATTCTTCACGGCCTACGCGAGCGAAGCGATAGGGTTGCGCGCCATCGCGCCCTATGCCGTGTTCTTTGCGCTACACGGCGTATCGGATGCCGCGCCGGAAGATTTGCTTGCGCATAATATCGTGCCCGTTCTCAACGACCCGGGGGCGATAGCGCAATGGAAGGCGTTTGCAGCCGCGCGCGGCAAAAAACTGCCGGCCTGCATCCATATCGATACCGGCATCAACCGGCTCGGCCTCACGCCCGGCGAGATGGATGCGTTGTGCACCGATCCGCATGCGCTCGATGGCATCAACGCCGTCATGTGGGCCAGCCATTTCGCCTGCGCCGATGAAGCGGGCCACCCCATGAACCGGCGGCAGATCGAAAGTTTTCGCGCCGCGCTTGCGCGCTTGCCGGCCGCACCGGCGAGCATGTCAAATTCATGCGGCATTTACCTCGGGCAGGATGCGCATTTCAACATGACAAGGCCAGGCATCGCGCTATATGGCGGCAACCCCCTGCCCGGAAAGCCCAACCCCATGCAGACCGTTGTTACGCTCTATAGCCCCGTGATCCAGGTACGCGATGTGGCCGAAGGCATGACCATTGGCTACGGCGCAACCCATAAATTCGCCCGGCCCGCCCGCACAGCCACGCTTGCGCTTGGCTATGCCGATGGCTACCACCGGACCCTTGGCAATACCGGGACGGTATGGATAAACGGGGTAGCGGCCCCGGTTATTGGCCGGGTCTCGATGGACCTGATTACCGTCGATATCACCGGGTTGCCGGAAAACAGCGTAAAACCCGGCACTTTGGCCGAAATATTCGGCCCCAGCCGCCCGGTTGATAAAATTGCTGCAGAAGCTAAAACGATCAGCTATGAAATCCTTACATCGCTGGGGTCCCGTATCCGGCGAATCTATTCCTGAAGGCCGACCTGCGCACCAGACCATGACAAACCCACTCGCCCTTCTCGGCCGCGCCTTTATCGATTTTGTGCGCGCCACCGGCCGCTTCGCGCTCTTTACCGGGCGCTCGGTTTCGCATGTGGTGCGCCCGCCTTTCTACTTTTCGCAAATATTCAAGCAGATGCTCGATATCGGCTATTACTCTCTGCCGGTCGTCGGCCTCACCACCTTGTTCGCAGGCATGGTGCTGGCGCTGCAAAGCTATACCGGCTTCTCCCGCCTCAATGCCGAAAGCGCGATCGCGACCGTCGTGGCGCTTTCGATCACGCGCGAACTGGCGCCCGTGTTTGCCGGGCTGATGGTGGCGGGGCGTATCGGCGCCTCCATCGCCGCGGAAATCGGCACCATGCGCGTGACCGAACAGATCGATGCGCTCACAACCCTTTCCACCAACCCGCTCAAATACCTTGTGATGCCGCGGTTGCTCGCCGGCGTCATCATGTTGCCCTGCCTCGTGCTGGTGGGGGATATCATCGGCATTTTCGGCGGCTTTATCGTCAGCGTTTACCGCTTCGGCTTCAACGCCGCCAATTATATCAGCCAGACATGGGAATATCTTGAACCCATCGACGTGACCTCCGGCCTCGTCAAGGCTTCGGTGTTTGGCTTTATCGTCGCGCTCATGGGCTGCCATTGCGGTTACAATTCGAAGGGCGGCGCGGCGGGCGTCGGCACCGCGACTACGAATGCGGTCGTCTCCGCCTCGATCCTCATCCTCGTCAGCAACTACCTGCTGACCGGCATTTTCTTTTCGGATTGATCATGACCCAGACCGCACCGAAAATCGAATTGCAGGACGTAAAAAAGTCGTTCGGGCCCAAAACGGTGCTGAGCGGCATCAACCTTAAGGTCAACAAGGGTGAATCGCTGGTCATCATCGGCGGCTCGGGCACCGGCAAATCGGTTTTGCTGAAATGCCTGCTTGGCATCCACGAACCGGATGCGGGCAAGATATTGATCGACGGTGAAGACACCACGCATGCCCACGGCAGCAAGCGCGAAGCGCATATGGCCAAATTCGGCATGCTGTTTCAGGGCGGCGCGCTGTTCGATTCATTGCGCGTTTGGCACAATGTCGCCTTCAAACTCATTCAGGCGCAGGGCATGGACCGCAAGCAGGCCAAGGAAATCGCTATCGCCAAGCTGGCGCAGGTCGGCCTGAATGCGGACGTTGCCGAACTTCACCCCGCCGAGCTTTCCGGCGGCATGCAAAAGCGCGTCGCGCTTGCGCGGGCGATCGCGGCGGAACCCGAGATTATTTTCTTCGACGAGCCCACCACGGGCCTCGACCCCATTATGGCGGACGTGATCAACGACCTGATCATCAAATGCGTGCGCGAACTGGGCGCGACCGCCGTTTCCATTACGCATGACATGGCCAGCGCCCGCAAGATCGCGGACCGCATCGCCATGCTTTACGAAGGCAAGATCATCTGGGAAGGCCCCCGCTACGAAATTGATCTTTCCAACAACGAATATGTCGATCAATTCATCCACGGCCGCGCCGAAGGGCCGATCAAGATGCAGGTGCTCGGCTATAACCGGGCAGCCGTTTAGGCCGCAAAAAATGGCTTCTTGACAGAACGGAACAAATAGGGAACATTTATCCCTATGGCCAAAGCGACCTCCCAATTTGTCTGCCAAAGCTGCGCTTCCGGCTTCCCCAAATGGGCGGGCAAATGCGAAGGCTGCGGCGCGTGGAACAGCATGGTCGAAGAGCCCATCGCCAGCGGCCCACCCAAGGGGCTTGGCGGCAAGGGCGGCGCAAAATCTTCCGGCCGGATCGAATTTTTTGACCTTGGCGGCACAAGCGCCCCCGCCCCCCGGCGCATGACAGGCATCAGCGAACTTGACCGCGTTGCGGGCAACGGTTTCGTGCCGGGCTCGGTTATCCTGATCGGCGGCGACCCGGGCATCGGCAAATCCACCTTGCTTCTGCAAGCGGTCTGCCGTCTCGGCACAGATCAGCAATGCATTTACATATCAGGCGAGGAAGCGGTCGAACAGGTGCGGCTGCGCGCTAGGCGGCTTGGTCTTTCCGGCGCGCGCTGCGATCTCGCGAGCGCCACATCCGTTCGCGATATCATCACCGCAATTGATCAGCCGAAGGCGCCCGCCGTCGCGGTCATCGATTCCATCCAGACCATGTATGTCGATACGCTCGATAGCGCACCGGGCACCGTGGCGCAGGTGCGCGCCAGCGCGCAGGAACTTATACGCATCGCAAAGAAGCGCGGCATCACGCTCATCCTCGTCGGCCATGTGACCAAGGAAGGCATGATCGCCGGGCCGCGCGTGCTCGAACATATGGTCGATACCGTGCTGTATCTGGAAGGCGAACGCGGCCATCATTTCCGCATTCTCCGCGCCGTTAAAAACCGCTTCGGCCCTACCGATGAAATCGGCGTCTTTGAAATGACCGATCAGGGCCTTGTCGAGGTCGCCAACCCCTCCGCGCTGTTCCTTGCCGACAGACGGGGCGATGTTTCGGGCGCGGCCGTGTTCGCGGGGCTTGAAGGTACGCGGCCCGTGCTGGTCGAAATACAGGCGCTGGTCGCCCCCTCCGCGCTCGGTACGCCGCGCCGCGCCGTCATCGGCTGGGACAGCGGGCGGCTCGCGATGGTGCTCGCGGTGCTTGAAGCGCGCTGCGGCATCCAGATCGGCGCCAACGATGTCTATCTGAACGTGGCGGGCGGCTTGCGCATCAACGAACCGGCAGCCGACCTTGCCGTGGCCGCCGCCCTGCTTTCCTCCCTTTCCGGTATCCCTGTGCCGCCCGAATGCGTCGTTTTTGGCGAAATCGGCCTGTCGGGCGAAATCAGGCCGGTAAGCCAGCCGGACCTGCGACTCAAGGAAACCACCAAGCTCGGTTTTACGCAGGCGATTTTACCCAAAAGCAAGCACGCCAAAATCAAGCCGGATATGGCTATAAACCGCACAGAATTAAATCAACTCAATGACTTACTGCCGCTTTTTCAGCCCGTTGCCGAGGTTAGGCGCTTAAGGCAATGAGCCTTACTTCTTTTCAAGCAATTATGTGCTAGAAAATCGCTGCGATTTTCAAAGCGAGGTCAAGGCGATGGAAGAAGCGGCGCAGCACTCTGCCGGTATCAGCATTATCGACATATCGGTCGCCGTTATTCTTTTGCTGTCCGCCATACTCGCCTTCATGCGCGGGTTCCTGCGCGAAGCGGTTTCGTTGGCCACATGGACCGGCGCTTTTTTCGCCACGATCTACCTTTATCCTGTCGTCCAGCCCTGGATGAGAACACAGATCGACAAGGCGATCATCGCTGACGGCGCCACGGCCGTAACGCTTTTCTGTGTCGCACTTATCATCCTGATACCGATCGGCAGCATGATCGCCAACATCGTCAAGGGCAACACTTTGACGGCGATTGATCGATCACTCGGTTTCGTGTTCGGGCTTTTGCGCGGCATGCTGGTGGCATGCCTGATGTATCTGGGCGCGCTCGTGGTATGGCCGCAACCCGACATGCAGCCGGACTGGATCGCATCGGCCAAAACCAGGCCGCTGCTTGAAGCGGGTGCCGGGCTGATCAAATCCTTCATCCCCGAATATTCGCAGAACGAAGCCAAGGTCGCGATCCAGAAGGCCGAGGAGACCAAAAAGAACCTCGATAACGCCAATAGTTTCCTGCAGCAGCTTACCATTCCGAAGCCGGGCGCGAACAAGGGCAGCCAGCCGGCCTATGACGCCAATGAGCGGCAAAGTCTGGAACAACTGATCGAAAAGCAGGCCAACGAATGACCGCCCTGCTGACCTCCAACCCGTTCGATGACGATAAACTGAAGGAGGAATGCGGCGTATTCGGTATAGCCGGCGGGGAAAGCGCCGCAGCGCAGGTCGCCTTGGGGCTGCATGCCCTTCAGCATCGCGGGCAGGAAGCCGCGGGCATCGTGGTAACTGACGGCGAGCAGTTCAACTCCCACCACGCCATGGGCCATGTGGGCGAGAATTTCAATTCCGAAGATGTCATCAAGCGCCTGATGGGCAATATCGGTATCGGCCATGTTCGCTACGCCACCACGGGCGAAACCGCGCTGCGTAATGTACAGCCGTTTTTCGCCGATTTTGAATTCGGCGGCTTCGCGCTCGCCCACAACGGCAACCTGACCAACGCTCATATTTTGCGCCGGCAACTGGTCAAACGGGGCTGCCTGTTCCGTTCCACTTCCGATACCGAAGTGATTATTCATCTGATGGCTACGGCCAAGGCCAGCGGCCCGGTCGAACGGCTGGTAGAATCGCTGCAGCAGATAGATGGCGCTTACGCCCTCGTCGCCATGACCAGCAACGCAATTATTGGCGTGCGCGATCCGTGGGGCGTGCGCCCGCTTTGCATCGGCAAGCTTGATGGCCAGCATGTACTGGCCAGCGAAACCTGCGCGCTTGATATCATCGGCGCCGAACTGGTGCGCGATGTTGAACCGGGCGAAATCGTGATCCTGCGCGGCAACAACCTTGAAAGCCTGAAGCCTTTCGAGCAACAGAAAGCGCGCTTTTGCGTATTCGAATATATTTACTTCGCGCGGCCCGACAGCCACATGGAAGGCCGCTCGGTTTACGAAGCGCGCAAACGCATCGGCATGGAACTGGCCAAGGAATTCCCGGTCGATGCGGATATTATTGTGCCGGTTCCGGATTCGGGCGTTCCCTCGGCCATCGGCTATGCCGAACAAAGCAAAATTCCGTTCGATCTCGGCATCATTCGCAACCACTATGTCGGCCGCACATTCATCCAGCCGACAGACCGGATCCGCCATCTCGGCGTCAAGCTGAAGCATAACGCGAACCGCAGCTATATCGAGGGCAAACGCGTGATTTTGGTGGACGATTCCATCGTACGCGGCACGACATCCACCAAGATCGTCGAAATGATCCGGCAGGCGGGCGCGAAGGAAGTGCACATGCGCATCTCAAGCCCACCGACCAAGCATAGCTGTTTCTACGGCATCGATACGCCGCAGAAGGCAAAGCTGCTGGCGCATAACTACACGGTCGAGCAGATGTCGAAATTCATCGGCGCTGACAGCCTTGCCTTTATTTCGCTCGATGGATTGTACCGCGCGGTGGGCGAACCCGGCCGCAATACCGAACAGCCCCAGTTCTGCGATGCCTGCTTCAGCGGCGATTACCCCGTCCCGTTAACCGATCTTGAAAGCGATCAGGGCATCCTTTCCTTCGCCGCCAAGGCCTGCGAATAATGCCGGCAGGCGAAGGGCATAGCACAGCGCGGCTCGCGCTGGTCACCGGCGCATCGCGCGGACTAGGGGCCGAACTGACCCGCCAGCTTGCGGCCATGGGCATACATTGTATCGTGACCGCCCGCACCGTCGGCGCGCTCGAGGCGCTTGATGACGAAGTGCGCAAAGCAGGCGGCCACCCGCTGACGATCGTTCCTTTCGACCTTGAAAAAAACATCGATGCAATCGACGCGCTGGGCGCAGAACTGCACCAGCGCTACGGCAGGCTCGATTTCTTCTTCGCCAACGCGGCAACGCTGGGCGTGCTGACGCCCGCCGCACATCTGGAACCGAAAACATGGCAGCAAGTCATGACCGTCAACGCCACCGCGAATTACCGTTTTATCCGCAGCCTTGATCCGCTGTTGCGCCAAAGCGAAGCGGCGCGCGCCGTATTCATCACATGCTCGCAAGGCAGCATGGCCGAAGCCTATTGGGGCGGGTTCGCCGCCAGCAAGGCAGCGCTTGAACGGTTCGCACAATGCTATGCGCTTGAAACCGCCAAGACAAACATAAGCGTGGATATCATTGACCCTGGCCCGATGCCGACTAGGTTGCGGGCAACGGCTTTTCCGGGATTGCAAGATCAAAACCCGCTTGCTCTGACGTCTGCTGCTGGCTGTGTTCTTGGCCGCCTAGGCTTGACGGGGGCAACTTCAGGTAGCGCAGATATTTCCGCACCCTATCCTGCCCCGCACGGCCGGAAGCAAGGTTGAATTCCTCCTCCCGCTTAAAGGCAATGACGGCGCTGCAGCTTTTATGCTCCGCCGTGGTAAGCAGGCAGGCTTTCAGAAGCGCATCGATCAGAATGCCGCAGGCCGTCGCGCTGGCCTGATCCTGATGACCCAAATCGTGGCGCAGTACATTCACGACGAAAAGAAATTCGTATTTCTCGCTGGCGTAAACGAGGCCAAGCTGCCCCGCGCCTTCGTCGCCCACACGCTCAAGCAACGCGCGCACGTTTCCTGAACGGTCGCCGACAATGCGAAAAAAATGAGGAATGATGTTGGCGCGGCCATCATCGCGGTACAGAAGCGCGATCGCTTTCACCGCTTCCTGCGGCGCTGCGACGCTTTTGATCATGATACCAAAACCAGGCTGCTGCATGGGCGCTCCGGGTTGGCATGACCATATCACGCAGCCATGGCGCGTGACAGATTGATTTTATCTCTTATGTTTTTCAAATGGATTGTTCCCTTTCTTAAGAATCCACCTGATCATAACCCCCTCTATGCCGAACGATTCCCTCAGCCCGTTGGTAAGAAACCGCAAGTAGCTGCCGGGCAGATCGACAGGCTTGTTGACCCAAATGGCAAAGGTGGGCGGGCGGGCCTTGACCTGCGTCATGTAGCGCAGCTTGATACGCGTGCCCTTGACGATGGGCGGCGAATGCTTTTCCAGAACATGTTCGAGCCAGCGGTTTAGCTGTGCCGTAGGCACGCGGATATTCCATGTTTCGTAGGCGCGGAAAACCGCCTGCATAAGCGCTTCGAGCCCCTGATCCTTGAGCGCCGACATGGTCACAAAACCCAGCCCCGAAACCTGCGCCAGCGAACGTTCGATCTTGTCGCGGATATTATCCAGCGTGGCCTTCTTGTTATCCACCTGATCCCACTTGTTGATGGCGACCACGAGCGCGCGGCCTTCATCCGTTACATGCTGGGCGATCAGAAGATCCTGCTTATCGAGCGCCTGCGTGGCATCAACAACCAGCACGACCACATGCGCCAGCCGTATGGCGCGCAACGATTCCTGCACGCTCATTTGCTCGATTTTGTCTTGTACGCGCGCCCTTTTTCGCATACCCGCGGTATCGACCAGCCGCACCGCCCGCCCGCCATATTCCCATCGGATATGAATGGCATCGCGCGTCAGGCCGGGTTCGGGGCCCGTCAGCATACGCTCCTCGCCCGTCAGATGGTTGATCAGCGTCGATTTACCCGCATTCGGGCGTCCGACGATGGCGACATGCAGCGGCTTGTTTTCTTCTTCCTCCGGCACATCATCCACGGAAGTTTTTTCGCCTGCCTCACCCTTGGTTTCCGGCACCTCAGGCGCGCGCGGGGCATAGCGCTCAAGCGCCTCCCGCAATTCGTCCATGCCTTCGTTATGCGCGGCGGAAATCGCCACCGGCTCGCCAAAGCCAAGCTCATAGGCCTCGGTAAAACCATCCGGCAACTTGCGCCCTTCGCACTTATTCACAAGCAGAATGACGGGTTTGCCGTATTTACGGAACAGCTTGGCAAGCTGCCGGTCAACCGCCGTAAGGCCTGCGCGGCCATCCACCATAAAGATGCTGACATCGGCGTCCTTGATCGCGCGTTCGCTTTGCGCCCACATGCGCACCGCAAGTATGTTGCTGTCACCAACCTCATAACCCGCGGTATCGATCAGATCGAAGGAAAGATCGAGAATTTGCGCCGGCGCCACGCGCCGGTCTCGCGTCAGGCCGGGCACATTGTCGATCAGCGCCAGCTTTTTTCCGGCAAGCCGGTTGAACAGCGTGGATTTTCCGACATTGGGCCGGCCTATAATCGCGACGGTAAGCGGCATGCCCGGCCTGCGCTATCTGTACGCTACAAGTTCGCCGTCGTCGGTGACGACATAAAGCGTCTGCCCCGCGACAATCGGCGGCACATAGGCCCGGTCAGGCAATTCGTAAGTCTTGATATCTTCGCCCGTGAAAGGCGAAATTTCGAGAAGTTGCTCGAAGGAATTCACAAGGAACATGCGCCCGCCCGCAAGCACCGGCCCGCTCCACACAATACGCTCCGATTCCTGCTTGTCTTCCGGGTCTTCAAAATTCTCAAGCTGGCGAACCCACACCACACGCCCGGTCTGGACCGTCACTGTGACCAGCTTGTTATCGTTCGTCAGCACCGTCACGATGTTGCCGGCGACAACGGGCGTGTTGATCCCGCCGACATCAAGTTCCCACACGCGCTCCCCCCGCCGCTGCGAAATGGCAACGAGCGGGCCGCTATGCGACATCGCGAACACGCCGCCGCGATCGACCACGGGCATACCGCGAATATCCGCCATCGCCGGTAACGCACCGACCTGTTGCGGCACGGCCAGCACATCGCCCCATGCCGGGCGGCCGTTTTGTGCGCGCAGCGCAAAAATTTCGCCCGATGTATAAGCCACCACCACCGTATCACCCAGCACTGCGGGGCTCGATGCACCCATCAGCGAGGTGGATTCGCTGATCCCGGCATGGCGCCATATGATCGTGCCGTCTTTTTCGGAAAGCGCATGGGTTTCGTTGTCGATGCCGACAACATAGACCCGCCCGTCGCTGACCGCAGGCGCGCTGCGGAACGGGTTACCGAGCCCGCGCCGCCATAAAATCTTGCCGTCCGCCGCATCAAGAGCCAGCACTTCGCCATAGCCGGTGGTCGCGAACACCTTGCCGTCGGCGAAGGCAATGCCGCCGCCCATCGCATCATCATCGGCATCTTCCGGCTCGGTTTCCGTCTCCCACAGCAAATCGCCGTCTTTCGCGTTCACCGCCGCCACATTGCCTTCGGCGTCCATCGCATAAACCTTGCCGCCGCTTGCGACCGGACGCGCCAACAGCTTGGTGCCGGACCCGGAACCGCTGCCGATGCTTGTTGACCATGCCCGCTCAAGCTTTTCCGGCAAGGCGGGGTGCCCGGCCACATTGGCGCTGCCGCCACCCGCGAAGGGCCAGTCAGCATCAGCCACCTCGGGCGGCAGGCTTATGGATTTCGCCGAAAGGCTTGCATCGGGCTCGAGCTTTCTGTCATCCGCAATCACGGAAGCGCGGTCCCCCGGCGTTGCGCCTTTTTCAAGGGCACTGCTCTTGAAAACATCGTTCAACGTATCGCACGCCGTAAGGCCAGCCAGCAGAACAGCAACCGCAAGAACGCGTTTCATCAGCGCCTCTCGTAATAACGGGCAAGGTCCTGCGCGCGGCCACGCAGATCAACAGGAGCCAACGGATCTTGCGACAACGCCGTGAAAATTTCGGCCGCCTTTTGATTGTCTCCCGCCCGGACCGCGAGCAAACCCTGATATTCGGTCGCGCTGTAGCGCCATGGCGCACCTTCCTTCGCGAGCGGTCCAAGCCTGGTACGCAGGGCTTCGATATCACCGTTGTCCAGCTGTTGCTGCACCCAAAGCAAGGAAGCCAGATCGCGGTATTTCGGATCGGCCGCACCATCGGCGGCGATGGATTCGTATATCTCGAGCGCCTGCGCTTCCTGCTTGTTCTGTTTTTTCACCTCGGCTTCGTAAAAGCGCGCGAGCATACTTTGGCTTTCGCCCTTTTCCTGCGCGGCAAAGGCCGCAAGCTTGTCCGCTGCTGCAGCTTCCTTTGCATCGGGCGCCGAAAGCATGGCGAAAAGCGCGCCCGTCGCCTCCTGATCGTGGCTGAGGCGATAGGCCTGCCACGAGGTATAGCTGGCCGTACCAAGAACGATAAGAACCGCGCCGCCGATAATCCACTTGCCGTATTTCTTCCACAGATCGTGGGTGCGCTGGCGCTGCAGATCTTCGTCAATCTCACGGATAAGGTTGTTATCTGTCGCCATGGGCTGGTGATCCTGTTAGCTTGTCCGGGACATAAGGTCATAAAGAAATGTCAAAAACTAGGCAAGTTTTCCACTAATAGCCACAATAAAGGCCATTCCATGCCACCCCGCCAAGCCCCTTCTTCGCGCTCATCCGGTCGCAGGCGGACAGGCGGGCCCGTGACCTTCACGCGCAGCGAGCTTTCCGCCATCCTCGACCTGTACGCGCACAGGGTATCCGACGGCGCATGGCGCGACTATGCAATCGACCATCTGCCGGGCTCGGCCGTGTTTTCGGTCTATCGCAACAGCCTCGACAAGCCGCTCTTCAGCATCGCCAAAACGACATCGCGCGGCACGGAGTTTGTTGTTTATGAAGGCACGAAGCTTCTCAAGCGCACATCCAGCATCAAGGATGCCGTGCGCATGCTCGGACGCAAACTTGAGATTGTGAAGTAATCAATCGTTCCAGAGCCAAGCCGCGCCGCGCACACCGCTCGCCGGCCCATGGCTCGCGACCGCGAATTTGGTTTCGACGATGCCGCTGAGCGCATAGTCACGCGAATATTTCTGGACCTTGTCGCGCAGCCCCGGCAATTGGCTCAGCCCGCCGCCGATCACGATCATGTCGGGATCGACCATCATGATGATCAGCACCATGGTCTTGGCGGCCATGCGATAAAAATGGTCAAGCGTCGCAAGCGCGGCGGCGTCGCCCTGCTCCGCCATTTTCACAATCTGTTCCCCGCTCGTATCCTTGCCGGTCTTGAATTTATGCAGGTAAGCGAGACCGGGCCCGCTTGTCGTAGCGTTGATGCAGCCCGTCTTGCCGCACCCGCATTTGACCGGCAAGCCGTCGCCGCCTTCCCGCCACGGGAAGGGCAAATGCCCCCATTCCGTAAAGCCGTTGCCACCCGTCACAATGCGCTTGTTCGCAACAAGGCAACCGCCGACGCCGGTACCCATGATCACGCCGTACACTATGTTATGCCCGCGCGCCGCGCCATCGACCGCTTCCGAAAGCGTCATGCAATCGGCATCGTTGGTGACGCGCAGCGGTCGCCCGCCAAGGGCAACGCTAAGTTCTGCGGAAAAATTCCTGTCCATAAGCGCAGGCGTGTTCGGCGCATAGCAATGACCGGTGCTTTTGACGATATAGCCTGGAATGCCAATACCGACGGAGCAGGTTTCCTTCACCTCCCCTTCAAGCTGCGCCACAAGCGTACGGCAGTTGGCCAGCAGCGCCTTGTATTCGCGCGGCGTGGGCATGCGGCCTTCGGCAACGATGTTGCCCCCGGCGTCAAGCGCCGCCGCCGCCATTTTTGTACCACCGATATCTATGCCGATGCGATAAACCATACGCATGGCTTATATCGCACAACCGGCAGGAAAGAAAAGGTATCTGGCTTAATCCGGCGCCAGGCGGCCGTTATCTGTGATGAAGGCCCAGATGGCGGGCTTTTCACGCTCGACCCGTTGCAAGAGCGAACTGATCTTCGCATAGCAAGGTTGGCGCAGCCCGTAATGATCGATCGCCGGGCCGGCGGCGGCAAAATGCAGCCCAAGCCGCTTCAGCATCATCGCCAACGCCGGTTCCATCAGCGCGCAGACATGCGTGACATCCCTGCCCTGCAGCATCGCCAGCGTTTCCCGAAACATGCCCAGCGCCGCATGCGGGATCTTGCGCTTGCCTTCCGGCACCATGCCTTCCCCCTCGCTTACACGGCCATAGGGGCCATCGTTCCAGCGGCGGCGCATCTGGCGTGAAACACACAGCCGCGAAAGCTCGACCGTATATTTCATATCCAGCAGATCGGTGAATGTCGGGTAAAGCGCGAAGCTGGGCAGCATATGGTCGCCGCCTTCCGAAAAAATCACCCGCATTGTCCCCACCGTCATATCGCTCGGGCGGTGTACAAGCAGGCAATGGGCGGCGTGCAAATCGTGCATGTCGCATTCCTGCTCGCTCGGGTAATCCTCGGGGTTCAGAAGCATCCGCTCCTGACACAACACTTGGTAACGCAGGTTATAGCCTTCGGCTTTCTGGCTTGGCGTGAAGGCCGGGATTACTTCAAAAAATTCATTATAAACAGAGGCTAGAAGCTGAGCCTTAATGTTGTCTTGTAATTTGGTGACGTGTTCTTTCTGTTTAATGACTACTGCCATAACCATCTCCCCCTGAAAAAATGAATCAATCCCTATAAAATCAATTCTGCGCCAGAGAATTTAAGGGTCCGTTTCCACAAATATGGTTGATAGAAATGCTTTGGTTCGAATTTCAGGCTTCCCGGTCTGAACCGCAACGCCAATCGGGCCACAAAGACCGCCCCAGCATTGCGGCGCAACCGGGGCTTTTGTTGGTTAAACCTTCCTTAATGGGTTGTTTGCTAAGGCTTACAGCTTATTCCAGCAAGGATAGCGCATGCTCAAACCCACTCCGATTACAGTTGCCCATGGCGATGGCATTGGCCCCGAAATCATGTCGGCCTGCCTGAAGATCATGGAGGCTGCCGGCGCACGGCTTGCGATCGAAAAGATCGATATCGGTGAGAAAGTCTATCTGAGCGGCGTCAACACCGGGATCGCGCCGGAAGCATGGGAATCGCTTCGCCGCACAAAGGTTTTCTACAAGGCCCCCATCACCACGCCCATCGGCGAAGGGTATAAAAGCCTGAACGTCACGATCCGCAAGACGCTGGGCCTGTTCGCCAATGTCCGCCCCTGCATATCCTACCACCCCACGATCAAGACCAAGCACCCTGTGATGGATGTGGTGATCGTGCGGGAAAACGAAGAAGACCTTTATGCCGGCATCGAATACCAGCAATCGGACGATGTCGTGCAATGCCTGAAGATCGTCAGCGTACAGGGCTGCGAACGCATCGTACGCTATGCTTTCGATTACGCCCGCGCGCAGGGTCGCAAGCGCGTCACCTGCTTCCACAAGGCCAATATCATGAAACAGGCGGACGGCCTGTTCCGGGAGATATTCACCCGGATCGCCAAGGAATATCCTGATATCCGCAACGACCAGATGATCATCGATATCGGCACGGCCAAGCTGGCCGACAAGCCCGAAAGCTTCGATGTTATCGTCACGCTCAACCTTTACGGCGACATCATTTCCGACGTCGCGGCTGAAATCACGGGTTCGGTCGGTCTGGGCGCTTCAAGCAATATCGGCGAACATGTCGCCATGTTCGAAGCCATCCACGGATCCGCCCCCGATATTGCTGGCCAGAATATCGCCAACCCTTCCGGTTTGCTGCTTTCCGGGGTTTTGATGCTCGTGCATCTTGGGCAGGGCGATATCGCCACCAAGATCCATAACGCCTGGTACAAGGCCATCGAAGACGGCATCCACACCGGCGACATTTATAAGGAAAGCATCAGCAGCCAGAAGGCAGGCACGCAGGAATTCGCCGATGCCGTTATCGCCCGCCTTGGCCAGACACCCCTTAAATTCACGCCCGCCAGCTATGCAAACACCGGCGGCGCCATGGCCGTACCACCTATCAAACTGCGCCGCCAGACCAAGCAAAAAACCGTTGGCGTCGATATCTTCATCGGCTGGACGGGTTCCAGCCCGGACGAGATCGGCGCCAAGGCCAAGGCCTGTAACATAGACGGTCTGGAACTGATGCTGATCAGCAACCGGGGCGTAAAGGTATGGCCGGGCGGCTTCCCCGAAACGCTTTGCACCGATCACTGGCGTTGCCGCTATATGGGTAAGGATGGCGCCGAAGTGACGCCCGAACAAATACTGGCGCTGCAGGGCAAGGTTGTGGCCGCCGGGCTCGACCTTATGAAGACCGAATCCCTCCGTACTTTCGACGGCAAGGCGGGTTTTTCGGCTGGGCAAGGCGAATAGACCCTGCCGATATGGCTAATTTTTCCTTAATTTACTGGGCTTTCTGAAATTGCGGAAGGCGCTAACCCACTGTTCGGCAAAAAATTCCTCCCTCACCCTATCGGTGTGGGAAAATTTTGCCGGGTATTAATCAGATTTTCATAAAATTCTAGACATTCTTGGTTAATTCCAGGCGCTGGGGAGCGTTGCTGGTACGGTTTTTCTGGCGCAACCGCGCCATATGTTTTGGGGAGCACAACGTGAACGGATTCCTGCAAACACTCCGCAACCTCGGGCCTATGCGGCTTGCCGCGATCGGCATCGTCGTGATCGCCCTGCTTGGCTTCTTCAGCTTTCTGACCTCGCGCATGACGCATGCGCCGATGTCCCTGCTCTATAGCGAACTTGAGCAACAGGATGCTTCCGCCATCGCCGCCCGGCTCGATCAAATGAAGATCCCCTTCGAAGTCACGCCCGACGGGCGCAGCGTCAAGGTCCCCGCTGACATGGTCGGCCGCGCGCGCATGGCGGCGGCGGCCGAAGGTCTGCCCAAGGGCGGCTCGATCGGCTATGAAATTTTCGACCAAAAGGAAAGTTTCGGCACCACTACTTTCGTTCAGAACGTCAACCACTTGCGCGCCCTTGAAGGCGAGTTAGCCCGCACGATCAGCACGCTAACCCCCATCAGCAGCGCCCGCGTTCACCTTGTGCTGCCGCAACGCGAACTGTTCAGCCGCAACCAGACGGCGGCCAGCGCCAGCATCTTCCTTAAAATGCGCAGCGCCGCCACACTGACCAAGGAACAGGTTTCCGCAATCCAGAACCTGATTGCCGCCGCCGTACCGCAGCTTCAAACCAACCAGATTTCCATCATCGACGACCGCGGCAACCTGCTCGCACGGCCGATGGAAGGCGACAACACCCTCGCGATGGGCGCCTCGCAAGATGATATTCGTTTGAATTTCGAGCGCGCGCAGGCCCGCAAAATCGAAGACCTGTTGGCGCAATCGATCGGCTTCGGGCGCGTTCGTGCGCAGGTTTCCGCCGAAATGGATTTCGACCGCATCACGACACAATCCGAAATCTATGATCCGGAAAGCCAGGTCGTCCGCTCTCAGCAGAACACTTCGGAAGACACCACCAGCTCTAACAATGCAAGCGGCAGCGCGAGCATCACGAGCAACATTCCCGCCGGCCTCGCACCCGAAGCGGGTGGCGGCAGCGGCAATACATCAAACCGCACGGAACAGACCATCAATTACGAGATCAACAAGACCATTCGCAGCCAGGTGCGCGAAAGCGGCCAGGTGCGCCGCCTTTCGGTCGCCGTTGTTGTCGATGGCAGTTATGCCCCCGACGAAAATGACAAGGAAAAAATGGCCTATACGCCGCGCACCGAAGAAGAAATGAAGCAGATTGAAGCGCTCGTGCGCTCCGCCATCAGCTTCGATGCCAGCCGCGGCGATACGCTGGAAGTCACCAACATGCGCTTTATGCAGCCGGAAGAAACCGTCGAATCCGGCCTGCCGCAGCTTGATATGATGTTCGGCTTCCCGAAGGAAGATCTGTTCCGCCTGATCGAGATTGTGGTGCTTGCAATCGTTGGCGTGCTCGTGCTGTTGCTCGTTGTACGCCCCCTGCTTCGCCGCGCCATGGAATCCGCCGGTTCGTTTAGCGGCGGGGGCGATCAGCAAGCCGCGATAGCCGCGGGCGGCTCGCCTGCGCAACTTTCCGGCCCGATGGGCGGCGGCGATGATGAAGAAAGCGCGCTTGATAGCATGATCGATATCGGCCGCGTGGATGGCCGGGTGAAGGCTTCGTCCATCCGCAAGGTCGGCGAGCTGGTTGATAAGCATCCTGAAGAGTCCGTTGGCATCCTGCGCAACTGGATGTACCAGGAAAACCGTTAATAGAGGGAGCAAGCCGTGGGTGTACGCGTCCGTGAAGACATTCGCAGCCTGAATGGCACCGAAAAGGCCGCCATCGTGATCCTGTCGCTTGGCGAGGAACAGGCCGCGCGTCTGTTCTCCCACATGAATGACGACGAGATCAAAGAGCTTTCGCAGGTCATGGCCAATCTTGGCAATGTCAGTTCAAACCTCGTTGAGCGTCTGTTCGTCGAATTCGCCGAACAGATGTCCTCGACCGGCTCGCTGGTCGGCACGCTTGAATCCACCGAACGCCTGCTCGCCAAAGTCCTCGATAAGGGCCGCGTTGACGGCATCATGGAAGATATTCGCGGCCCCGCCGGCCGCACGATGTGGGACAAGCTCGCGAACGTAAACGAAGCCGTTCTCGCCAGCTATCTCAAGAACGAGTATCCGCAAACGGTCGCCGTCGTGCTCACCAAGATCACACCCGACCATGCCGCGCGCGTTCTGACCCAGCTGCCCGAAAGCTTCTCGCTTGAAGTCGTGACCCGCATGCTGCGCATGGAATCGGTGCAGAAGGATGTGCTTGACGATATCGAACGCACATTGCGCAACGAGTTCATGAGCAACCTCGCGCGCACCAACAAGCGCGATCCGCACGAACTTATGGCCGAAATTTTCAACAGCTTCGACCGCACCAACGAAAGCAAGTTTCTGTCTTCGCTCGAAGAACGCAGCCGCGACTCCGCAGAAAAAATCAAGAGCCTCATGTTCACCTTCGAAGATCTCGGCAAGCTCGAGGGCGCCGCGATCCAGGCGATCCTTCGTGTGGTGGACAAGGCCAAGCTTCCTGTCGCGCTCAAGGGCGCTTCGGAAACAATGCGCGATCTGTTCTTCAGCAATATGTCTGAACGCGCATCCAAGTTGCTTAAGGACGATATGCAATCGATGGGGCCGATCCGCGTCCGTGACGTTGAAGAAGCGCAGCAGGCTTTGGTTGCCAGCGCCAAGGACCTGGCTGCCAAGGGCGAGATTGTAATCAACAAGGGTAATGAAACCCAGGATGAGATGATTTACTGATGACCGCAACAACCGATACACAGATGCGCAAATTTCTGTTTGATCGCTCATTCGATCAAAGCAGCAAGCCTGAGGAAAAAAGCAGTTTTTCCGGTGAACAGCTTAAGAAAGCCAAGGATGAAGCCTATGAACAAGGCTTTGCCGACGCGCAGCACACCGCCAACGAGAAACAGGCAAGCGATACGGCAGCCATGCTGGGCCGGGTGGAACAGCAACTCGCGGCCATCATCGGCAATGTGGTTGAAGCGCGCAAGCAACAGCTTTCCGATACCGTAGAGATCGCCACGCATATGGTGCGCAAACTGATCCCCGATTATATCACCCGCAACGGCATGAACGAGATTGAAGCTATTTTGCAGCAAGCGCTCTCCGAACTTTCGCGCGAACCGCGCCTTGTCGTGCGTGTTGCCGAAGAACGGCTTGATGACTTGAATGCGCAGCTTGCAAAACTGGCTGAGCAAACCGCCTTTGCGGGCAAGGTCGTACTGCTTGGCGATAACGATCTTGCGGCATCCGATTGCAAGGTCGAGTGGGCCGATGGCGGCATAGAGCGCGATGTGAACCTGATCTGGCAGCAGATCGACCGTGCCGTGGCCCACGCACGCCAATCTATTCCGGCCGAACAGACGACCCCGCAACACGATACCGGCGAAGCCGCCGAAACGAACGAACCCGATCCATCTGCAACTAACGTAACTGTGTAGGAGACACGAAATGGCTGATACAGAAAACCCCGGCACCGGCAAAGACGATGCCAAGGATTCGCTGACCCTGACCGAGCTGGATTCGGGCGGCACGGATATGGTCGATGGCAACCCCGCCACGGTCGAAGACCTGGGTGCGGTTTACGGCATCCCGGTTCAGGTTTCGGCCGTGCTTGGCAAATCGGAAATGCCCGTAAGCCATTTGCTGAAACTTGGCCGCGGCGCCGTGATCGAACTTGACCGCAAGGTCGGCGAAGCCATCGACATCTATGTCAACAACCGCCTGGTCGCGCGCGGCGAAGTTGTGGTCGTTGAAGACCGCCTCGGGATCACGATGACAGAAATCATCAAGGCCGAGGCCCAGTAACAAGTTAGTCGGAAACGAGGAAACATTATGCGTCTTCTTATCGTCGGTCATCTTGAAGGATACATCACCGAAGCCGGTCGTATTGCCGTCACGCGCGGCGCCAAGGTCGCGCATATCGACAGCATCGATGGTGCGCTGAACGCGCTGCGCGACGGCAAGGGCGCCGATCTGGTGATGTGCGACATAAAGCTCGATATCGCCAAGTTGATCGAAAACCTTAAATCCGAGCGTATTATCGTTCCCGTCGTCGCTTGCGGCATCGGCACCGATGCCAGCGCTGCCGTGCGCGCTATCCGCGCCGGTGCGAAGGAATATGTTCCCCTGCCCCCGGATGCCGAACTTATCGCGGCCGTCCTTGAAGCGGTTGCCGAAGAAAGCAATCTCGTCATTGCCCGCGACAGGGCGATGGTCCCGGTGGTCGAGCTGGCCGACAAAATCGCCCCGAGCGATGCTTCCGTGTTAATCACGGGCGAGTCCGGTACCGGCAAGGAAGTCATGGCCCGTTACATCCACCGCAAGAGCAAGCGTTCCAACAACAACTTCGTTTCCGTGAATTGCGCGGCTATCCCGGACAACCTCCTGGAATCCGAACTGTTCGGCCATGAAAAGGGCGCCTTCACCGGCGCCGTCGCGCGCCGCATAGGCAAGTTCGAAGAAGCCAATGGCGGCACCCTTCTGCTTGATGAAATCAGCGAGATGGATTTGCGCCTGCAGGCCAAGTTGCTGCGCGCCATTCAGGAGCGCGAAATTGACCGCGTCGGCGGCACACAGCCGATCAGGGTCGATATCCGGCTCATTGCCACATCGAACCGCGATCTTGAAGCCGAAGTCAAAGCCAAGAACTTCCGCGAAGATCTGTACTTCCGGCTTAATGTCGTCAACCTTATTCTGCCGCCGCTGCGTCAACGGCCTACGGATATCAGCGCCCTGGCCGAACATTTCATCCAGAAATACGCGCAAGCCAACGGGCTAGGTCCGCGCAGTCTTTCGCCCGCCGCGACCACAATGCTGCAGCAGCATCATTGGCGGGGTAACGTGCGCGAACTTGAAAACACCATGCATCGCGCCGTGTTGCTGGCAAAGGGCAATGTTATTGAACCGGAAGGCATCCTGCTTTCCGGCCAAAGCTTCGCGCCGAACGGCAGCCCCACGCCCGCCGGCATCGCCGCCCAGATCGCGGCCGACCGCGCCGACGGCCAGGGCGATACGGGCGCACTGGTCGGCAAAACGGTTGCCGATGTGGAGCGTGATCTTATCCTCAACACGCTCGATCATTGCCTTGGCAACCGCACGCATGCGGCAAACATTCTCGGCATATCGATCCGCACGCTGCGCAACAAGCTGAAGCAGTACAGTGAATCGGGTGCGCCCGTTCCACCGCCGCCTTCGGGCGAAGAACGCGCGGCATCCTGACCGCAGGTGAAAAATGGCTGAGCCCACCGCAATAACCACCACGGCGAGCACCGCAACCGTGCCGGCCACGATGCCGACGCAGCGCAGCGTTGCGACCACGGATTCCGGCGGCGGCGAAGCGGGCGGCGGCACCGGCGATTCCGCCTCGGGCGGGTTCGGCGCCCTTCTTACACGCGGCGACATTTGGCTTGCCATTGGCCTGCTTGTTATTTTGTGCGCCCTCGTGCTGCCGGTTCCGCCGTTTCTGGTTGATATAGGCTTGTCGCTTTCCATCACCTTCGCCGTCATAATTCTTATGACGGTCATTTTTATCGGCAAGCCGCTGGAATTCAGCAGTTTCCCGACCGTGCTTCTGGTTGCCACCCTGATCAGGCTTTCGCTCAATCTTGGCACGACACGTCTGATCCTGAGCGAAGGCAATAACGGCGAAGAGGCCGCCGGGCAGGTCGTGAAGGCCTTTTCAAGCTTCGTCATGAGCGGCGATTTTATCATCGGCGTTATCGTCTTTTCTATCATCACGCTCGTGAATTTTATCGTGGTCACCAAGGGTTCGGGCCGTATCGCCGAAGTGGCGGCGCGCTTCACCCTGGATGCCATGCCCGGCAAGCAAATGGCGATCGACGCCGATCTTTCGTCCGGCCTGATTGATGAGCAGGAAGCCAAGCTGCGCCGCAAGGAGCTGGAAGATGAAAGTAACTTCTTCGGCTCCATGGACGGTGCCGCCAAGTTCGTGCGCGGCGATGCCATCGCCGGCATCGTCATTACGCTGATCAACATTATCGGCGGCATCACCATCGGTACGTTTCGGCACGATATGCCGGTCCTGGAAGCGGCAGATGCCTACGTCAAGCTCACGGTCGGTGACGGCCTCGTAACACAGATCCCCGCCCTGCTGGTTTCCGTGGCTTCCGGTATGCTGGTTTCCAAAGCGGGCATGACCGGCACAACCGATAAAGCTATGTTTGGCCAGCTAGGCGGTTACCCCGCCGCGCTCGGCCTTACCTCGATCACCATGATGACGCTGGCGCTCGTACCGGGTATGCCGATGCTGCCCTTTATGCTGCTTAGTGGCGTGATCGGCTATGCCGGTTTCCGTGCCAGCGAGAAAAAGAAAGCCGCAGCGCAGGCCATGGCGGAAAGTGCGGCGGCCATGGCTGCCCCGCCGGCTATGCATGAAGAGCCGATCGGCAAATCCCTGTCTATCGATCTTATCCGGCTTGAACTTGGCTACGCCCTGCTCGCGCTTATCAACAGTGAAGCCGGGCAGAAGCTGACCGACCAGATCAAGGGCCTGCGCCGCCAGATGGCCGGCGATATGGGCTTTGTGATGCCCTCGGTGCGCATACAGGATAACTTACAGTTGCCGCCCAATACCTATGTGATCCGCATCAAAGAGATTGAAGCCGGGCGCGGCGAGCTGCGCCCCGGCATGCTGCTGGTGATGGACCCGCGCGGCGAAGCCATAGCCCTGCCCGGCGAAGCGACCACGGAACCGACCTTTGGCCTTACCGCCATGTGGGTCGATGCGACATATCGCGAAGAAGCCTTGTTCAAGGGCTATACCGTTGTCGATCCGCCTACGGTCATCACAACGCATCTGACCGAAAGCATCAAGGACAACATGTCCGAGCTTCTATCCTACAGCGAAACCCAAAAGTTGCTGGACGAGCTGAGCACCGAGCAACAAAAACTGGTCGCCGACGTTATCCCGAGCCAGATCACGATCAGCGGGCTGCAACGTATTCTGCAAAATCTGTTGGCCGAACGCATATCGATCCGCGATCTTCCGACCGTACTCGAAGGCGTTTCCGAAGCCGCCGGCATCACCCGCAATCTGACGGCAATTACAGAACATGTGCGTTCCCGCCTTTCGCGGCAGATATCGGATTCGCACACCAATGATATAGGCTTTCTGCCCATCCTGACCCTTTCGCCCGAATGGGAGCAAGCGTTCGCCGAATCGCTTGTGGGCAATGGCGAAGAAAAGCAGCTCGCGATGCCGCCCAGCAAGTTGCAGCAATTTATTCGCGGCGTGCGCGAAACCTATGACAGGCATGCCCAGATGGGCGATTCTCCCGTGCTGCTGACCAGCCCCGGCGTCCGTCCCTATGTGCGCTCAATAATCGAGCGCTTCCGCCCGGCAACGATTGTCCTGTCGCAGAATGAAATTCATCCAAAAGCAAAAATTAAAACGTTAGGCCAGATTTAATATGCGGTTACGCTCATTCCACGGTCCAAACATGACAGACGCCATGCGTCAGGTGCGCGATGCACTCGGCGATCATGCGATCATCGTTGCCACGCGCGACGACGATATGGGCGGCGTCCGCGTGACCGCCGCGGTTGACGAAGTTGCGGTCAAGGCCAATGGCATGGCGCGCGCCGCCGCCATGGTCCCCGATACCGATACAGATAACGACCTGATTGAAGGGCTCGCTGATTGTTTCTACAAGCACGGCCTTTCCGCCGTGCTTTCGGAAAAGCTTCTGGCCACGGCTGTGCACTATGCTGCGAACGACCCTGTGCTCGCGCTCGCGGCCGCATTCGACGCCCATATGCAGTTCCGCCCGATCCTGGACGGCAAGGCGACCAAGCCGCTTATGCTGATCGGCCCGCCTGGCGCAGGAAAAACCCTGAGCACCGCCAAAATGGCAACGGCCGCCAAAATGCTTGGCCAGCCCGTCAGCGTTATCACGACGGACACAGTGCGGGCGGGCGGCATTAGCCAGCTTGCGGCCTTCACCAATCTTTTGAAACTGAAGCTGCTTGAAATTGAAGATGCGGGGGCGCTGCGTGATACGCTTAGCGTGCATGGCGGCGGCAATCTTGTGCTGATCGATACCGCCGGCTGCAACCCTTTTGATAAGCAGGACAGAAAAGACCTTAAAGATATGCTGGCCAAGAACGACGTGGAAGCCGTGCTGGTCATGCCCGCAGGCTATGAAATACAGGAAGGAAGCGACCTTGCCGCCGCCTTCCGTGAACTGGGCGCGAGCAGCATCCTGCTTACCCGCGGCGACATGACGCGCCGCTTCGGCAGCGCGCTGAGCATAGCGCATGAAACGAAATTGCCGCTGGCAGGCATCAGCCGCTCGCCGGACGTCACGAAGCCGCTTGAATCGCTCAACCCTGTTTCCACCGCTCGTCTTTTGCTTCCCGAAGCCGAAAGCAAGCAGCAAGGCGCAACCAGCAACAAACCAACCGGAACCCACGCATAAGGCGGAGAATGACCA
Source organism: Alphaproteobacteria bacterium (assembly GCA_016124955.1). Classification (NCBI taxonomy): domain Bacteria; kingdom Pseudomonadati; phylum Pseudomonadota; class Alphaproteobacteria; species Alphaproteobacteria bacterium. Next base: position 246,988 of record WGMR01000005.1, on the reverse strand, counting down.
TGGCCGACCCGATTTCCTTCACACCTCACGCAGGCAGCGGTGCCACCCCCGCCCCGCTTACAGCGCCCAACATGCTCGCGGTCGCCAGCGGCAAAGGCGGCGTCGGCAAGACATGGTTTTCGATTACCCTTTGCAGCGCGCTCGCCAAAGCCGGCAAGCGCGTTCTGCTGTTCGATGGCGATCTCGGGCTCGCGAACGTGGATATCCAGCTCGGCCTTACGCCCGAACTGGATCTCGGCGCGGTCATCGAAGGCAAAACCACCCTGCCCGGCGCGATTACCCGCTATGAAGAAGGCGGGTTCGATGTTTTGGCGGGCCGTTCGGGTTCCGGCAACCTTGCGACACTTGCAACCCAGCGCCTCGCTGAATTGCGCAACGATCTGATGACTCTTGCGAACAACTATGACCGGGTTATCGTCGATCTCGGCGCCGGGGTGGATCGTTCGGTACGCCAGCTTGCCGGGCCTGCGGCAACGACGCTTGTCGTCATCACCGACGAACCGACCTCCCTGACGGACGCATACGCCTTCATCAAGCTCGGTCGCGCCGCCAACCCCAAGGCCGACATGCGCGTGATCGTCAATATGGCAACCAACAAGGCAGACGGACAAAAAACATACGAAACTATCAAGAAGGCTTGCGAAAGCTTCCTGCAATACACGCCGCCGCTGGCCGGCATCATAAGGCGCGACGCCAAGGTGCGCGATGCGATCCGCGCCCAAACCTCGCTGCTTGTCCGCTCGCCCGTCTCCGATGCCGCAAGCGACGTGCAGGCAATCGCCAAAGAAATTCTCGGGTAGCCCGGAAAGGCGACGGCCATGGTGGATATCATCCCGGCCGCACTGCCGCCCGAACTTGCGCTGCCCGTCACGGTCGCGCAGCAAATCGCCGCCATTGAAACCATTGTCAAGCAGTTGCCGCAGCAGCTCATAAAACTTGAACGCCAGCTCCTGCTTGGCGGCACGCTCACGACGAATCTGGAGGCCGGTCAGGCGCAAATCCGCACCCCGCAGGGTGATGTGCAGCTCGTGCTTCCCAGAACGCTGTTCGAGCAAATCAAAAGCCAGCAGCTGCAACAGCTGCTTAGCGTGCTGCAGGCCGATAAAAGCAACGCCTATATCCAGCTTCAGCCGGGCAACCCGCCGGCCAAGGCCACGCTTCTGGTCGATTATGTCAACCAGCCCGTGCAAACACGGTCGCAAGCGGCGGCAACGAACTCTGCCGCCTCGTCCGCCATAAAGCCGGGGCAAAACCTGACGGCCTTCGTTCTACCGCAGGACGCCAGCAAATTATTCCAGCAATTCGCCCCCGCCGCGCAGCAAACCATTCAGCAGCAACCCTTGCAAACGGCAACCAGCGGGCTTTTGCAGCAAATTAGAAATTTCACGCAGCAATCGGTCAGCTATCTGCAAAACACCACTGGCAGCATTCTTCACCCTGCCGCGCAAAGTGAAGTGGCTGCGCGTGCACCCACATCTCTGCCGCAAGGTCAGCAAAATGCTGCCGGTACGCTCAACGCAACGGCAGGCACCGCCATCACCTTCAAGCCCGGCCAGAACATCAATTTCCACCTGAATGCCGTGGCCGCCGGGGCACAAGCCAAGCTGACAGCAACGGGCGATAAAATCCTCGCGACCGTGATCGCCAACACACCCGGTGGGCAGGTCGTGGTCAATGCCGGGGAAAACACGCTTTTCGTGCGGCAGGCCGCCAATTGGCCCGTGGGCACGCAATTGCTTTTAAGCACCATTGCAACGGCCCGGCCCGATACAGCGCTGCCGACACTGGCCGAAGGTGCCGAATGGCCGGCGTTGAAGCAGGTGCTCGATGCCCTCGGCAGCATCGACCCCGGCCTGCGCCAGCAGATCGTGCAAAATCGTATCCCCCAGCCCGGCCAGCAAATGAGCAGCGCGATGCTGTTTCTCTTTTCGGCCCTGAACCAGGGCGATGTGCGCGGGTTGCTGGGGCAGCGCGCGAGCGAAGCACTCGATAAAATAGGCAAGCATGCGCTGCTCAAGTTGCTGTCGGATGAGCTGCGCGGCGGCGTCCGCACCGCAACCGACCCGGTAGTAGGCGAATGGCGGCACTACCACCTGCCCTTCCTCGATCAATTCGGCATGAGTGCGCTGAATTTGTATGTGCACCGCGATCGTCACAAAGCCGGGCAGGAAACGGCCGAGGACAAAAAGGAAGCGCAGCAAACGCGTTTCCTGATCGACGTGACTTTCACGCGTCTTGGCGCGATGCAGCTCGATGGCTTCGTGCAGCCGAAAAAGCTTGATCTGATTATCCGCAGCGATCGCGATCTTGGGCGGGGGCTGGAGCGCGACCTGCAGGGCGCGTTCAGCGACGCGCTTGTGCTGATCAATTACGCCGGAAATATAAATTTCCAGCACGGGCGCGGGAACTGGATAGGATTCCTGAATGCGCCGCACGAAGCGGTTTCGCTGGCCTAGCCTTTCAGCTGCTTGGTCGCCGCGATGGCGCGGGCATTGACGGCCAGCACGCGCAGGAACCCTTCCGAATCCGCGTGGTTGAAGCTGCCTTCCGCTTCCATCGAACCGTCCAGCGTGAAGAGCGAATGCGGCGCCGCTTCGGCCTTTACATATTGGGCAACGCCGCGCAACAGCCGCAAGGTTATCGTACCCGTAATAAGGCGCGTAACCTGTTCAAGCGAAGCCCTGATCATCTGCGAGCACAGATCGTAGTAATAACCTTGATAAATCTGCTTGGCATACAGCAGCCCGAGCTGATCGAAGATTTCGCGCGAACGGCGATCGAGCACGAGCTGAACCAGATACGCATAAGCCGTGCCAAGCAATTCCATGCCCGGCGCTTCATACACGCCGCGCGATTTAACGCCGATAAAGCGGTTTTCGACCAGGTGCGCGCCGATGCCCACGCCGTGCCTGCCGGCGATCTGGTTGGCTTGCAGCATTGCTTGCAACCCGTTCACCTTGGCGCCGTTGATCTGGACCGGGCGGCCCTTCTCGAACCGGATCACGACTTCTTCGGGTTTTGCGGGCGCATCGCTGGCCCACACGCCCATGCCCGGGGTCACGATATCCGGTGCGGTGGTGATATCTTCCAGCTTGCCGCCTTCGTGCGTAAGGCCAAGCATGTTGGCATCGGTCGAATAGGGTTTCTCGCGCGTGGCCGTGATCGGCACATTTTGCTGTTCGCAATAAGCGATCATCTGCTGGCGGCCGGGGAAACGCTTCAGGAATTCTTCGTCACGCCACGGGGCATACACTTCCATGCTCGGTTGCAGCATGTTGGTCATAAGCTGGAAGCGGATCTGGTCGTTACCGCGGCCGGTCGCGCCGTGGCTGAATATCTTGATCCCGCGCTTCACGATTTCGGGCAGCAAGCCACTTACGGTTACCACGCGGCCCATGCCGGTGGTGTTCCAGTAACGGCCTTCATAGGTGCTTTGCGCCTGCACGACCTCAAGCCCGGCTTCCGCCATCCGTTCCTGCAGCGGCACCGCGACATAATCGACCGCGCCGCTGGCGCGCATGCGCTTCTCGATTGCGCCGAAATCCACCTCGTCCGGCTGGCCAAGATCGGCCGTGAAGGCGACAACCTTGACGCCCAGCGATGTCAGCCAATGCGTGATCGTGCAGCTATCGAGCCCGCCGGATGCGGCGAAAGCGATTGTCTGGCCCTTGAGTTCCTGTACCTGCATGCTTACCCCCGGAATATCTGTCTGGCGCTAAAATGACGGAAATCGGGGTAAAATCAAGAAAAATCCGGGTTATGGCCGGCTGGCTTAAACTTATTCCTCAACCAGCTTAAGCGTAAGGCACTTGGCACTGCCCCCCGCCTTGATGAATTCGCCCAGCGGGGTGACGATGGGATCAAAGCCCTTGGCGCGCAGCGCCTGTTGCAGCCCTTCGCTGGCATTACCCATCACAACACGCGGCGCAAGGTCAACGGCGTTGCAGGCAAAGGCAAAAGCATCCTCTTTGCTGGCAACAATACGCCTGCCCGCCGGCACAACAGACTCAATCTTGCCGCGACTTTCGGCATCGAAGGCATCGGGGTAGTAAAGCACATAGCCGCCCGTAAGCGGGCACAGACAGGTATCGAGGTGATAGAAGTGCGGGTTGACGAGCTTAAGCGTCACAACTTCCCGCCCATAAACCTGTCCCAGCAGCGTGGCGGCACGGGCATCGGAACGCAGGCCATAGGCCGTCCATATCAGCCTTGCGCCGCGATCAAGCAGCGCATCGCCCGCGCCTTCAAACAGCGCGTCCTTCGGCCAATCGGCGATCTTGAAACCGGCTGATTTAAAAAATTCGTGGTCGTATTTTTCTTCGCCCTTGCGCTCGGTATTGCGAAAATGGCTGACCACAGCAATATCGCCGATCACGAAACCGGCATTGGCCGTGAATACGAGATCGGGCAAGCCGGGCTGCGGAGGTTGCAGCACAATATCGGCATAGCGCGCGATAATGGCATGCAAATCGTTCCACTGGCGCACGGCCAGCGTGCGGTCCGCCCGGCCGATCTGCCCCTCCATCCAGGCATTGATAACGTAACTGACCTCATAATGATCAGGCGCGCACATCATGATGCGTTGTTTGTCTGGCATGCCGGGTTATTTTCCTTCCCTCTGCTTGCGCTCATAGTTCATCACGGCGGTTTCGTCCAGCTCGCCCTGCTCCTGCTTCAACTTTTCTTTCTCTTCCTCGGCGGCACGGTTGGCGGCAACGATTTCATAGCGCTTCTGTTCCTCGAACAGTTCGGCAAGCACCTCGCGCGCCTGCTCCACGGCCGCAACCGCCGCAAAACGCGCAACTTCCAGTTGCCGGGCGCGTTCGGTCGCCCATTTTACGAAAGCGCCATATGTGCTGCTCGTTTCCGGCGCGGCGCGCACGGCTTCCTGTTCGATTGCCTGCTGGGTTGCAAGCTGCACGACTTCCTGTTCAATGCGATCGAGAATGGATTGTTGTTCCGCCAGAATCTGGCGCTGTTCATCGACCCGGCTTTTCTGCAATTTGATGAGCGTGGCGATGCTTTTCATGGCGCGTTATGGCCATTGCACGCCGAGCACCCCGGCCAGCTTGGCATAGCCTTCCCCCAGATTATCGCGCTCGGCCTTGTCCTGACGCAGAAAATCCTCGACCACCGGGTAATACTGGATCGCCTCGTCGGTTTCCGGGTCGCTGCCGCGGCGATAGGCGCCGAGCCTGATCAGCTCGGCCATGTTTTCATAGGCCGCAAGGTAACGGCGCGCACGCGTCACCAGCTCGTTCTCGCGGTCGCTGTTGCAAGCAGGCATGGTGCGCGAAATGCTGCGCAGGATATTGATGGCGGGGTAACGCCCGCGCTCGGCAATCGCGCGCTCCAGCACGATATGCCCATCAAGGATGCCGCGCACGGCATCGGCAATCGGTTCGTTATGATCGTCGCCGTCCACAAGCACGGTGAAAAGGCCGGTGATCGCACCTTTGCCCGCCTCGCCCGGCCCGGCGCGTTCAAGCAGCTTGGGCAATTCGGCAAAGGTCGTGGGCGGGTAGCCCTTTGTCGTCGGCGGTTCGCCGGCCGCGAGGCCGATTTCACGTTGCGCCATGGCAAAACGGGTCACGCTGTCGATCAGGCACAGCACCTGCTTGCCGTCGTCGCGGAAATATTCGGCGAGCGCCAGCGTCATATAGGCCGCCTGCCGGCGCAGCAGCGCCGCTTCGTCTGATGTGGCGACAATCACGATGCTGCGCGCAAGGCCTTCGGGCCCCAGATCGTCATGGATAAATTCCTGCACCTCGCGCCCGCGTTCGCCCACAAGGCCGATGATCGATATATCGGCCGACGTATAGCGTGCCACCATCGACATCAGAATGGATTTACCGACGCCGGAACCGGCGAAAATACCCATGCGCTGTCCGCGGCAACATGTCAGGAAGCTGTTGATGGCCCGGATACCAAGATCGAGCTTTTCCCCAACCCGCTGCCGCGCATGGGCCGAAGGCGGGGTGTTGCGGATGGGCGTAGGAACGGTGCCACGCGGTAACGGTCCCTTGCCGTCAATCGGTTCGCCCAGGGCATTGATAACCCGGCCAAGCCACGCTTCGCTCGGATACACGACAGGCTGCGCATCCGCCACCTCCGCCTTGCACCCAAGCCCGATGCCGTCGATCACGCTATAGGGAAGCAACAGTGCCCGGTTTTCACGAAAGCCTACGGCCTCGCACAGAACCTTGCGCCCGCCGCGCGCGATCACATTGCAGCGCCCCCCCACCGAAAGGTGGCGTTCGACCCCGGCAACTTCGATCAGCAAGCCTTGCACCGCGGCCACGCGTCCGAAAACGCGCGTCGATGAGATGGCTTCGATATTTGCCACAAGGCGGTTTTGATCTATTCCCACGGCAGATTCGCTCCCTTAACTAAGTGTATGACTTTATTGGTAAACGAGAAATAAACTTAATAAACATGTGTAAATATTAATAATTTTCATGTTTTGTTAACATTTTTGGTTAATTAGTGTAAATTGTTAAAGAGTGTTACGCGAGTCTTGGCTCCTCGCCTGCTCATACGCGTGACGTAATAATTAAAGCAGATAACCATAGTGAGGGTGCCATGCGCGTTCTGCTCGTTGAAGACGATACCTCGGTCGCAAAAAGCATCGAGCTCATGCTGCAAGCCGAAGGTTTCATTGTCGATACGACCGACCTCGGTGAGGACGGCCTCGAGATCGGCAAGATCTACGATTACGATATCATCGTACTCGATCTCATGTTACCCGACATTGACGGGTATGAAGTTCTGCGCAGGCTTCGCGCCGCGAAAGTTTCGACACCGATATTAATTTTGTCGGGCCTGTCGGAACTCGACAACAAGATCAAGGGTCTTGGCTTCGGCGCCGACGATTATCTGACCAAGCCTTTCGACCGCCGCGAACTGGTTGCGCGTATTCACGCGATCATCCGCCGCAGCAAGGGCCATTCGGACAGCGTGATCCGCACCGGCAAGCTGATGGTCAACCTCGATACCCGTACGGTCGAAGTGGACGGCAAGCCCCTCCACCTTACCGGCAAGGAATACGGCATCCTTGAGCTTCTGAGCCTTCGCAAGGGCACGACGCTGACCAAGGAAATGTTCCTGAACCACCTTTATGGCGGTATGGACGAGCCGGAACTGAAGATCATCGACGTGTTCGTCTGCAAGCTGCGTAAAAAGCTGGCGACGGCCGCCGGGGGCGACAACTACATCGAGACGGTATGGGGCCGTGGCTACGTGCTGCGCGACCCGAATGCCGCCAGCGATGGCAAATCCCCGAGCGAAACAAGCGCGGCGGTTGCGGGCTAACCTTCCAGGTACCTTTTATATCGAATTTAACGGGCCACTGTGCCTGTGGCTGGCTGCGCAGGTGCGGCGCCAGCCGGAGCCCCATAAAGACCCGCCGAAGCGCTTGACTGGACATAGAGCGCACGCTGGCCTTCCAACGGCTTGAATTTATCGGTAATCCCCAGAACGGTTTCGGCTCCGCCCAGATACAATACGCCATCGGGCGTCATCACGCGGCTGATCGATTCCAGGACCTTACCCTTGGTCTGCGCATCGAAATAGATCAGCACGTTGCGGCAAAACACGACATCAAAGACCCCTATGGGGCCGAAATCCTGCAACAGGTTCATTTCCCTGAAACTGACCATGTTGCGGATATCCTGATTGATCTGCCACTTGTCGCCCTGCTGCGTAAAGTATTTCACAAGCAAGGTGATAGGCAGACCGCGCTGCACTTCGAACTGCGTATAGATGCCGCTGCGGGCACGCTCGACCATTTCGCTGGAAAGATCGGTGCCCACAATTTCTATCCGCCAGCCGGCAAGCCGGGCCTTGTCTTCGTTCAAAAGCATGGCCAGCGTGTAGGCTTCCTGCCCGCTCGAAGAAGCGGCCGACCAAATGCGAATGTGCTTCTTGCCGGCCCTCGTTTCCAGCAATTTGGGTAATACCACTTGCCGGAACTGGTCAAACGGCCGTTGATCGCGGAAAAAAGATGATTCATTTGTCGTCATCGCTTCCGTCATATCGCGCAGAAGCGCTTCTTCCCGCTTGGCCCGGATCGAAGCCGCCAGATCGTCAAGGTTTTTAAGGTTCCATTTGCGCGCGACCGGCATCAGGCGCGATTCAAGCAAATAGGCTTTTTCGGGCGTCAGCACGAGGCCGGAACGCTGCTTCACGATGGTCGAGAAAAGGTCGAAATCTTCCGGCCTCATGGCTTCATCCCCAAAGCGATCTTCCGCGCATAGCCGCCCACGTCATTAAGCGGCAGAACCGCCGAGCAAAGCCCCGCCATCGCGACAGCGCCGGGCATCCCCCACACCACGCTGGTGGCTTCATCCTGCGCAATAACGCTACCGCCCGCCTGCACGATCAAATCGCTGCTCTTCATCCCGTCCTGCCCCATGCCCGTAAGGATGACGACCAGTATTCTTTTGTCGAACAACGGCAACAGGGAACGCAGCATGGGGTCCACCGCGGGGCGGCAAAAATTTTCTGCCGGTTCCTGGTTCAGCTTCACAACATGCTGCCCGGCCGGGTTCTTGACGATGGTCATATGGTAATTGCCTGGCGCAAGCAGCACCTTGCCCTTCGTCAGCACGTCACCATCTTTGGCTTCGCTGCACGGCACGCCGCAATGCTTGTTGATATGATCGGCAAGGATGGTCGTGAAGGATGGCGGCATGTGCTGCGTCAGCACGATAGGCTGCTGCAAATCCGCGCCAAGATCCTTGATGACCTTAAAAAGCGCTTGCGGACCGCCGGTCGAGCTGCCGATCGCGATAATATCGGGTTTAATGATCGGGTGCGTGCGCAACGTCACGACTTTGGCTGGCGGGGCGGGCTTATCCTTGAATGCGCTTCTTGTGTCTTGGTCTGCGGCCGGTTGTGCGCCCGGCTGCGATGCACGAAAGGCGGGAGCTTCGGGTTCGGCGCGGCGCACACCCGCCCTGCGTGCAGCCACGGCCAAAACCTTGACCTTATCGACAAGTTCGCGCTTGAAATCTACTGCCGCTGTCAATTCGCGCGAAGTCACGGGCTTGGGCACATAATCGGAAGCGCCCAGCTCAAGCGCCTTCATGCTGATCTCGGCGTTCTTCAGCGTCAACGTGGATGCCATGATGATCTTGACCGCCGGATCAACGCCCAGCAAATGCGGGATCGCGGTCATGCCGTCCATGACAGGCATTTCGATATCAAGCACGATGACATCAACCGGCATTTTCTTGAGCATGCGGATGCCGATCTCGCCATCGGCAGCGGAGGCAACGACCTTGATATCGGGGTCACTTTCAAGTGCGCGTGAAATCAGGCCACGAATAACGATCGAATCTTCGACCACCATAACACGGTAAGGTAAACCGCCTGTGGGCTTTCCTGCTCCGGCATGCACAGCTGATTGCACTTGTGTGTTGCTAGCTCCTGTTTCCATCATGCCCAGCTATGTCGCCGCCAAACCAAGCTGGGAAAGCTTGCTTTGGATGATGTCACTATCGAACGGCTTCATGATGTATTCGTTTGCACCGGCCGCAAGAGCCTTCTGAATATGGCTCATATCGTTCTCGGTCGTGCAGAACACAACCACCGGCCCGTTGCCGTTCGGAAGCTTGCGCATGGCCAGCAGGAATTCGAGCCCGTTCATAACAGGCATATTCCAGTCAAGCAGCACCATTTCCGGCAGCTGCTTCTGGCATTCCGTCAGCGCTTGCTGGCCGTCTTCCGCCTCAAGGCAGGTGAAACCCAAATCCTCGAATATCTTGCGGGCGACCTTACGGACGACGCGGCTATCATCGACAATAAGACAGGATTTCATGCGGGCTTGCCCTTGCTCTATCGTCCCATGGTATCATACGGCTTCGGACTTAATAAAGTTTAGAAGCCGCGAAACGTCCAGCACAACCAATAACTTGCCGTCCAGGCGATAGATGCCCGTGGAAACTTCTCTCCAGCGAGGATCAAGGGTGGGCGGGCTTTGTTCAAAATCGCTGCTATTGAGGCTCATAACCTCGCCCACCTGATCGACCATCAGGCTATACAGTTCGTCCTTGAACTCGGCCACAACGCTCATGCCATCGCCCTTGCCTTCTCTTGGCGGCAAGCCCATGCGGGTGCGCAGATTGATCGCGGTCACGATCCGCCCGCGCAGGTTCAGCGAGCCGGAAACTTCAGGCGGCGCCAACGGAATTTTTGTGATTTTCTGCGGCGACAAAACATCCTGCACCTGCAGAACGGGAATGCCGAACAGCTGACCCGCTATTGTCATCGTCACAAAATCGTTGCGTTCGATCACCGTCGGGCTAGAGCCCCTTTTAACTTCGGTGGCAGGAAGTTGCATGTTCATGCCGTGCCTCCCACCTTCAGCGAATGATGCAGCGCTTGCAGCAACCCTTCGCGGTCAAATTTGGCGACATAATCCGTGAACCCGACCTGGCGGCCGCGCTCAAGATCGCGCGGCGTGGTATGCGAAGACATGGCGATCACGGGCGTGGCGCGCCACTTTTCGTCCTGCCTAAGCTTGGTCACAAAATCAAAGCCGTTCATGCCGGGCATTTCGATATCACTGACGACCGCATCGTAAAGCTGTTCGCCTTCCATCAGCTTGATCGCCTGCAGCGGGTTTTCCGCGGTCGTTACCTTATAACCCGCAACGGTAAGCAGCGGGGTCAGAAGATTACGGAAGAACGGGCTGTCATCAACCAGAAGAATATTGTTCGTCTTTTCTTCTCCAAACGTATCTTCATCCTTGACCCCGAACCAGTCGGGGAACGCGAGATCGAGGTAGTACCCGATATCGATCACGTCCGTGGCCTTGCCTGAAATGATCGCGCTCCCCATCAGACCGGTCTTGTCGGTGGAAAGCTCGACATTCATATTGTCTTCGACGATGTCCACAATCTCATCGACAATCAGGCCCATCGAACGCTCGTTATCCGCAAAAACCAGAACCGGCTGGTTGCCCGTTCGCTTGATTTCATAACCTTCCTGTATCGGGACAAGCGGCATTAGCTTCCCGCGATACTGCACGACCGGCTTGCCGTTCGAAAGTTCAACGGTTTCCATATCGACATCCTCAAGCCGTGCGACAAGCGCCAGTGGCACCGCTTTTGGCGCCTTGCTGCCCGCACGGAACAGCAACAATGCCTGCCGCGAACCTTGTTTGGATTTTTGGCTTGCCTGCGCGTCCGCGCCATCCAGTGCGGCGCCCTGGATCTCGCCGACATTGCTGGCAATGCCATTCGGATCAAGGATCATGATGACGCTGCCGTCGCCAAGAATGGTGTTGCCGGAAAAAATGTTGATATGACGAAGAATGGGCGAAACCGGCTTGACCACGATTTCCTCGGTATCGAAAACCCGGTCAACCATGATGCCGAAGGTCGAAGCGCCGACCTGCGCCACCACGATAAAGCATTCGTCTTCCTTGCGTTCCGCGTTGTTGTCTTCAAGCTTCAGAAGTTCGCGCAGCGAAATAAGCGGCAACAGGCGGTTGCGCAGACGCAGGACGGAAGCATTATTGATATGCTCAATCCTGTATTCGCTGCGTGCAGATGTCCGCACCAGCTCGATCACGCTAAGCTGCGGCACGGCGAAACGTTCGCCGGCACATTCGACAATAAGCGCCGAAACGATCGCCAGTGTCAGCGGAATTTTGATCAAAAAGCGCGAACCCTTGCCATAGACAGAATTCATATCTATGGTGCCGCCGATTTTTTCGATATTCGTTCTTACCACGTCCATGCCGACGCCACGGCCGGAAACGCTGGTGACCTGCGCTGCTGTCGAAAAACCCGGCTTGAAGATAAATTGCATAATCTGCTGATCGCTCAACGCTTCAAGTTCGCTTTCCGTCGCAAGACCGTTCTTGACCGCCTTTTTCTTGATCATGTCGATCGGCAAACCTTTACCGTCATCCGATATTTCTATGATGATATGGCCGCCTTCGTGATAAGCGTTCAGCGTAATGCGGCCCGTTTCCGGTTTGCCGGCCTTGATGCGGTCGGCGGGCCCTTCGATACCGTGATCCCCCGAATTGCGCACCATATGCGTCAACGGGTCCTTGATCATTTCGAGAACCTGGCGGTCAAGTTCGGTATCGGCCCCAAGCATCTGAAGGTCGATCTTCTTTTTTAATTCGATCGACAGGTCGCGCACGATACGCGGCAGCTTCGACCATGCATTGCCGATGGGCTGCATGCGCGTCTTCATAACGCCTTCCTGCAGTTCCGAAACCACGTGGTTAAGGCGCTGCAACGGCGGCGTAAATTCGCTGTCCTTTTGCATACGCGATATCTGTAAAAGCTGGTTGCGGGTCAGCACAAGCTCGCTCACCATGGTCATCAGATCTTCGAGCACATCCACATTCACGCGGATCGATTGCGCGAGGCTGGACTCTTTGGCCGCGCCTTCAGCGGCGGCCGCAGGCGGCGCTGCCGCCTTGACTGTTTCCGGCGGCACTTCTGCCGGAGTTTCCGCAACCGCGGGCACGGCGGCTTCTTGCTGTTCGGTTACTTCCGCAGGCGCAGCGGCCATGGGCTCGGCGCTTTCTTCCACAACCGGCGCATGGCCGGCAGCAGGTTCGGCAGGCGTTGCCGGAGCGGCAGCGGCTTTACCATCTGCCATCGCATTAAGATCGGCGATCAGTTGCGTATCATCGCCTTCCGGTTCTTTTTCAGTTTGTTCAAGTGCGCTCAGGATACCCTTGATCGTATCCATGGAGCGAAAAATCAGGCTGACGGCTTCCGGCGTAACCGGCAATTCGCCATCGCGAAATTTTCCAAGCACGTTTTCACCGGCATGCGCCACTTTTTCAAGACGCGGCAATCCGAGAAACCCGCAAGTACCCTTGATGGTGTGCACGAGGCGAAAGATGCTGCTAAGCAATTCCTTCGAAGGATTTTGTTCTAATTCGACAAGCTGCACGTCGAGCTGTGCAACGCCTTCGTTGGTTTCGGTCAGAAACTCGCTAAGCAGATCATCCATGGCAGCCTCAATGGAACGCTATCGCCTGAATCAGGCACAAGGAAGGGGGTGTGGAATCCTTGCCCCCTATAGTGGTTACCAATGATTAATAAGGCCTTACCGGAAGGCAATATTCTTATGAATTATATCGATTTAGATAATACAAACGTAACCTTTTCAGATACCCCGGTATTATATTTCAGCTTAATGCCAAAATGTTCGGAGAAGCGGGAAACGATATAGGCATGGACCGTACGCGGCGTTACTTCCTCGACCGGCGTCTTGCCGTCCAGACAAGCCACGGTTACGGGCTGGACCGTCGCGCCCCTGCCCGCCGCTTCCACTTTGCATGAGACGTCGCCCGGGTTTTCCGGCGCGGCCACGGTTATGGACCCGCCATAGGCCAGCGTTTCTTCCGCCAGCATGATTGTGTTGATCAGCAGCTTCAGCGCGCCGCGATTCTGAACAAACATCTCGCTCGGTGTTCCGGCAGGCCAGCTAAGCTTGATCTTGCCGTGCTCGAGGTATTCCTCGACAACGCTCCGTGCGTCCTTGACCGTAAGGTTACCTTCGCTTCCGGCGCGGCCATAACAAAGACGGAACAGGCGCAGCTTGCGCGATGCCTGCCCCGCGCTATCGCCGATGAGCTTCATGGCTTCATCCACCACGCCACCGCCGACATCATTGACCAGCTCAACGCCGTTGTTGATCGCACCGACCGGGCTGATCAGGTCGTGGCATATCTTGGAGGACAACAGCTCCACCACCCGGATATCGATTTGCATGGAAACTCCTGAATTCTCTGTATATTAATCCTGCGTTGACACTGGTTACGAAATCTTTAACGCTTCGGCCCATAGAGCTTATGAAAGCTGTGGATATGTCAGAAAAAATAGCCTTCCTCGCCGCCGAACAGCCCAAGGCGCAAGTTGCGCTGAACGAGCTGACCAAGCTGTATGGCCAACAAACGCCGGAAAAGGCGGATATTATCGTGGCGCTGGGCGGCGATGGCTTCATGCTGGAAACACTGCATAAGGCCCATAAACTGCAAAAGCCGGTTTACGGCATGCGGCACGGTTCGGTTGGCTTCTTGCTCAATACCTACGATAGGGCCGATTTACCCGACCGCCTGACCCGTACGCAAATGGTTGAACTTCACCCGCTGCATATGATCGCACACAGCAACGATGGCGGTAAGGCCGAAGCCTATGCCTTCAACGAAGTTTCCTTGTTGCGCGAAACGCGGCAAGCCGCGCACATCAAGATTACGGTCGATGGAGTCACGCGGCTGCAAGAATTGGTATGTGACGGCGTGCTTGCCAGCACCCCGGCAGGCAGCACGGCCTATAACCTTTCTGCCCACGGCCCCATCTTGCCGCTTACTGCCAATGTGATGGCCTTGACGCCGATCAGCGCTTTTCGCCCGCGCCGCTGGCGCGGTGCTGTGCTGCCGGCGGACTCCACGCTGCGCTTCGATATTCTGGAACCCGAAAAACGCCCGGTCAGTGCGGTGGCCGATTTTACCGAAGTGCGCGATGTCAGGTGCGTGGACGTGCGACAGGTGGACGATATGGCCGTCACGGTCCTGTTCGACCCGGAAGCCAACCTGGAAGAGCGCATGCTGCAAGAACAGTTTGAAGTCTGATAATGAAGGCCGCCATGAAGAAGTTCAATTCAGCCAACAGCGTTATTCTTTTACTGGCATTCGGGTTTTGGACCTTACCGGCACATGCTGGCGAAGCGGCTTCCAACAAAACCTATGATCGCGTTATCGCCAGCGGCCAGCTGGGCTGCGGCTATATCGTTTGGCCGCCCATGGTAACGAAGGATATCAACACCAGGGAATTCGGCGGCGTCACATATGAGGTGTCGCAGGCCCTTGCTGCCGCACTAGAACTTAAACTCGTCATGCAGCAGGAATTCAACCTTGCGACATACATGCAGGATCTGAACAACGGCCGCTATGACATCGAATGTACCGGCGGCTGGCCAAACGCCAAGCGCGGTAAATATATCGAATACTCCAAACCTTACGGCTATTTTTCCATCGTCGCGGTTGTCCGCAATGAAGATGTCAGGCAAGGTGAGCTCGGATGGATCAACGATCCTGCAGTGAAGGTAGCCGTCATTGATGGCGAAACCTCGGCCATGATCCAGGCGCGCCGCTATCCCAAGGCCGCTGCGGTTGAGCTACCCGCTTCCAGCAACGCCAGCGACCTTCTTATGAATGTCATGACCGGCAAGGCTGATGTAACCTTCACCGACATGCCTTCTTTCACGACGTTCGAGAAAACCAATCCAGGAAAGCTAAGGGCGCTAACAAACAAGCCCGTCCGGCTCGTGCCGCTTACCTTCTCCATTCCCGCCGGGGAATATCGTTTGCAAAATATGGTCAACACCGCGCTGGACGAACTGATGCTCGATGGTGTGATAGACCGCATATTGGCGAAATATGACGCATCAGGCACTATGCTGAAGCCCGTGCCGCCGCCGCACCAAGGGCGCTACTGAACTTCCCTGAAAACCAGACTGGCATTGGTGCCGCCGAAACCGAACGAATTGGAAAGCGCGATGCGCATCTTCTTTTCCTTGGCCTTATGGGGCACGAGGTCGATGCCTTCCACGCCTTCCGACGGGTTTTCAAGGTTCAGCGTGGGCGGGATTATGCCGTCATTGATGGCCTTGATTGAATAGATGGCCTCCACCGCGCCGGCGGCGCCAAGCAGATGGCCTATCGAAGATTTGGTTGAAGACATTGAAACCTTGCCAACCGCATCGCCAAGCAGACGCTTGACCGCCTTGACTTCAATTTCATCGCCGCGTGGCGTCGATGTGCCGTGAGCATTGATGTAATCGATATCGGCGGGGGCAATCTTGGCCCACTGCAGGGCGGAGCGCATGGCACGGAAACCGCCATTGCCGTCTTCAGCCGGGGCCGTCATGTGGTAGGCGTCGCCCGACATGCCGT
Organism: Alphaproteobacteria bacterium; assembly: GCA_016124955.1. Classification (NCBI taxonomy): domain Bacteria; kingdom Pseudomonadati; phylum Pseudomonadota; class Alphaproteobacteria; species Alphaproteobacteria bacterium. The sequence goes on along the minus strand of WGMR01000005.1, from coordinate 231,054 downwards.
AGCCGATTAGTTCCGCATAGATACGCGCGCCGCGCTTCTTGGCATGCTCATATTCCTCAAGCATCACGATGCCCGCGCCTTCGCCCATGACGAAACCATCGCGGTCCTTGTCATAGGGGCGCGAAGCCTTGGTCGGCTGGTCGTTGAAGGATGTGGAAAGCGCGCGCACCGCGCAAAATCCGGCAATCCCGATCCGGCATACTGCGGATTCAGCCCCGCCCGCGACCATCACATCGGCATCCCCGAGGCCGATCAGCCGCGCGGCATCGCCGATCGCGTGCGCGCCGCTGGCGCAGGCGGTGACGACAGAATGGTTGGGACCACGGTAATCGTAAACAATCGAAACCTGCCCGGACGCGAGGTTGATCAGGCTGGCCGGGATAAAGAACGGCGAGACGCGGCGCGGGCCGCGATCCTTAAGCGTCACCGATGTATCGTATATTTCCGGCAGCCCGCCAATGCCGGAACCGATCAGAACGCCCGTGCGTTCCTTCTGTTCGTCATTGGCCGGAACATAGCCGCTGTCCCGAACCGCTTCGGCCGCCGCCGCGACCGCAAAATGGATAAAGGCGTCCATCTTCTTCTGGTCTTTGGGAGGAATGATGGAATCGAGGTCCATTTCGCCAGCACCGGTACCGCGCGGCACTTGCCCCGCGACCTTGCAAGCAAGATCTTCTGCTTCAAAACCCTTGATCCGGTCGATACCGCTTTCGCCGGCGATCAGACGACGCCAGTTATGATCGACGCCGCTGCCAAGCGGCGAAACGATCCCCATGCCTGTAACGACCACACGCCTTAACATGTGCTCTCCAATGCCCCTCTAACGCACACCGTCATCTGGCCATCATAGCAGCCAAGCGGTCGCGTTTCAAAAAAAGCAGAAAAACGGCGGGCTGTTAAGCGGCCTTGCGCTGATTGATGAAGTCGATCGCATCCTTGACGGTCAGGATCTTTTCCGCCGCATCGTCAGGGATCTCAACGCCGAATTCTTCTTCAAACGCCATGACCAGCTCGACGGTGTCGAGGCTGTCTGCGCCCAGGTCATCAATAAAGCTGGCGTTTTCGGTTACCTTTGCCGCTTCGACACCGAGATGTTCGACGACAATCTTTTTAACGCGTTCAGCAACATCACTCATGCGAGAAACCTTTCCTAAATTGATGACATATACCGGTTGTGACCGGCACTATCGGGGCCTTCGACCAGAAGCGGGAATCAGCCGCCGGGACGGAGGCACTTCTGTATTATTTGCGCCCCTGCCTGTCCAGCCCCTACAGGCGCGGCATAACAGCCTAAATATTAGATATTTGCTACCAGAAAATGTTACACATACTATAACTTTTGATATTAGTTGTTATATTTCAATATATTAGTAATATTCCCTGCCCTTCTGCTAGAACATGGCCCCATGACATCAACGCAACAAAATCAGGCCCCAAATACCTCCGAACCCGGCATGGGGGCTCTGCGGCAGCTTATGCCCTATCTGCTCCCCTATTGGCGCCAGATCGCCTTGGCTTCGCTCGCGCTTATTGTCGCGGCCGGGACAGTGCTTGCGATCGGCTCCGTACTCAAGGCGGTGATCGATCAAGGGTTGATCGCCGGCAACGCCGATATGCTGAACCAGACCTTGCTTACGCTCATGGGTGTCATCATCGTGCTTGCGATCGCAACCTTCGCGCGTTTTTCGTTCGTGTCATGGATAGGCGAACGGGTGGTCGCCGATCTGCGCACGGCGGTTTACGGCCACATCTTGCGGCTTAGCCCCGCCTATTTCGAAACCGCCCGCACCGGCGACATACTCGCCCGCCTCACAACAGACACGACGCTGTTGCAACATGTTGTCGGCTCATCCATTTCCATGGCGCTACGCAACACGCTTTTGCTGATCGGCGGGCTGGTCATGCTTGCCGTAACCAGCTTTAAGCTGACCGGCATGGTGCTTCTGGTGGTGCCGCTTGTAATCGTGCCGATCATCATATTCGGCCGCAAGGTTCGCGCCCTTTCCCGCATCAGCCAGGACCGCATATCCGACATCAACGCCTATGCCGATGAAACGCTGCACGGCATCAAAACCATACAGGCCTATACCTATGAAGATGTCGCACGGGAAAATTTCGGCAAGCATGTCCTTGCCGCCGTGACGGCCGCAATCAAGCGCATCCGCGCGCGCGCGTTGCTGACCATGATCGTAATCACGCTTGTGTTCAGCGCTATCAGCCTGATCCTTTGGGTCGGCGGGCATGATGTTTTGAACGGGCAGATAAGCGCAGGCCAGCTTTCCGCCTTCGTTTTCTATGCCGTGCTTGTTGCCGGCGCCGTCGGCGCCCTCAGCGAGGTGATTGGCGATGTGCAGCGCGCGGCGGGCGCGGTTGAGCGCATTTTTGATCTGCTTGTGACCACGCCACACATCAAGGCGCCGGAAAACCCGGCTGATCTCCCGCGTCCCGCCACCGGGCATGTCAGCTTCAGCAATGTCACCTTCGCTTACCCTTCCCGGCCGGATCACCCGACAATCCGCGGGCTTTCGCTTGACGTAAAGCCGGGCGAGAAGCTCGCGATTGTGGGGCCAAGCGGAGGCGGAAAAACTACATTATTCCAGTTGCTATTGCGTTTCTACGACCCCCAGCAAGGCAGCATTTCTTTCGATGACATCGATTTGCGTATGACCAGCCCGGCACAGATCAGGCTGCGCATAGGCCTTGTGGCGCAAGACCCTGTCATTTTCTCGGCCAATGCGTGGGACAACATCGCCTACGGCATGCCCGGCGCCAGCAAGGAAAAGATACTGGAAGCGGCCCGCGCCGCGCACGCGCTCGAATTCCTTGAACAATTGCCGCAAGGGCTCGATAGTTTTCTTGGCGAAAAAGGTGTGCGACTTTCGGGCGGCCAGCGCCAGCGTATTGCTATTGCCCGCGCGATCCTGCGCGACCCCCCCCTGCTGTTGCTGGATGAAGCGACCTCAGCGCTCGATGCGGAAAGCGAGCGCTATGTGCAAGAAGCGCTGGCCAAGCTCATGGAGGGCCGCACGACCATGATCATCGCCCACCGGCTCGCGACCGTGATGAATGCCGACAGAATTGCGGTCATCGATCAGGGCAAGCTCGTGGCCACGGGCACGCACCATGAACTGATCGGACAAAACGGGTTGTACGCCAGGCTGGCGACGCTGCAATTCGAGCAGCATGAAAAACAAAGGCCGCAGGTGCTAGCCAGCGCCGTCTGATTTGCTAATTACCTTGTCCATGACATGGCGCGTTACCGCACGCACTGTCAGCGCAAAGGCAAAAACCAGAACGATGGCAATCGTAATGCCGACCGCCGAACTCTCGACAATATCCTTGGCGGTATCGGCGAAAATATAGCCCATAGCCACGAATGAAACCGACCAAAGGAACGCAGCCGCGAAATTGAGCGCGGCAAAACGCGCCCATGATATGGATGTCATACCGAGCATAATGGCGCTTATATTTCTCAGCCCATACATGAACCGGTAGCTCAGGATAAATGCGGTGGTATGTTTTTCTATCCATTTGATGAGGGCGTGACGGGGCTTTTGCAATTTGGGAAATTTATCCAGGGCACGCGCCCCATACCGGCGCCCGAGATAGAAGCAAACCTGGTCGCCGGCAAAGCTGCCGAGCCAGGCAGAAAGAACCAGCCAATGCGGCTCGAGATAGCCGTGAAACGCCGCCATGCCGGCGAAGATGACGAAGGTTTCGCCTTCCAGCATGGTCCATATGAAGGTGATCAGGTAGAACCAGTCGCCATGCAGACGAACAAGTTCGGGCACGCCCAGCGTCATGACCTCATCGACTACGGTAACGGCCTGCGTTGGGTCCATGAATGCACACTTGGTGGGGCTACCGTTACGGTATACCGGGCGAAGGGTTAGCAAAGGCTTAAGGTAAACCGCGCGCGGTTCGCCCAGCTTTGCTTCCTAAAAAATATGTGCAGAAAAAGCGGTTATTTAAAGGCGACTTTTGTTATTTCGTATGACTTGGTGCCGCCGGGAGTCGTGACCTCGACCGAATCATTCACGCTTTTTCCGATCAACGCGCGCGCGAGCGGCGAGCCAACGGAAATGCGCTTGTCCTTGATGTCGCTCTCATCCTCGCCAACGATCTGGTATTTTACTTCCTCGTCGGTATCCTCATCGACCAGCGTCACCCAGGCCCCGAACTTCACCGACTTTCCATTCAGGCTGGAAACGTCAATCACTTCGGCACGGCTGATCTTGTCTTCAAGCTCTTCGATACGGCCTTCAACGAAGCTCTGGCGTTCGCGCGCGGCATGATATTCGGCGTTTTCCGAAAGGTCGCCATGTTCGCGTGCCTCGGCAATCGCCTTGACGATAGAGGGGCGCTCGACGCTCTTGAGGTGCTTCAATTCTTCTTCAAGACGGGTATGGCCCGAAAGGGTCATAGGAACTTTATCGATCATCGACGTGCTCTTGCTTCGGTTTCAGTTGATTCCTACCCGGCCTTAGCGGAAAAATAGCAAAGACCGACATTGGCGCAGCAACGTGCGTCAACCACATAAGACACTGTCAGTAGGAACCCTTAAGGTACGCCTGTAGCGGCTGGGGTGCAAGGGTTCCGGTTTGCAGCGCCAAAATCGCTCCCACGGCAGCCTTGGCTGCCGACATGGTTGTAAAATAAGGAACTTTGCACATCAGGGCATTGCGGCGAAGGCTGAAACTGTCAGCAAGCGCCTGATTTCCTTCGGTTGTATTGATAATCAGATCAATCTCATCATTGATGATCGCATCGACAATATGCGGCTGCCCCTCATACACCTTGTTGATGCGCTTAACCTTTACGCCTTGTTCTGTAAGGTATTTTGCCGTCCCGCTGGTGGCCACGAGGCTAAAGCCGCCCGCTGTCAACTTACGCGCCAGCTCCACGCCGCTTTCCTTGTCCGCGTTACGCACCGAGATGAAGCAAGTGCCGGAGGTCGGCAACATTGTCCCCGCGCCTATCTGCGCCTTGGCAAAGGCCAGGGCGAAATCGTTATCGATACCCATCACTTCGCCGGTCGATTTCATTTCCGGGCCAAGCAATACGTCAACGCCGGTGAAACGTGCGAACGGGAATACAGGCGTCTTCACCGCAACATGCTTCGAGGCAAGCTTGCAGAGCTTGAAGGATTTAAGCGCTTCGCCCGCCATCACCCGCGCCGCAATCTTGGCGATGGGGTTGCCGGTTGCCTTCGCCACGAACGGCACAGTGCGGCTGGCACGCGGGTTGACCTCAAGGATATAGATATCTTCCCCCTTCACCGCGAACTGCACGTTCATCAAACCGACAACACCGATAGCGCGGGCCAGCATCTCGCTTTGGCGGGTGATTTCCTGAATAATCTTTTGCGGCAGCGAATGTGGCGGCAGCGTGCACGAACTGTCACCGGAATGGATGCCCGCCTCCTCGATATGTTCCATGATACCCGCGACAAAAACATCGTTCTTGTCGGCCAGCACATCGACATCGACCTCGGTGGCATTCTGCAGGTACAGATCTATCAGCACGGGATTCTTGCCCGAAACCTGCACGGCGCTGCCCATATAACGATGCAGTGATGCCTGGTCGTGTACAATCTCCATCGCCCGGCCGCCCAGCACATAGGACGGGCGTATTACGACCGGATAGCCGATTTCGGCGGCGATCTTTTCCGCTTCCGCGACGCTGCGGGCAATGCCGTTGGCCGGTTGCTTCAGGTTCAGCTTCTGCAACAATTTCTGGAACCGCTCACGATCTTCGGCAAGATCAATGGCGTCAGGCGAGGTGCCAAGAATGGGAATTTCGGCATTCAGCAATGCATTCGCAAGCTTGAGCGGCGTTTGCCCCCCGAACTGGACGATCAAGCCAAGCAATTTGCCTTTCGCTTGCTCGATGCGCACAAGCTCGATCACGTCTTCGGCGGTCAGCGGTTCGAAATATAAACGGTCCGACGTGTCATAATCGGTCGAAACGGTTTCAGGGTTGCAATTGACCATGATGGTCTCGATCCCCGCTTCGCGCAGGGCATAAGCGGCATGGACGCAGCAATAATCGAACTCAATCCCCTGCCCGATCCGGTTCGGACCGCCGCCCAGAATGATCACCTTGTTACGGTCGGAAACCTCGGCCTCGCAACTGGCGGGCTGCAGCCCGTTGCCTTCATAGGTCGAATACAGATAAGGGGTCAGCGATTTGAATTCCGCCGCGCATGTATCAATGCGCTTGTAAACCGGCTTGATGCCGTGCTTGCGCCGCGCCTCCGCGATTTCGCGCTCCCTCTTGCCTGTAAGTTGCGCAAGCCGGGCATCGGAAAGGCCGGTTTGCTTCAAATGCTGCCAGCCTTGCGGATCGTTTGGCAGCCCCTTGGCCTTCACTTCGTTTTCCGCAGCCACAACTTCGGCAATCCGTTCGATAAACCATTTATCGAACTTGCAGATACCGTGAATCTGCTCGACCGTCATGCCGTGACGCAGCGCCTGCGCGATCACCAGCATGCGGTCCGGCGCCGGCTTGGCCAGCGCGGCATGCAGCGCCTTTTTGTCATCCGGATTGCCGACCTTGATATCATCGAAGCCGGTCAGGCCGGTTTCCATGGAGCGCAGCGCTTTTTGCACGGATTCCTGGAACGTGCGGCCGATGGCCATCGCCTCGCCGACCGATTTCATGGCGGTGCTAAGCACCGGATCGGTGCCGGGGAATTTTTCGAACGTGAAGCGCGGAATTTTGGTAACGACATAATCGATTGTCGGCTCGAACGAAGCCGGCGTCACGCCAGTGATATCGTTATCAAGTTCGTCGAGCGTATAGCCCACGGCCAGCCGCGCAGCGACCTTGGCGATTGGAAAGCCTGTTGCCTTGCTCGCGAGCGCACTTGAGCGGCTGACGCGCGGGTTCATTTCGATCACGACCATGCGCCCGTCTTCCGGGTTGACCGCAAACTGCACGTTCGATCCGCCGGTATCGACGCCGATTTCGCGCAACACCGCGATCGAAGCGTCGCGCATCACCTGATATTCCTTGTCCGTCAGCGTCAGCGCGGGCGCGACCGTCACACTGTCACCGGTATGAATGCCCATGGGATCGACGTTTTCGATCGAACAGATAATGATGCTGTTGTCCTTGCAATCGCGCACCACTTCCATTTCGTACTCTTTCCACCCGAGCACGGACTCCTCGACCAACACTTCGTTTACCGGGCTGGCTTCAATGCCGCTGGCGACGATATCGATATATTCGTCGCGGTTGTAGGCGATGCCGCCGCCGGTGCCCGCGAGCGTAAAGCTGGGGCGAATGATCGCAGGCAAGCCGATATCGGCCAGCGCTTCCTGCGCTTCGGGCAAGGATTTGATCAGGCGGCTTTTCGGGGAACTGAGACCGATGCGGTCCATCGCTTCCCGGAACAGCAGCCTGTCTTCCGCCATTTCAATCGCGGCGCGGTTTGCACCGATCAGCTCGATCCCCAGCCGTTCAAGCGTGCCGTCCTTTGCAAGCGCCATGGCGGTGTTGAGCGCCGTCTGGCCGCCCATGGTGGGCAACAACGCATCCGGCTTTTCGCGTTCCAGCACCCGGGTCACCATGGCGGGCGTTATGGGCTCGACATAGGTTGCGTCCGCCACGTTCGGGTCGGTCATGATCGTGGCCGGGTTGGAATTGACAAGAACGATCCGGTAGCCTTCCTGCCGCAGCGCCTTGCATGCCTGCACGCCCGAATAATCGAACTCGCACGCCTGCCCGATCACGATCGGCCCGGCGCCGATGATACAGATGGATTTGATGTCGGTGCGTTTCGGCATGCTACTGATACCTCAGGGCGGAAAGAATGTTGGAATAATCGTCGGTCCATACGGCTTGCTTGGGCACGAGCAAATCAACCCAGCCAAGCCCGCGCAAGCCCTTCAACGCGTCCTTGTCGGTCCCGAACACGACCCATTCGCTCGGCGTCGCCAGCACGTTGCCGGGGCTCGGCACATAATCCTTGCGTAGCACCGGCACGCCAAGATCGGCGGCAAGAACAGCCAGCGCGGGTTGCAGGCTGTAGAAACGGTTCGAAACATGGAACGCCAGCCGTCCGCCCGGCGCGAGCCGCGAAAGATAAATCTTCGCCGCTTCACGGGTCATCAGATGCAGCGGGATAGCATCCGACGAAAAGGCATCCAGAATAAGAAGGTCGTAGCGGGCATCCGTGTCCTTTTCCAGCTCCTTGCGGCCATCGCCGATCACGATCCGGGGTTTCCCGCACCCGCGCATATATTCAAAATACTTGTCGGCCGTATCCACAATGGCCTGGTCGATTTCATAAACAGTGAAACTGCGGCCCGGCTTGTCATAGCAAATGGTGGCCCCGGCCCCGAGCCCGACGACGCCCACCTTCATAGGATCGGCCTTGAAAAGATCGCCGAGCGGGCCTTGCGGATCGTAATAGGCGCGCGGCACAAGATCGACTTCGGGCTTCACCTTCTGCCAGCCATGCGTGGTGGTGCCATGGTTGAGCACGCGCACGGTCCCGTGATCTCTTTCCGTTTCATAGACCTTGATCACGCCGTAGAAATTCCGGTCGATATGCTCCATCTGCACAAACGGCACAGCCACCGATGCGGTGAACAAAAAGAACCCGAGCGGCACGATCAGCTTGGGCAAGAAAGCCAGCGCAATCAGCGACATGATCAGGATCGGCCGCGCAAGGAAATTCAGTGCATAGAATTCCTTGGTGTTCACGAGAATAACGCCGGTCGCGCCAAGTGCCGCCAGCATAAGCGCAACGGTCACGATCTTGCCCGTCAGACCAATCTTGCTGTCACGGTGATAAAACGGGTTCAACAGCAACGAGAGCAGCAAGACAAAGGAAAATTCAATGGGCAGCACAAAAATCTGCGGCGCGATGAGCGCACCGAAAATACCGCCAAGCGCGCCGCCGAGCGAAAGCCAGAAATAATATTCACCCAGCCTGTCGCTGCCCGGCCGTTCGGCCGCCAGCCTGGCGTGGAAAATCAGCGCGGCGGCACAAAAGGCCAGAACCGGCATCACAAGACCGAGCAAGCCGCCAGCCGCACCGACAATACTGTTTTTGATAATAACGGCCGAAACGCACATCGCCGTTGCGAACAGATGCAGCAAGTTTGCGTAGCCGAGAATGTTTTTCGGCACGCCCGCAAAAGCTGCAACAAAGGTCAACAGATAAAGCGCAAGCGGCAGCACCCAGAAAAAAGGTATGGAACCCGTATCGGTTGTGATCAGCGATGTCAGCCCGAGCGATAGCGCAGCGGGAATAAAGGCCAGCATCAACCAGCGCAGCCGCATCTTCCATGACGGCGCGGGCGAAACAGCTTTTTCCTGCGCAGCCTGCGTCGCGCCCTTGCCGCGCATCATAACGTAAGCAACGCAAAGCGCGCACAACCCGATCAGACCGATATAAAGCCAGTACCAGATGGTCACCTGCTGCTGCAGCGGCAAAGCAGGCTCGACCCAGAAGGGATAGCTGAGCAGCCCGAGGAAGCTACCGAAATTGCTGGCTGCGAAAAGAAAGTACGGGTCGCGCGCGGAATTTGTGCCGGCCAGCGTAAATTGCCGTTGCATGCTTGTGCTGATAGTGGAAAGCGCCATGAAAGGCAGGAAGATCGTAGCGGCAAGCGCCAAGGCAACGCCGATGAAGTGCGAACGGCTGATCCCAAGCGCGGCTTCGTTCAGGCTGACGGGCAGCACAAAAAGCCCGAGCCCGAGCAAAACGATAACGCCGATGCCGTGAATGGCCGGGGGCAAACGCGTCGCCAAGGCCGCAACCGCGTATCCAATAAGCAGCACGGTCTGGAAAAAGGCCATCGCCACCAGCCAGCCGGCGGGCGCGCCGCCCACCAGCGGCAAAAGCATTTTGCCAATCATCGGTTGCACCGCGAACATCAGCGTCGCGGAAAGAAGAAGGGTCAGGGAGAATAATGCAACCGGAAGATCGATCGTGTGTTTGTGCTCCGCGCTCATGATGCCGCCTTCGCGCGCGGCGCAGCCGCTTGCTTGTGCGCGGCGATCATATCCATGAAACGCTGGAACAGATAATGGCTGTCGTGCGGGCCGGGGCTGGCTTCGGGGTGGTATTGCACCGAAAACACCGGCCTGTTTTTCAGCCGCACACCTTCGTTCGTTTTATCGAACAGGCTTACATGCGTCACCTCGGCATCAGCCGGCAGGCTTTCGGGGATCACCACAAAGCCGTGGTTCTGGCTGGTAATTTCCACCTTGCCGGTCTGAATATCCTTGACCGGGTGGTTGGCTCCGCGGTGACCGAGCGGCATTTTTCGCGTCTTGCCGCCAAGCGCCAGCGACAAAAGCTGATGCCCGAGGCATATGCCGAAAATCGGCATATTCTGCTCCAGAAGCGCACGGATCACCGGCACGGCATATTTGCCGGTCGCCGCCGGGTCGCCCGGGCCGTTGGAAAGGAAAACGCCATCGGGCTTGTGCCGCATAATATCCTCGGCCGTCGCCTGCGCAGGCACAACCGTAACCTTGCACCCCGCCGCCGCAAGGCAGCGCAGAATGTTCAGCTTCGCGCCGTAATCGATCGCCACAACATGGAAGCGCGGCACGGCTTGCTTGCCAAAGGCCGAAGCGCCGTCCGGCCCCCATGCCCATGTGGTTTCATCCCACACATAAGATTGGCGGCAGGTGACTTCCTGCGCCAGATCCATGCCATCAAGCCCCGGCCATGCCGCCGCTTCGGCGATCAGGGCATCGATATCGAATGTTCCGTCCGGGGCATGCGCGATCACGCCGCTCGGTGCGCCGCTTTCCCGTACACGGATGGTCAAATCGCGCGTATCGATGCCCGCGAGGCCAATAAGGTTGTTTTTGCAGAGCCACTGCACCAGATGTTCGTGCGCGCGCCAGCTTGAAGGCGCGGTCACGTTCTGGCGCACGATCATGCCGCGCGCCGCCGCGGTTACGGTTTCCACATCCTGCTGGTTTGCGCCGACATTACCGATATGGGGAAAAGTGAAATTGATTATCTGCCCGGCATAGCTCGGGTCTGTTAAAATTTCCTGATAACCGGTCATAGAGGTGTTGAAACATACCTCGCCGACGCTTTTACCGCTCGCACCGAAACCAAAACCCCAAAATAATGTGCCGTCCGCCAATGCCAAAACGCCTGTCGCGCCAGCGGGTTGGAGTGTTTTCCCGCTCTTCTTCGTTTTATTTTGCGCGCGCGCGCGATCTCGCTCGTCCGGCGACGGGGCCATCATTATCCCTGCTGTATATGTTTGGGGGTGCAGATTAAGGTCGGAATATGGCCAAAGAATCGACATATGGCAACCGTCAATATCTATGGCTATACTTGCCGCTCGAATACCTAAACTGGTTAATATAAACAGCCTGTTAGCCCCAATTTCTCATTCACGAGGTAAAAATGCTGCGCGATCAGATTACCGAAGCCCTGAAAACCGCCATGAAAGCCAAGGATGAGCGCGCCACCGGCACCGTCCGCATGATCATGGCCAAGCTCAAGGAACGGGATATCGAAGCCCGCGCCAAGGGCAATAATGATGGCGTGAAGGATGACGAAATCCTCTCCCTGCTGCAGGGCATGATCAAGCAGCGGCGGGAATCCATTGACCTCTACAACAAGGGCAACCGCGCCGATCTCGCACAACAGGAAACCGAGGAAATCGCCGTGATCGAACGTTTCCTGCCCAAGCAGATGTCGGAGGCCGAAGTGAAGGAGGCCATCACCAAGGCCATCGCCGAAAGCGGCGCCACCAACATCAAGGATATGGGCAAGGTCATGGCCGCGTTGAAAGCCAGCTATGCCGGGCAAATGGATTTCGGCAAAGCCAGTGGGTTAATAAAAGGCTTATTGGGCTAACGATGGCCAATTACAAAAAGTCGGCAATAAAAATCTGCATCTGGATGGTCGGTTTTTTTGTCGGCTTCGTCGCAGCCTTTATATTAGAAGCTTTAATTTTGTGGCTAATCCAAGAAGCTATTGGCGCTTATCGTCTAACACCACGCGGCATAGGCTGGATCACTATCCCCCTTTTATGTGGAATAGCTCTTGGAAACTTCGCCATTAGCCCCAAACTACCGCAAACTAAGATTTTCAAAACAATATCTACAAAAATAAAAAGCTCAATATGGGTACGTGCATACATTGGGCTTATTGCAATTTGGGCAATATTGATTTTGTTTTATATTCTTATGTTTGATCCCTTTGGTTATAGAATTGATGATCGAGAGATCAGGGATATACTCAAATGGTTTTTCTTGCCCACAATCACGCTGGCCTGCGCCATGGCCATTACAAAATGGATAGTTAAAGAAAATACCAGAGGTCTTGAGAAGTAATATGCCCCTGCCCCCGTCATTTTTTGAAGAGCTGCGTGCCCGTGTTCCGGTTTCGGAAGTGGTGGGCAAGCGCGTCAAGCTTTCGCGCGCGGGCCGCGAATACAAAGGTCTGTGCCCCTTCCATAACGAAAAGACGCCCAGTTTCTATGTGAATGACGACAAGCAATTCTATCATTGCTTCGGCTGCGGCGCGCACGGCAACGTCATCACCTTCCTGATGCAGAACGACAAGCTCAGCTTCGTCGAAGCGGTGGAACAGCTTGCCGGGCAAGCGGGCATGAGTGTGCCGAAGCCGGACCCGCACGCAGCGCGCGAATATGAAAGACAAAAATCACTCACGCAGTTGCTGGAACGCGCCTCGCGCTGGTTCCAAAAACAGCTGCATCAACCCTGGGGGCGGGAAGCTTCCCAGTATCTTGCGAAGCGGGGCCTGAGCGACGATACAATCGAACGGTTCCGCCTCGGTTACGCCCCGCAAGACGGGCAGGCGCTTGCGAAAGCGCTGCAGGCCGAAGGGTTCAGCATCGAGGATATGCTCGCGGTCGGCCTTGTAAAAAAATCGGAAGAGCGCGGCGACACCTACAGCTTCTTCCGCAATCGCGTTATTTTTCCCGTCGGCGACAGGCGCGGCAACGTGGTCGCGTTCGGCGCGCGGCTGCTGGCGGGCGAAGGGCCGAAATACCTGAATTCGTCCGAACATGCGCTGTTCCACAAAGGGCGCATGCTCTACGGCCTCAGCCGGGCGCGCGCCGCCGTGATGAAGGAACAACCGATTATCGTGTGCGAAGGCTATATGGACGTGATCGCGCTGGTCGATGCCGGCTATGCCGGCGCGGTCGCGCCGCTTGGCACCGCATTGACGGAAGAACAGCTCGCGCAGCTCTGGCGCCTGTTGCCGAAAGTGGAGGAGCGCGACCCGTCGCGGGACTACAACCCCATCCTTTGCTTTGATGGCGATGAGGCGGGTCAGCGCGCCGCCGCGCGTGCGATCGAACGCGCGCTGCCGCTTATCACCGGCATGCACAGCATACGCATCGCCACCATTCCGCCGGGCGAAGACCCGGACAGTCTGATCAAACGTTCAGGCAAGGGCGCGATGCAGAACGTCATCGATCAGGCCAAGTCGCTGGTGGATGTGATTTGGGAAATGGCCGTCGCCAACCGGCGTTTGCAAACGCCGGAAGAAAAGGCGGCGCTTAAATCCATGCTGCAGATCCAGCTCGCCAAAATCGCCGATGAAAACGTGCGTACGCTGTACCGGGATGAAATCCAGCGGCGGCTCGGCGGCATATTCGCGAGCGGCAGACAGGGCAGAGATTTTCAAAGCCAGGGCAAGGGCGGCAGGCGGTTTGAACGCACTCCCGCCATCAACCCCACCCTCAATAGCCCCGTCCCTATCCGCCGCCTGCCCTCTTCCGGGCAGGAAATGCGGGAACGTATCCTGCTGGCGACAATCGTTAACTATCCGGCCCTTTTTGACGAATTCGGGGAAAATCTGGCCCATCTTACCTGCGCCACCCCCCAAATTGACCGTTTAAGGACCGAATTAATAGAAATTCTGGGACAAAACCCCCATGAAGACCTTGACGCAGAAGGGATTCATCGCCATCTCTCCTCTGGTGGCAGCAGCGGCGCCGAAACCGATGAACTTGTGGAAACATTGTCCGACCTCATGACCGAGGGGACATACGTCCATGCCGGCTTTGCCCGGCCCGGGCATGATCCGGATAAGGCGCGGGAAGGCTGGAAAGATATATGGAACAAGTATTTGCGGGAAAAAAATCAACTGGCACTGAAGGAAGCGGAGCTGGAATGGGCCCGTAATGACACCGACAGCACCTATGCGCGCCTTTTGGCCCTTAAGCAGGAAGCGCAGGATCTGGCCCTTTCTGACAGTACAACCAAAGCCGGCTAGGTGCATTTCTACAAATAAAGTTTAATCTTCCCCTCGCGGAAAGTGATTCGCAGGGCTGGCAAGCAAAAAAGCAGGACAACATCCCCATGGCACCACCGAAAGGCAAAAAGGTCGTTGCGCGCCGCACAACGCAGGCCGAAGAAACCACCGAGGCCCCGAGCAGCGACAAGGCGACCGAATCCGTCAAGAAGATGATCAAGCTGGGCAAGGAGCGCGGCTATCTGACGATTGACGAGATCAACGCCGCCCTGCCCCAGGGCAAGATCACATCCGAACAAATTGAAGACACCATGGCCCTGCTTTCCGAGATGGGCATCAACGTGGTCGATGGCGACGACGGCGATCAGGAAGAAGCCGCCGAAAAGGATAGCAAGGATTCAGACGACGGCGACGACGCCAAGGAAGAAAAAGAAGAACAAAGCAGCGGCAACATCGACGAAGAAACCGCCAGCCGCACCGACGACCCGGTGCGCTTGTATCTGCGCGAAATGGGCTCGGTTGAACTGCTGAGCCGTGAAGGCGAGATCGCGATCGCCAAGCGTATTGAAGCCGGCCGCGAAATGATGATCAGCGGCATATGCGAATCCCCGCTGACCATTCAGGCCATTCTTGCGTGGCATGACGCCTTGCAGGAAGGCAAAATCCTGCTGCGCGACATCATCGACCTTGAAGCGACCTATGGTAACGACCCGTCTTCCGGCGGCACCAATGCCGGCGCGGCCAAGGAAGAAAAGGACGACAAAGAAGACAAGGAAGAAGACGCCGAAAAGGAAGAAGAAGCCGGCACCGAGGAAAGCGGCGATTTCGACGACGACGAGGAAAACAACCTTTCCCTTTCGATGCTCGAGGAAAAGCTGAAGCCGCAGGTGATGGACACCTTCGGCAAGATCGCCGTGACCTATGCCAAGCTGTTCCGTCTGCAGGCCAACCGCCACGCGGCCGCGCAGAAGGGCGAGGAAGTCAGCCGCCAGTCCGACAGGCGCTTCCAGGGCATCAAGGATGAGCTGGTTGACGAAGTCCGCACCGTTCATCTCAACCAGCACAGGCTGGAACAGCTCGTTCAGCAACTCTATACGCTGAACCGCCGCCTGATGGGCATTGAAGGCAAGATTTTGCGCAAGGCGCTCGAAAGCGGCATCAAGCGCGAGGAATTCCTTGCCTTCTATCTGTGCCACGAGCTTGACCGCAACTGGCTGGAGAATGTCTTCAACCCGCCCAAGAAGCCGAAAAAGGCAGCCAAGGCCAAGAAACCCGCCAAGGCCACCAAGGCCAAGGGCAAGAAGGGCAAGCAGGAAGAGCCGCCCGAGGAACAGGAACCAGAACTGCCGGCCGCGAACCTCAAGGCCTGGACCAAATTCATCGAACTGCATGGCGAGGAAACCGACCGTCTGCGCGCCGAAATCGCTTCCATCTGCGACGAGGCCGGCCTGCCGCTTGGCGATTTCCGCCGTATCGTCGCCACCGTGCAGAAGGGCGAACGCGAAGCCGCCAAGGCCAAAAAGGAGATGGTGGAGGCCAACCTGCGCCTCGTGATCTCCATTGCCAAGAAATACACCAACCGCGGGCTTCAGTTTCTTGATCTCATTCAGGAAGGCAATATCGGCCTTATGAAGGCAGTCGATAAGTTCGAATACCGGCGCGGCTATAAATTTTCCACCTACGCCACATGGTGGATCAGGCAGGCGATCACCCGCTCGATCGCCGATCAGGCCCGGACGATCCGCATCCCCGTCCATATGATCGAAACGATCAACAAGCTGGTTCGGACAAGCCGCCAGATGCTGCACGAGATCGGCCGCGAGCCGACCCCTGAAGAACTGGCAGAAAAGCTCCATATGCCGCTGGAAAAGGTCCGCAAGGTCCTGAAAATCGCCAAGGAGCCGATTTCGCTCGAAACCCCGATCGGCGACGAGGAAGATTCGCATCTCGGTGACTTTATCGAGGACAAGAATGCCGTTATCCCGCTGGATGCCGCCATTCACTCGAACCTGCGCGAAACCACAACCCGCGTGCTTTCAAGCTTGACTCCGCGCGAAGAACGCGTGCTGCGCATGCGTTTTGGTATCGGTATGAATACCGACCATACGCTTGAAGAAGTGGGGCAGCAGTTCAGCGTGACGCGTGAACGTATCCGGCAAATTGAGGCCAAGGCGCTTCGCAAACTGAAGCACCCTTCCCGTTCGCGTAAGCTCAGAAGCTTCCTCGATACCTAAAGCGGTCGCGCGGCCCTTTTGCCCGCTAAATTACCGTAATTCAACGGGTTATGGCTGCCGTTCCGGCTGCATGCCCATCAGATAATCCTTCGAACAATAAAAAACCCCCGTCCAGATACCGGCAATCGCGCGGGCCCAGACGGGGGTTTTGATTTTTACCAGGAAAGAACCTGGAAGAAAAACCTTTCACCTAGTGGGCGAAAGATTACTTTTTCTTCTTGGTCTTCCGCTTGGCTTTTCTCTTTGCCGGCTTCTTGACGGCTTTCTTCTTGGTGGCTTTGCGCTTCGTCGCCTTCTTCTTCGCAGGCTTCTTAGCGGCTTTCTTCTTTCTCTTGACTGCCATAACTTCCTCCATTTGAGAGTGAGTAGTGTGATGGTGTGGATAGTTCAGTAAAGTGTCAACAACCTATCGTTGGTTTTACTTGTACCGATTGCAAA
Organism: Alphaproteobacteria bacterium; assembly: GCA_016124955.1. Taxonomy (NCBI): domain Bacteria; kingdom Pseudomonadati; phylum Pseudomonadota; class Alphaproteobacteria; species Alphaproteobacteria bacterium. The sequence goes on along the minus strand of WGMR01000005.1, from coordinate 214,161 downwards.
AAACGGTCGTTTGCATCTCCCGCGTTGCATGATTGCAACAATTTTTGACGCACAGCACAAAAAAACTTCTCACTCGGTGCGGTGAGTATGACTTCATAAAGTAAACACAAGGTAAAAAACCGAATCGTAAAAGATAAAATCAGGCGCGCAAAGCTTCATTGAGCGATGCATGCAATGCACGATAGAACGCGTCGCGCAGATCATCTTCGAGCATGTTGAGCGCGAGATAGGGGGAGTCATCCTCGATCTCGAGCAGCAAATTTCGCCCATCATTTAGATCAAGTATATCAATGCGTTGTATGCCGTGTGGAATATCGTTCCATGCGACGAAGTGACGCGCGAGGTCGATCACTTGTGCAGAAGGGTAGCTGCGCTTCTGATCATCCTTCTCGACGCGCGTATGCTCGGTTGAAAAAAAATATTCCTGATCGATAAAAATGCAGGAAATCTCCCGCACAAAATCCAGCTCCGGCTGTATGACATGGCATGGCTGCCACACCTTCCCGAGCTCCCCGGCGGCCACGGTTTGCTGCCCAATGGAAGAAAAACCGTTAATGTCTTTAAGGCGATAGCGTTCACACGACCCAAGCGCTTCAATATCGTCAGGGTGCCTGACGGTGGGAATAACCGGGAACCCGGCGCGCGTCAGATCAACCAGGTACCCCTTCCCCCACATATCGCAGCGCGCTGAAAGCGGGTTATAGACCTTCAGCCGCTTCGTCTTTTGCCGCTCGCGCATCGCATAGCGCATGGCGTTATAATGCCGCATGGCGTCTTCATCATGGCCATACGGCCAGATGTTCCTGATAACCGTCAGATCTGTCGCATCTTCAAGCGCCTCAAGACCATCGAGCCCGCTGACTTCGACATTGTAGTACCGGCGCAGGAAATCGATGGTGGCGAGGTCTTCGTGCGCCCAGCCGTTATCAAGGTCGGTAGCGAACAGGATATGGGGTTTTTCCGAAGCGTCCGGCATGGCGCTAGCCTTCGCGAAGAAAGGTGGTGGGCCCGGTAGGACTTGAACCTACGACCAAACCGTTATGAGCGGTTCGCTCTAACCAACTGAGCTACAGGCCCCCGGTGCAAGCATTACCACATTGGCAAGGCCCCGCAACCTGCCCTGTTGGGCTAATCGTTGCCGTCGTTGCCCTGCACCCGCTGGATTTGTCGCATCAACTGACGCTGGAAACCGGCGGGGTCGGTCACGTTATGAATGGGGGAAATGCCGCCGCCGGTGCCTTTCACCAGCACGCTGCCATAGCCGCACAGGCGGCCCATGATATCCTGATCGATATTGGCGCCTTCGACCTTGTTCAGAAACAGCTCGAACGTGGTGCGGGATATAAAACCGAACTTGGCAATAACGCGCCGGTTGGTGATAGCCAGCTCGGTGCTTATCTGCGTCACATAGGCGATCAGCACCATAAAACAGCCAAGCCCCACGATGCAGGCGGTTATGATGGCAAGCGGGTGGGCGTATTGTTCGCGCCCGCTTGTCCCGAACAGCATCAGCAACAGATCGGCGCCATAGAAGCTGAGCAACCCGCCCGCGATGGTGACGACAAGCCCATAGCTGTAAACAATCCAGTGCAGCGAGGTGCCGAACATCACCTTTTCGTTCTTCAGCAGAACGGAATCTACATAGCGGGCCATGAGAGACGCCTTTTTTCTGTTTTCTAGCCGTTCGTGCCGGTGCGTGCACCGCCTTCGGCGCTTTCCTGCGCCGCCAGCCACTTTTCGGCCTCCAGCGCAGCCATGCAGCCCATGCCCGCCGCCGTGACCGCCTGGCGGAAAACCTTATCCTTCACATCGCCCGCGGCGAACACGCCGGGAATGCTGGTGGCGGTTGAATCCGGCTTGGTGAGGATATAGCCCTGCCCATCGAGATCGAGCGTGCCTTTGAAAAGCGCTGTCGCCGGGTCATGCCCGATCGCGACAAACACGCCATGCACGGGAATGGTGCTGACCTTGCCGTCATTCACGTTCTTGATTTTGACGCCGGTGACAGATTTATTGGGCGCGGTTTCGCCGATCACATCCTCGACCGTGCTGTTCCATACAACCTCGATCTTCGGATTTTTGGCCACTCGTTCATGCAATATCTTCTCGCCCCTGAAGCTATCGCGCCTGTGAATAATGGTGACCTTCGACGCATGGTGGGTAAGGTACAATGCCTCTTCCAGCGCGGAATTGCCGCCGCCAACCACGGCCACTTCCTTGCCTTTAAAGAAAAACCCGTCGCAGGTGGCGCAGCCTGAAACGCCGAAGCCCTGAAATGCCTTTTCGCTTTCAAGTCCCAGCCAGCGCGCCTGCGCGCCGGTGGCGATCACGATCATTTCCGCCTCAAACACATCGCCGGATTCCGCCTTGCATATGAAGGGGCGCTTGCCGAAATCGACCTCGCTGATCACGTCGAAAAGCATTTCTGTGCCGACCTTCTTGGCCTGCTCCGCCATTTGCTCCATCAGCCACGGGCCCTGAATGATATCGGCGAAGCCGGGAAAATTTTCGACATCCGTCGTGATGGTCATTTGCCCGCCGGGCTGCATGCCCTGCACCAATATGGGGCTAAGGCTGGCGCGCGCCGCATAAATCGCGGCCGTATAGCCGGCAGGGCCGGCGCCGATGATCAGAAGCTTGGTGCGGTGCGTCTTGCTCATTCGTCCTTCCGGGTTAAAAACCGAACATGTGATCGAGGCTGAAGGCCTTATCGCCGCTCAACAGCCCATGATAGCCGAACAAGCGGCAAGTCGTATCGCGGATCTGAACGTAGCAATGATCGCCCGCCCCATCCAGCTCGTCAGCCGTGAACATTTCGCTCACCCGCCAAAGCAGAGAACCGCTGCAGGGTATGCGCACCATGCGCCGCGCCACTTCCTCGCCGCGGCTGGAAAAGAGCGTCAATGCGGTATCGGATGTTTCATGCCACGGCATTGATGCCGGAAACACAAGGTGGCACATCGTATCGTACGGCCGCGGGCCGCAGCGCAGGAACAGGCGCGTCGTTAACCCCGGCGGACGCCCGGCATAGGATTGCGGCTCGTTCTTGTAGGTCAGCAGCGTGTTGAAAATATGCGCGCCGAAACTGGTTTCCGCCTGATGCATGCTCTTGCGGTCGATATAGCGGAACAGGCTGTGCATCCAGCCGTCAACCTCATGCCCTGCGCTGAAATCGTAAATGATCTCGATATGCCCGAAGCCGCCGTCAAGCTTATAACCGTTGATCAGCTCGTTCACGTCCAGCGCTACCGAATCCTTGCGCGCCAGGTTGCCGAAGTGGTGTTCGACCACCTGCTTGCCCTTTGCGTCGTACACGAGCGCCTTGAGCGGCAGATGCTGCTGCGATGTTGACATGGGCGTCGGCAGTGCAATGGTCGTGAAGCGGTCGGTCGGCAAGATAGGCGCAGGCAGGATATGCAACTTGCCAAGCAGGTCGCCCAGCTCACCGAGGCGCTTGTCGGGCTTCAGATCATTGCGCTCAACATTCGGGTGGGAAATGCGGCAACGGCCGTTCTTGTGTATAACCTCGTAGCGCGGGCGCACGATGTGCTTGCCTGCCTGTATTTCAAGCTGCTGCGGCCAGCGTGCCTTGGGCAACAATTCGGCCACGCTCAGGCGATAGGTGGCAAAGGGCGCAACCGGCTTTTGTAAATACGCCGCCTGTTCTTCGCCCATCAGGTTCAACCCGATCTCCCCCGCCGGAATGGGGCTCGGGTGGCTGTTCTGCACCCACAACACAACCTCCTCCTCTGCCGTTGGCGCAGGCAGGCCGGCATAAAGGTCTGATGGCCATGAATTGGCATCATGCGTGCAGGAAAGCACGGTTTCATCATCGCCATAGGTATCGAGCGCGTATTTGACGACATCATGCCCGGCTGCACCAACAATATGCACGAACAGCTGCCCCGTGAATTCCGGAAGCTTGAAGCGTTCGCGCACATGCTTGCTGTCTATCACCAGCGTACCGTTGGCTTCCGGCAGCGGGTCGATCCATGTCGCGAGCGCTTCGCCCTTGTCATCGAACAGATTGCACCACACCCTGCCACTGGCGCTGCCGTAGTTGGCCCAATAATTGGCGGTGACCAGCCGGGTATGGTGGCCCTTGCCATCGCGGAAGAACGCGAAGTTGTTGGCAAAGTTGATGTTGCTCAGATACTTTTTCTTGTCCGAAAGCATGTCTTCCGGCAAACGCAGGGCATCGAAGCTGAACCAAGGCGTGTTGGCGGGCATCAGATGGTTGATCTGATCCACCGTGCGCTGGGCATCGAAGGTTGCAACAAGAATGGATTTGCACTTCGCCTGATCGAGCAGGGTCACGGGTTTCGATTTATGGTTCAGAAACACGGCGCCGATCTTGTTGACGTCCTGCACATAGACGCCTTCAATCTCCACCTCGCTCAGCGGGAAAAACTCGTTGAACCCTGCCAGCAGATTGTGGGGGTCATAAATCGCCACCGGGCCGTTCTTCTGCACATGGGAAACAAGGTTGCGCGCCTTGCTGGCTGCCAGCGGGTGGGTAACGGCCTTGAAAAAGGCATTGCCGCCGGAAACATTACTAAAAGTGTCTATTTTCAATGGCATGGCAGCCGCCCCGGAATCGCGTCAGAAGATTGCACCTATACACGTATATATAGGCGCTTGGGCGCGCGGCTGCAAATACCGCAAATGGCTGATTTCTTTACGCTAATAGCTACTGGGGCGCTTGAACAGCGCGCTAAGGCGGTGGCGCATCTGCTCGCGCCAAACCACGCCCCTATCCGCAACCCAATTGAGCTGGATGGCCCGGCGCGGCCCTTCAAAAGATTCATGGCCGTGCCAGGCGTTGGGCTGGTTTTTGAAAATCAGAAGCGTCCCGCGATCGGGCGGCACTTCTGCCACGACATCATGCAGATTGTCAGGCGATCTAAGCAAACGCAAACGTCCGCCCGGCTTTTCCCACGTGCCGTTCATGTATATCAGCACGGTAATCAGCTTGGTCTTGCTATCGGTATGAATTTTGCCGTCGGTCGCCCGGCACTGCCCCCGCACCGTCACCATGGTGGGGCGCCCGGACAAATCAACCCCGAATTTCCCGGCAACCATGCCGGTCATTTCCGGCCCCTGAATTTCCTGCATGAGCGATTGAAACGCGCTGCCGTACTTCAAAGTCGGCAACGGAAAGCTTCCGGGCCGCTCGACGGCCGGAAAATCGCGCTCGATCGCCTCGACCGCATCGGCCTTGATAAAACCGGGCACGATCGCATAGGGGTATGGATCGGCATGCAGGGTTGCGGATTTCAGCGCATCAAGGTTTACGGCGGACATCGATCCCTCTGTTTCACGCACAATCTACCATTCTCGGTGCAGCGCGTTAACCGGCTATTTCTCTATGTATATTGCGCGGAAATCGTTCACATTTGTCCGCGTCGGACCGGTCATGACCAGCGCGTCACACTGTTTGAAAAAGTTGTACGAGTCATTGCGGGCAGCAAAATCCTTGGCGATCACGCTGCGCTTCGCGGCCGCAGCAAGCATGCCGGGCGCCATAACCGCACCGGCGTTGTCTTCGGTGCCGTCTATGCCATCCGTGTCGCAGGCGATGGCATGAACATGCGCCAGCCCTTCTGTCGCGATTGCAAAGTTCAGCAGAAATTCGCAGTTACGGCCGCCCTGCCCCTTGCCCTTGACGGTCACGGTCGTTTCACCGCCCGAAATCAGCACGCACGGCGCAGGTATCGGCTGCCCGTGTTCCACGACCTGTCGCGCCATGCCTGCCATTACGAGCGCGACATCGCGCGCCTCGCCTTCGATGGCGTTACCAAGCACGAGCGGAGTAATGCCTTGCGTGCGCGCAAATGCCGCCGCCGCATCAAGGGCATCTTGTGGCTTCGCAACCATAACAACCTCGGCACGCGCCAGGCACGGATCACCGAGTTTTACGCTTTCGTCGCTGGCGGCCGCGAGATGTTTTTCAAGCGCAGGTGGCAAATCGATCGCATATTTCTTCAAAATACCTGCAGCATCAGCGAAGCAGGTCGGGTCTGCCACCGTCGGGCCGGAAGCGATCACGGAGAGATCGTCGCCCGGCACATCCGAAATCATCAGCGTGACGATCCGCGCGCCTTTTGCCGCGCGCGCCAGCCGTCCGCCCGCAATCGCAGATATATGTTTGCGCACGCAGTTGATCTCGCCGATGTTGGCGCCGGAAAGCAGCAGGCTTTTTGTAACTTGCTGCATGTCGGCCATCGAAAGGCCTTGCGCCGGAAGCGACAGCAACGCCGAACCGCCGCCGGAAATCAGGCACAGCAGCAAATCATCCGGGCCAAGGGTGCCCGCAAGCTCGAGGATCGCGCGCGCAGCCTCCTGCCCCGCATCGTCCGGCATGGGGTGGCCGGCTTCCACCATTCTGATTTTTTGCAACGGCACGCCGTGTCCGTAGCGGGTAATCACGAGACCGCTAACATCGCCCTCGTAATGGTCTTCTACCGCCTTGGCCATAATCGCAGCTGCCTTGCCTGCCCCGACAACGACGGTTTTACCCTTGGGCGGGCGCGGCAGATAAAGCGGCACGCGGTCTTCCGCCTTAACGGCATCCAACGCGGCATCGAACATACCGCGCAAAAATGACGCCGCTTCAATCGTCATGCTTAGCCCCGATAGTTGCGCGCTCCTCGTTTCCGTTCAGCAAGCGACGGATGCGCTCCGCCACCAGCCTGACATCATCAAGCGGCTGGTAGGAATAATTTTCCAGCGCGCCTTCGAAAATCCGCGCAAGGCCGTCATCACGCATGCCCTGATGAAAACGCCGGAACTTGTCCGAGCCGCCGGGCAAATCGATCACATAAACGGGCTTGCCCGTGGTACAGGCTTCGGAAACCATATTGACGGAATCGCATGTGACCACGATGTAATCCGCCAGTCCCAGCATGCCGTAGTAGGGGTTGTCCCCGTTTTCATCCCATAAGAAACTTGGCACGTCGTGTAACCCCGCCTGCAAAATCGCCATATTGGCTTCGCCCGTGCGGCGCGAAGGCGTGACCAGCAGGCTTGCGGGCATGCTGCGCGCCAGCGCGGAAAGTTGAACGCTGAGCGGGATCATTTCACGCGGGCCGAATTGATACACGCTGTTCGCACCGCCGATCAGCACGGCAACATATGGCCGCGGCAAATGCGCAACCTTCGGCGCAAGCTTCCGTGCTTCATTTTCCAACATGGCCGGCGTGACACGATGCAGCCCCCCGCGCGTCGTCATCACATTCGCGCCCGTCAAGCCATCGTGGCGCGGCACGACAACCAGATCAAAGCGCGAAGGGTTGATAACCGGGTCTTGCAATTGCACCGTGAGCGTACCGGGCTGCCCGCCCTGCATGCTTTGCCGCCGCACGCGCAACGATGCCGGAATGCTGTGCCTGCCGGTGGCGATCAGAAGATCGGGCCAGGGTGGCTCGATCGCGTCTCCCTTGTGGCTGAAAGCGAAACGCTTGCCGGTGCGCAAATAGGGCGTGAGCTGCCGCCACGGGCTACGTAATTTTATACGCTTAACAGTGGGTTGCAGGCCAAGGGCTTCCGCAAGGCCAAGGCACTGATTTTCCATGCCTGCTTTGCCATCCGTCACAACCCAGCAAGAAAGTTGCGCGGGATCACGGGATGGCCTAATAGTCTTGTTCGTCTGGCTAACCATATCCCTGTCTTAGATCGCCCCATGAAACGCGTCAAACTCGACCGGATTGATATCAAAATCCTGCGCCACTTGCAGGAAAACGGGCGTATGACGAATGTCGATCTGGCGAAAAAGGCCGGTATTTCGGCCCCGCCCTGCCTGCGCCGGGTGCGTGCACTTGAAGAAGCCGGGTTCATCAAAAGTTACCATGCAGATTTGGCATCCGACAGGCTTGGTTACGGCACCACCATTTTCGTGCAAGTCAGCCTGACCAGCCATGCCGAAACCGATCTCGGGCAGTTCGAAAAGCTGGTCCAGTCATGGCCGATGGTCCGCGAATGCTACATGCTTGCGGGTGAAGCCGATTACATCCTCAAGATCGTCGCCGAAAATATGGAAACCTACCAGAAGTTCCTGACCACGCATCTCACGAGCGCGCCGAACGTCAATCACGTCAAATCTTTCATGGTGATCCGCCGCGGCAAATATGATCCGGGCGTGCCTATCACCGAAAGCATGCTGACCAGCGCCCGCGGACGCTGATCAGAATAAGTATTTTATCGCGTGCCCGAGATAGAGCTGTATATCAAAGAACATCTCTTCTATTTCGCAGCACAATAAGAACATACCCGCATAAAACAGGCCCGGGTATTTTTCATGGATATAAAATGCCGGACGCACATAAAGCTGCTTGATAACGGGCCAGCGTAGCAGCAGGACAACTCCGGCCCCCACCACCATGCCGCCCATGATATCGGTCGGATAATGCAGCCCAAGATAGACGCGCACAAAGCTCAAAAACAGCGCATAAGCCAGCGCGATCAGCCCGAGCCTGCGGGAAACGAAGAACAAAGCCACCGTTATCGTGAAGAAAAGCGTGGCATGCTCGCTTGGAAACGAACTCCAGGTATCAAGATTATCGGTTTCAAGGAAGAATGATTTCTGGAAAGGGAGGTCGGGGTTCTGGACCGGACGCAACCGATGAGGCAGCACAATAACCAGCAGCCGTGCCACCAACGGGGCGATGATCGCGGCCATGATCGCCGTTAGGGCATTTTCCCGCCGCTTGCGCTCGTCATGCGGCCCGGTGTTCGCAAACCACGCGAACCAGACCATGGCCATGTAAATGCCGCTCTTGAGTATATTGCTTGATTTGAAGGCATGCATAACGGTATCGAACCAGATCGACTGGTGCGAAAACTGGTTCAGGTATAATAGGATGGACGTGTCAAAGCTGTTCAAGTGTGCCCCCTGTTTGCACAGAATTAAAGATTAAAGTACACAATCGCCCATGCTGACAACACTGATCGTAGCGATTGTTGACTGGTGCCGCCGATTTTCATGGCCGGTGTTGCTCTGCGCCATCACTTTGACCGGTTTTGGCGTCTGGTACACCGCACACCATTTCAAAATGAACACCGACGTCAATACGCTTCTGGCGTCCGATCTCGGTTGGCGTATCAACGAAAAGGAGCTCGAGCGGGCATTCCCCCAACACAATGATTTGTTGCTGATCGTGATCGAAGGACGCAACAGCGGCGAAGCGGAAAGCGCCGCCGCACGGCTTTACGAAAAACTGCAGCAGACGCCCAGCCTGTACCACAGCATCAAACGGCCGGACGCCCTGCCCTTCTACCGGCAAAACGGGTTATTGCTGCTCGATACCGCGGAACTGACCGAAACCACGAACCAGCTCATGCAAGCCCAGCCGTTACTGGGCACGCTGGCGGCCGATCCTTCCTTGCGCGGTCTGTTCGGCACGCTGTCGCTCGTACTAGAAGGCATCAAGCGCGGATACGGCAATACGCCGCAAACCGCCGCGGCGGTCGGGAAAATGACGAAAGTGATCGCCGACGTTACGGACGGCAAGAACGTCACGCTTGATTGGCAAGGGCTGATCACGGGCGATGGCGGCAGCTTCAACAGCGCGCGACGCTTTATTTTGATGCAGCCCGTGCTCGATTACACCGCGCTTTCGCCCGGCGCCGAAGCGGGCAAACACGTGCGCGAAGCCGCGCGCGAACTGGGCCTTACGCCGGACAACGGCATCGAAGTGAAGCTGACCGGCAGCGTCGCGCTGAATGACGAGGAATTCGCGAGCGTGGCCGAAGGCATGGGGCTCGCGACCATCGGTTCGCTGATCGCCGTGCTTGCGCTTCTGCTTGTGGCGTTGCGCACGCTGCGGCTTGTTATTCCCATTATCGTCACGCTTGTGTGCGGGCTGGCGCTGACGACGGCAACGGGTCTTTTCATGGCCGGTTCGCTGAACCTGATTTCGGTCGCTTTCGCCGTGATGTTCGTCGGCATAGCGGTCGATTTCGGCATACAGTTCGGTGTGCGCTTCCGCGACCAGCATCATATCCACCCCGACAGCACAACCGCGATACAGGAAACCGCGCGCATCATCGCCAAGCCGCTTTTGCTGGCAGGCATTTGCACCGCCGCCGGCTTTCTGTGCTTTACGCCGACGGATTATGCGGGCGTCGCCGAGCTGGGCCTGATTGCCGGATGCGGCATGATCATCGCGCTTGCGCTTAACCTCACCCTTTTGCCCGCGCTAATCACCATCTTCAGACCGCCCGCAGAACCGGAAACCGTGGGTTTCCGCTGGACCGCACCGATCGACAATTTTCTGCTGACCCGCCGCAAGCTGGTGCTTTGCGGTGCCGCCTTGGCCGCGCTTGCCGGCGCGGGGTTAACCACACAACTGCATTTCGATTTTGACCCGCTCAATCTGAAGGATCCGAAAACTGAATCCGTCGCGACGCTGCTGAGCCTGATCGACGACCCCGCCACCAACCCCTATACCATCGAAATCCTTGCGCCCGATCTGGCGGCCGCCGACACCCTGAAAGAAAAGCTGCGGGCGCTGCCCGAAGTCGCGCGCACCATGACCCTCAGCAGCTTTATACCCCGCGAACAGGAAGACAAGCTTGCCATCGTTGCGGACGCAAACATGCTGCTGGCACCCACGCTCTTTCCGCCGGTTATCCGCCCGCCGCCAACGAACGCAGAAATATCGCTCGCCATCAACGAAGTTCGGCAAAACCTACGCGCAATCAGCGCGGATAATTTTGCACCCGGACCCGCACTGCTCGCAGCCCTCGATGCGTTGGCGGATAGGGACACGCCGGAACTGTATGAGCGGCTCAAGGCCGCGCTGGTGAACGGCATGCTCGCGCAAATCGAAGCCATCAAGCAGTTGCTTGCCGCAAACAAGCCCGTCACTGCGGACGACATCCCACAGGATTTACGCGAAGATTGGGTGGCGGCAGACGGGCGGGCCCGCATTGAAGTGCACCCCGCGCTGGCCGAAGGGGTAAGCCCCCGCGACCGACAAACCATGATCGCCTTCACCAAGGCGGTGCGGGCCATAGCACCGGAAGCGACCGGAACCCCCATCTCGATACAGGAATCGGGCAACACGATCGTTCAGGCGTTCATTCAAGCCGCAACCGGCGCGCTTATTGCCATCGCGCTGCTGGCCTTCCTTGCGCTACGGCGGCCGTTCGACGTGGCGGCATTGCTGGCACCGCTGATTCTCGCCGGTTTGCTGACGCTCGGCACCGCCGTTTTGATCGGACTGCCCATAAACTTCGCAAATATCATCGGCTTGCCCCTTTTACTGGGGCTCGGGGTCTCATTCTCAATATATTTTCTGATCTATTGGCGGGCCGGGGGGCAGCAGCCATTGCAGTCCAGCATGGCCCGAGCCGTAGCATTTAGCGCTTTTACAACGCTCGTGGCATTTGGGTCACTCTCGCTTTCCAGCCACCCTGGAACCGCAAGTATGGGGAATATTTTAACAATTTCCCTGTTATATTCTTTTGCTTGCACCTGGGTTTTATTACCGGCCTTGCTTGGGCGTAACAAATTAGTTACATAAAAGCATAGCTGGTTGTTGTATGTATTCAACCGGTTACCCGCCTAATGCTGCTCAGAGGTTCTCCGATGAAATACCGTGGTCTGGCCATCCGATCGTTTGCGATTGCGCTTTTGTGCGTAACGCTTGGCGCTTGCGCTTCCGTTCCCGAAGATCCGGCGCAGCGCGCGGAGTACGAGCGCACCAACGATCCGCTCGAACCGATGAACCGCGGTATCTTCGAGGTCAATGATTTCCTCGATCGCATTCTGTTCCGCCCGATCGCACAAGCTTACCGTTTCGTCTTCCCTGAATTTATCCGCAACCGCGTTGCAGGCATCGTCAGCAACATGGAAGAGCCGGTGATCTTCGCCAACAACATGATGCAAGGCGAAGTGTCCAGCGCGGGCACCACGGCCGGTCGTTTCCTTGTAAACACGGTGGCTGGCGTCGGCGGCATGTTTGATGTCAGCGACGAAGTCGGCCTCGATCGTCAGGAAGGCGATTTCGGCCAGACCCTGCATGTCTGGGGCTTCGGTGAAGGCGCCTATATCGTGCTGCCCCTGCTCGGCCCGTCGAACATACGCGACGGCATCGGCAAGGGCGTGGATATGGTGATGTCGCCGTGGGGCTATATCGCCAAGTTCGGCACCGACACCACCGAAGATATCTTCAACTACAGCAGTTTTGCCGGCAGCGGCGTCGTCAAGCGCGAAAAGAACATCGAAGCGCTCGACAGCCTGAAGGAAGGCTCGCTCGACTTCTACGCGCAGATGCGCAGCGTGTACCGCCAGTATCGCAACAAGCAGCTCGGCATCAAGGCTCAGCCGATGTCGATGCAGTACGAAGAATATGATTACGAACCGATGACAACTCCGCTGGGCAGCGAATAGCGCCGGGCGCAAATCAACTGCAAAAGGGGCGGCATGAAAATGCCGCCCCTTTTTTATTTACTGGAAAGAACCTTAGCGCCGGGCGGGCAACGTTGCCGCCAGCCGCTCTACTGCCTTCAAATCGGCCAGAACCGTTTCGCGCCGCTTTGCGGCTTCCGGGTCCAGCCCCCATTTTTCTATCTGATAGCTTGCATCCATCTCGGCGACGGCAAAGGCAGCATCGGCCGATATATGCCGCTCAAGCAACGCCAGCCCGGTTATCAACGAACCGCTGACGCTCACGCCAAGTTGTAAGGCTGCTAGCCCGATATCATCCAGCCGCTTAACTTCATCGCCTAACACCTTGATAGTGTTTTTATCCTGCTTGATGTGACCAATGCCCTGCGTGGTTTGCAATGTGGCGCCGAACCGTGCCGCCGCCCAATCCAGCAATGGCTGCCACCGCGCATTCTGCCGCTCAGCCAGATCCGTCGGTTCCAAGGCCCTGTAGCAAAGCAGGTCGGCGCCCGCATAGGCCGTTAATTGTTCGATGATCTGCGCACGCTGCCCGGGCACAATATCCTGCGCCGTTGCGCAAAGCTGGGTCAGCGGCATGTTATGGGGTTCGATAACCTGCTCCACGGCGTCCCATTCGGCCGCCACGGCCTCCGCCAGCGCCGCAAAGGGCACGGCATACACACGGCCCGCAGGGGTCTTGAGCGGCTTGCCATCAAGCAGGATGGCAAACCCGCCGCCCTCACCTTCTGCTACCGCAACCTTTTTCCAGAAACGCTTGGCGGGCTTCATCAATTCCCGAACAGCTTGGCGCCCAGATCCTTGCCCAGCATATCGACGACGCCCTTGGTTTTATCCTCGATCGCCTGCTTGGCTTCCTCGATCTTCGGCGTCAGCACGCCGGGCTTTTGTTCCTGTTCGGCATAAACCGGGTTGGCAAGCGCAAGCGTGCACGGGTTGCCCGCGGTTACCTTGCTGCTGTCCACCACAGGAACCTTAAGGCCGCTTTGCGGCAGCTGCACGCCAAGCAGCCTGCTGGCTGCCGTTTGCGCCACGCCGCTGGCATCGAGGTTGAAGCCGGGCTTGTTCAGCTTGCCGGTCACGCGCAGCGGGACCGCGGCATCAAGCAGCGTTTTCTGCTTCGGCAGCGGCTTGAGCAGCATGTCGATCGTTTCTTCACCAAGGTTCACGCCGCCCGCACCCGCGATGGTCACAAGGTTGGTATCAGCCAGCAGCCCCTTGGCGGTCGCGATACCGTTCTTGATCGTGAACTTGCTGCTGATGCAGGTAAGGCTCGCATCCGTGACGCCTTCCGCGCCCGGCAGCAGGATGTTCATAAGCCCGCCGGCCATTTCCTTCATGCCGCTGGCCGGTATTTCACCCTTGCCGACTTCCAGCGAAGCCTGCCCATCGAGCGAAGCGGCTATGGCATGCAGGCTATCGCCCGCGCCGTTGACATCGATGTCGATGTTCGTCGGCCCGACCACAACCTTATCGAGGTCCCATAGCGCCAGCAGGCTGTTGCTGTCGATTTTTTCGCCCTGCAGGATCATGGAAACCTGCGGCACGTCTGGCGCGGCATTGACGCTGACCCGCGCACGCAGCGGGTTACCCGCAAGGCTGAACCCGACCGGCATCATCGAAAGCTTGCCGTTATCGAGGCTCACGACCGTTACGATATGTTCGATTGTTGCCGCCGGGGTTTCAAATGCGTCGATCGAAAGCTCGATATTCGCGTCCGCCGCGCGCAAACCGGTAAGATCGATCTTGTCTTCGCTGAACATGCGCTTTGGAACGGCGGCATTGACCACGCCTTCAACCGCGCCCGCGATTACACCTTCGGTCTTGGTAGCGGCCACCAGCTTTTCGGATGAAAGCTCGCCTTTGATTTTCGGGCGCGCGCCGGTGCTGTTGATGTTCAAGGCACCCGCCAGCTTGCCCATCGGCGTGCCAAGCGTCACGGGGGACAAATCGACGATCTTGCCCTTCTGGCGCAGCTTGCCCGAACCTTCAACAGTGTTGCCGGCAAAAGCTGCACGGCCTTCAAACGCCCATTCCTTGTCGGCAATCAGATCGTCAAACGCGCCGCCCGCAAGGCTGACCTTAAAATCTTGTTCGCCGAACGCGCCGGCGGCATCAATCTGGGTTTCGTCGCCGATAGCGAGTTCAAGGTTGGCAAGCTTCACTTCCGTTACCTTGCCGGTCTTGCCGTCACGGAAAGCGAGCCGCGTATCATGGACCTTCGCTTTATCGACGGAAAGCCTGACGCTCTGTTCCCCGCCGTCATCTTCGGCGTCCGTTTCGCTGGCTGCTGCGGTTTTTTTCGGTTTGAATTCCCAATTGCCCTTGCCGGTCTTGCTGGTTTCAAGCTCGACATCCGCGGCGCTAAGCGTAAAGCGGTCGATTTGAAGGTTATGGCTGAGCAGCGGCGCGAGCGCGACCGCGAGTTCAAGATGGCCGATCTTGGCCATGATCGGACGGCTGGCCCAATCCGGGTTGGCGACCTCGACATTGTCGATCACAAGCACGGCCCCGCCCGAACTGAAGCTCAGGCTCATATTGCCGTTGAGGGTGACGGTACGGCCAAGCTGGCCGGACAGCACTTCGGCAATTTCGCCCCTGAATTTGTTGGCGTCGAACGTGGCAATAAGGATGCCGATAACTATGATGGGGATGAAGATGACCGCAGCTATGACAGCGCCTATCCGTCTGACAGCCTTGCCACTGTTCGGCTTGCCTTCATCAGCCATGTCATTCCCTCCTTGTTTTTACGTCCGTAAACAGGTCATCAGCGTCCGTGCCGAAATTCAGCGCGCGCCAGCTTTTTTGCATATCAGGCAAAAGTGGCGCAATAACGTCAATGAAACCCCGGCGAGGATGCGGTATGATTAACCTTCTTGCGTGCAAATGCAAGCGCTTGGCTAACCCAAGTTCAAGTAAATCCTCAGGTACCGGGCCGCCATAAAATTTATCCCCCGCAACCGGCGTACCGGCATAGGCCATATGCACGCGCAATTGGTGCGTGCGGCCGCTTAACGGAGAAAGCGCAACAAAAGCTGCCTTTTTGCCGACCGCTTCAACAACCTTATAGAGCGTCTTGGCTGATTGCGCGTCTTCGCTTTCGCTCACGACCATGCGCTCGCCTTCACGAATCAGCGGCGCGGATATTTTGCCGGCGGGCGGGTCCGGCACGCCGATGGTCAGCGCCCAATAAAGCTTGCTGGTTTCGCGGTAACGGAACGCCGCCGTCAGCTTGCTTGCCGAAAAAGCATTCTTCGCGAGCAATAGAACGCCGCTGGTCTCGCGGTCGAGCCGGTGAACAAGCTTTGGCTTGCCATCTTCGCGGGTGCGCATGCATTCAAGCATATCGTCAAGATGTTCGGTCAGCCCCGGCCCGCCTTGCACTGCAAGCCCGGCGGGCTTGTTGATGGCCAGCACATCTTTATCTTCGAACAAAATCCAGGAACGGAGTTTTGCGAGCATCTTGGCGTTATCGCCCGCCGGTTTGCCGCCCTTGCCGTTTGCGCCGGCTGAAGGCGCTGCGCCGATGGGGGGAATGCGTATCTGTTGCCCCGCTTCGAGCCGCTGCGCCGCCTTCGCGCGCTTGCCCTCAACCCGCACTTGCCCCGTGCGCAAAAGCTTTTCGAGCTGGCCGTGCTTTATCGCGGGGTAATGCCGCCCGAACCAGCGATCGAGCCGGGTATTGGCTTCGTCCGGTTTTACGGTCGCACTGCCGACCTTTGCGCCCGACACGCCGGAAGATTTATCCTTTAAAGGTTTTTCCTTTATAGGATTTCGCGCCGCTGATTTGTCACGTGCCGATTTCAAGGTTATAGTCCGCCGCCGATGAAACTGGTCAAACAGATATCAGCATCCGTCCTTAAAAGCGATTCCTTATCGGAGCGTCGCCCCTTGCGCGCATCATGACCGATCTTACGCTCGATCACATCATCGCCATCGCCACCGCGGCCGCGATAGGATACCTGCTTGGCAGCATTCCCTTCGGCCTGTTGCTGACAAAATTCAGCGGCCTGCCCGATATCCGCAGCATCGGTTCAGGCAATATCGGCGCGACCAACGTCCTGCGCACCGGCAAAAAGGGCCTTGCCGCGGCAACCTTGCTGCTCGATGGAGCAAAAGGCGCGCTCGCGGTCGGGGTCGGCGCGCTGATCATGCCGTGGCTTGCCCCTGTCGCGGGCCTCGCGGCGCTGGTCGGGCATATATTTCCGGTATGGCTTAAATTCAACGGCGGCAAGGGCGTCGCCACCGCCATCGGCATATTTCTGGCGGCAAGCTGGCCCGTCGGCCTGATCGCGATCGCGGCATGGCTGCTGATGGCATTGCTGATGCGCTATTCCTCGCTCGCCGCGCTCGCGGCCATGATCGTATCGCCGTTGGCCGCGCTATTCTTCGCTTCGCTGGATGTTGTTATGCTGACCATTATTGTCGGCGCGTTCGTCTGGATGCGTCACTGGGGTAACATCCAACGCCTGCTCGCGGGGATCGAGCCGCGCATCAACCCATCGTCTGCCGGAAGAAAAAAGGCATGACTGCACGCCACATCTTGTCGGATACTGAGCGGCGCGATTGGCTGCGCCTCAGCCGTACAGACAATATCGGCCCCATAACCTTCCACACGCTGCTCGGGCGCTATCGAAGCATTGGTGCCGTGCTTGAAAACATACCACGGCTTGCCGCCCAAGGCGGCCGCACCCGTGCGCTGAAGCTGCCATCGCCAGCCGAAGCGGAAGATGAAATCGCCCGGCACGAAAAATTCGGCGCACGGCTGATTGCCTGCTGCGAGCCCGATTACCCGGCGCCGCTTTCCGCGCTGGAAGATGCGCCGCCGCTCATTTCCATTCGCGGCAACGCCGATTGCATTGCAAAAACATGCATCGCCATCGTCGGCGCACGCAACGCTTCGATCAACGGCAAGAAAATGGCGGAGATGCTGGCGCAAGAACTGGGCGCCGCGAACGTCACCGTTGTTTCCGGTATGGCGCGCGGCATCGATACTGCCGCGCATAACGGCAGCCTGTCCACCGGCACCGCCGCCGTGCTGGCGGGGGGCATCGACAATATTTACCCCGAAGAAAACCGCGCGCTGTATCAGCGGATCATGGAAACCGGCTGCATCGTCGCGGAAATGCCGCTGGGCAGCGAACCGCGCGCACAGCACTTCCCGCGCCGGAACCGGATTATTTCAGGCCTCAGCCTCGGGGTCGTGGTAATTGAAGCGGCGATAAAATCCGGCTCGCTTATTACCGCCAACCGCGCGCTCGAACAGGGACGGGAAGTTTATGCCGTTCCCGGCTCGCCGCTCGATCCGCGTTGTCAGGGCACCAACAACCTGATCAAGCAGGGCGCGACGCTGGTCGAAAGCGTGCAGGATATCCTTGCAAACCTGCCGAAAGATATAAGGGTCGCGGAACCCGAACAGGAAACATTTGTGCCGCCGCCTGCGCCGCTTGATGAAGATGAACTCTTAAGAATACGCGACCAACTTATTGAAAACCTTAGCCCTTCGCCAGTGGCAGTTGACGAATTGATCAGGCAGTGCCATTTGTCGCCGCCTTTGGTGCTGACTGCCCTGCTGGAACTTGAGCTGGCGGGGCGGGCCCAGCGCCTGCCCGGAAACAAGGTTATGCTGGTTGCATAGGAAGCTGAGTTAAACGCGTGGCAACAAAACTCGTCGTCGTCGAATCGCCGGCCAAGGCGAAAACAATCAATAAGTATTTGGGAAGTGACTATAAGGTCATCGCCTCCTTCGGCCATGTCCGCGATTTGCCCCCCAAAGACGGTTCCGTCCGCCCGGACGAAAGTTTCGCGATGGATTGGGCCATCGGCGACCGCGCCAGCCGCGCGATCAACGAAATCACCAGCAGCACCAAGCAAGCGCAAGAAGTCTTCCTCGCGACCGATCCGGACCGCGAGGGCGAAGCCATTGCATGGCACGTGCTTGAAGTCCTGAAAGACAAAGGCGTGCTGGACGGCAAACAGGTCCACCGCGTCACCTTCAACGAAATCACCAAGCAAGCCGTAAAAGATGCCATGGCGAACCCGCGCCGGCTCGATCAGCCCTTGATCGACGCCTATATGGCGCGGCGCGCGCTCGATTACCTTGTCGGCTTCCGGCTTTCGCCGGTTCTGTGGCGCAAGCTTCCGGGCTCGCGCTCGGCCGGTCGCGTGCAGTCGGTCGCGCTGCGCCTTATTTGCCAACGCGAGTCCGAAATTGAAAAATTCAAGGCGCAGGAATTCTGGACCATCGAAGCCATCTTCAAGACCGGCGGCGGCCAGACCTTCCCCGCCCGCCTGACACAGCTGAAGGGCCAGAAGCTCGATAAGTTCGCACTCAAGACGGAATCCGATGCTGCCGCCGCCGTCGCGTTGATCAACACGCTGAGCTTTGATGTCGGCACGATCGAGCGCAAGCAGGCACGCCGCAACCCGGCACCGCCCTTCACCACATCCACGCTGCAACAGGAAGCTTCGCGCAAGCTGGGCTTCAGCGCCACACGCACCATGCGCACCGCGCAAAACCTTTATGAAGGCGCCGAGATCGGCGGCGAGGCGGTTGGCCTTATTACCTATATGCGTACCGACGGCGTCGATCTTTCGGGCGAGGCCGTCATCGCAATCCGCGAGATGATCGGTCGCGACTATGGCGACAAATACCTGCCGGATGAGGCACGCATCTACAAGAACAAGGCCAAGAACGCGCAGGAAGCGCATGAGGCGATCCGCCCCACCGATATTAACCGCAAGCCCGACGACGTCGCGCAATATCTGGATAGCGACCAGCTGCGGCTCTACACGCTTATATGGCAGCGCACGGCGGCCTGCCAGATGACGCCCGCCGTACTCGATCAGGTCGCGATCGATATTCAGGGCGACGGCGGCAAGGCTACTTTCCGCGCCAACGGTTCCGTCATGGTGTTCGACGGTTATCAACGCGTATATCAGGAAGTGGAAGAGGAAGATCCGACGGAAGATTCCGAAGAAAGCAAATCCACCCGCCTGCCCGCGATGAAGGAAGGTGAAAAGCTCGATCGCAACGAGGTCAAGCCCGACCAGCATTTCACCCAGCCGCCGCCGCGCTACACCGAAGCCAGCCTCGTGAAAAAACTGGAAGAACTGGGCATCGGAAGGCCTTCAACCTACGCCAGCATTATGCAGGTCCTGCAAGATCGCAACTATGTCGTGCTCGATAAGCGCCGCTTCACGCCCGAAGACCGCGGCCGCATCGTCACCGCGTTCCTTGAAAACTTTTTCGGCCATTATGTGGAATATGATTTCACCGCCGACCTTGAAGAAAAGCTTGATGATATCTCCGCCGGCAATGTCGATTGGAAGCAGGTCCTGAACGATTTCTGGACCGGTTTTTCCGCCGCGATCGACGGCACCAAGGATCTGAAGGTTTCGGATGTGCTTGATGTGCTCGATGAAGCGCTCGGCCCGCATTTCTTCCCGGTGCAGGAAGACGGCTCCAACCCCCGCCTCTGCACGGCCTGCGGCAACGGCCGGCTCGGCTTGAAGCTTGGCAAGTTCGGCGCCTTTATCGGTTGCTCCAATTACCCCACCTGCAAGAACACACGGCCGCTCGCGGTCATAGAGTCGGGCGAAAACGGCAAGCCGCATCTCGAAGGTCCGAAGGAGCTGGGCCAGGACCCGGCCACCAAGCTGCCGGTTTCCGTGCGCGTCGGCCCCTATGGCCCGTATGTACAGCTTGGCCCCGAAAAAACCGTGGTCGCGCCTGAACCGGTCTTGGAAAAAACCGAGGAACCCGAAGACGGCAAGAAGAAAAAGAAGAAAAAGAAAAAAGCCGATACCGGCCCGAAACCGAAGCGCGTTTCGCTGCTCAAGGATATGGACCCGAACATGGTCGATCTGCAGACCGCGCTCAAGCTGCTCGGGCTGCCGCGCGAGATCGGCAAGCATCCGGAAGATGGCGAAATGATTCTCGCCGGCGTCGGCAGGTTCGGCCCATATCTGAAAATGGGTTCGCGCTACAAAAGCCTGCCGGCTGACGATAGCGTGCTTGAAGTCGGGCTTAACCGCGCCGTCGTGCTGCTGGCCGAACCGAGCAAGGGCGGCAACCAGCGCCAGTCCAGCCCGGCCAAAAATCTTGGCAACCACCCGGGCGACAGCAAGGCCGTTACCCAGCATACCGGCCGGTACGGGCCGTATGTGAAGCACGGCAAGATGATGGCCACCATCACCAAGGCCTATGATCCGGACAGCCTGACCCTCGAACAGGCCCTTGAAATCCTTGCCGCAAAGGCCGCCAAGAACGCAGGCGGCGATGGTGGCGAGAAACCCAAAAAGCCAGCCAAAACCAAGGCTGTGGGCAAGCCCAAGAAGACGAAGGCCGCCAAGGAATAGTGGCAAATCCGCCACGGTCAGACCCCTTACAGTTGCCAATTCGTCTTGTTTTATGGCTACTTAGCAGATAGTATCCTTCGCGACTCATATCGCACAGGAACGGCTTGGCTTCCGGGCTCAAGCCCTCTAAACAGTAAGTGACCGACCTATCCGCTACGGCGAACCACGAGGATCCAGTAAGATGCACAACAATTGGCGCTTTATGCTCGCGATCACCGCTTGCAGCATTGCTTTTCAGACCCCCGCGTTCGCCCAGACACGCTCCCTGAATCTGCCGAACAACGCCACCACATCACCCGTAGCCACCATGGCGATGCCCGATGGCAATGACGCGATGATGGACCCGATGGCGATGTCGGTTGTCGATAACGCGCCCGCGCCGGATGGCGGGCTGGTTGCCTCGGCCATGGCAGGCGGCGATGATGCGCTCGCGAATTTCGGCCCCTCAAGCGGCACGGCTGTCGGCCAACGTGCGGTCGAACTGCGCGACGAAGTGCTTCGTCTGCGCGCTTCCGTTAACAACAATGCCGGTGAATTCATGCAGTCGCGCTCTAACGGCGCGGCCGGCGCGGTCCAGTATCACAGCACGGTAGCGGCAATCACCGCCCGTCTGCAGCACGGCACCACGCGCGGCAACCCCATCCTGCTGCGTCAGTGGGATGAAGCGGACGCGGCTTTGAACGAAGTGACGCAATCGCTCACCCGCCTCAATTCACTTTCAACAGCAATCGCGAGCGATGCATCGCTTTCCGCCTTCCTGCTTGAATCCATCCAGGCCGCGTTCCACCTTTCGGGCGCCATTGATGAAGATCACGACCAGCTCGCGCTGCTGCGCGACGAAATCAGCCGTCTGATCGTTCAGGTTGATTATCTGCGCAACCAGGTGACGGACGACGTGCAACGCCAGACCGCCTATCTGACCACCGAACGTTCCAACCTCCAGGCGCTTGCGCTCGCGGTCAACCGCGGCGAACTGCTTGGCGGCGGCGTCGGAAACCGCCCTGTGCTGGTCAACACGGCTCCTGTGATGTCGCTCGATCAGAACGCATCCACATCCGGCTTTGGCATCATCGGCGCGGCCGAGCCGACCTCGCCCCGCGCAATGGCAGCTCTGCCCTCACCTGATGCCGCCGTGGCCCCCAGCGCAGGCAAGCTTTTGGTGCTGGTTCGCTTCAACAAGCCGGTCGTGCAATACGAACAGCAGCTGGCGCAGGCCGTGAGCACCACGCTCGACCGTCGCCCCAACGCTGATTTCACGATCGTTGCGGTTACACCGAGCAGCGGCGATTCATCCGATCTGGCCCGGGCATCCGAAGTAGCCCAGCGTAACGCGGAAACGATCAAGCGTTCGTTGATGCAGCTTGGCCTGTCTTCGACCCGTATCGCTGTCGCGAACACGCAAGCGGCTTCGGCGCAGTCCCCCGAAGTTCATGTGTATGTCCGCTAAGCGCTGACACTATATAATGATTTAAACGGCGCCGCCTTTATAGTCGGCGCCGTTTTTATTTGCACGATTCTTGAGGCATAATAGGGGCATGAGCATGCAACAAGCCACCCGAACCGGGCTTATTGTCCGCGCCCACCGCGATGATGACATCGAAGCGATGTTCGCCTTGCGCTATCTTGCGGTCCACCAAATTGCGGGCGGCGTCTATGACAAGGATATCCTTGAAGGCTGGAGCGGCAAGCTGGACACCGCCGCGCTGAACGAATTCAGGGCCAACCCGCACGGCGAGACCCGTATCGTGATCGAATTCGAGCATAAGCTCGCCGGTTACGGTTGCTTTCATATCGAGGAAGAAAAGCGCATCGCCGATATCTTCGGTCTCTATATCATGCCCGGGCACGAACGGCGCGGGCTTGGCTCGCATCTTTTGATCGCGCTTGAAGACAAGGCCCGCAACCTGAGCCTGCATCGATGCTGGGTCACCAGCCCGCTGAACGCCATTCCTTTTTTCGAGCAAAACGGATACGAGTTCGTCACCGACACCATGCATGCGCTTTATACGGGGCAAAAGGTGCCCTGCGCCAGACTGACAAAAGATATCCAGCCCTAAAAGCCCGCTTAGAAATAATCAGTTTGAGGTGAGATCGACGCGGTCCGGTTCGCCCGACGGCACGTTCGCGCCCATCGCCCTGACGTCGATGCGGCTGCTATCGACGCCCTGCCCGATCAGTGTATTGCGGACCGCAAGCGCGCGCGCCAGCGAGATGCGGCGGGCTTCACGCGTCGATACATCGTTATTGTTGGCGGCATAGGCCGTCACCTGAATGCGGCTGCCAGGGTTGTTCACGAGCAACCGGGCGACCTTGGCGGCGGTCACGATGCCTTCTTCGGTCAGCTCATCCGACCTGCCTTCAAACGCGATGCTTGAAAGATCCGCATCGATCCTTATGGGCGCGCCGCGGGGCGCGACCACGCCGCTGCGGATCGCCGGTTCGGGCTGTGCAAGGCTGCGGATCGGTTCGGCCGGGGCATAGTTGCTGACCCCGGGGGCGATGTTGTTGGTTGTCACGGGTGCAACCGGCATATCGGGGGCCGGGGCCGGCGGCAGGGGCGGCAGGCTGGCGGTTTCCGCTTCGGCCAGCTTGGGGGTTGTAAGGTCGGTCGCGGGCATGGCTTCGGGCGCGGGCTGGCCCAGGGTCGGCGTCACGAGGCTTTCGCCGCTGCCGCCGCTGCGCAACGCCACGCAACCAACGGCGCTGCCGCCATCAATACCTTCGCAGGTCCAGCCCCACGGCCCGTCACCATCGACAGACGTCGGGTTGCCATAAGCGCACAGATCGCCGGAAGGCGCAGCCGCATGGGCGATGCCATGTGCCTTGCCGCACAAGCCATTCACGGCACCCGCGCCAGCCTTAGGTTCGTTGCGTGCGACCACCGCTTCGGCCAGCGGTGCGGTGCAAGGCGTGGGTTCGCCGCCATCGGTACCTTCACATACCCAGTTCCATGGACCTTCGCCCACAACGCTGCTGGCGCCACCCGCATCACACAAATCGGTTTGCGGGGCCTGCTTGGTGGCGACCCCGGCGGCCTTGCCGCACTGGCCGTTGACGGCAAGCCTGGCGGGCATGGTCGGGGGCAGGAATTCACCTTCCGATACGGGGGCGACGGGCGCGGATTGTGCATGCGCCATCGCTTCGGTGGGCTGCAACGCTGCATCAAATTCCGCGGAACAGGTGACCGACATGCCGCCCGCACCCCCATCGCATGCCCAGGTCCACGGGCCATTGCCTTCCATGTCGCGCGGAGTACCCTGCGCGCACAGATCCTTCACCGGCTCAATGCCCGCAGGCTTTTCAGCGGCAGCGCCGCAATAGGCCAGCACCGGCACAGGCGCTACGCAGTTGGTGACACCGCCGGTTGCATCATTGGTACAGGTCCAGTGCCACGGGCCATCGCCTTCCACATAGCCGGCGGTGCCTTCGGCGCACAAATCTTTCTTGGGTTCGGTAATGCGGGCTTTCTCCGTCGCGCTGCCACAGGTGCCGCCTGCAACCACGGGAGCAGCCGCAACAACCGGCGGCGGCACGGGCGCGGGTTCTTCGGCAACCGGCGCGACGGGCATGGCGGCCGGTTCCGGGCTTTCCTGCATGGCCGTAACGGGTTCTGGCGCGGGCGGAACGGCAACGTCTTGCTGTACTGGCGCAACTGTCATTTCCGCGACAGCCGGTTCGCTGGCTTCGGCGGCCGCGGTCTTTGGCGCAGGTTCTTCATAGGCTTCGATAAAGCCCGGCTGCTTACCGGCATCATAGGCGCGACGGGCACGCGCGTTCAGCTCGTCCGCTTCGCTATAATAAGTGTCGGCGGGCTCCGGGGCGGGCGCTGCTTCGCTAACCGTTGTTTTCGCCGCCGCGGGCACTTCTTCCGGCGCTTCGGGCAAAGCGGGCAAGGGTTCATCATGGCTTTGCGCCATCACGGGCATTTCCTCATGCACGGGCGCTTCCGGCGCAAGCGCGGGTTCGTTCGCCGACATTTCCGGCGGGGTATTCAGCGCATGCGGCTCAGATGCGGCAGGTTCACCGGGCGCGATAAATTCGGGCACGCGTTCGGGCATGCTTTCCTGCGGCATCAGCGGTTCGAATATTTCCGTATCCTGCGCCGGCGGTTCTTCAAGCAACGGTTCCTGCACAGCCGGGGCGGGTTCAACATACGGCGCGATACAGCTGACATTCATGCCGCCGTTCATACCTGTGCAGTTCCATTCCCACGGGCCATTACCGGCAACGCTTGATGCATCGCCGCCTGCGCAAAGACCGCTTGCGGGTTTCATGTTTGCCGGCTTGCCGTTGGCAGCGCCGCAAATGCCGTCAATGCTCACCAGTGTGCGGCATTGCGCCGGCTTGCCGCCATTGAAGCCGCTGCAAACCCAGGTCCAGGGGCCGGTACCTTTTACTTCGCTGGCCTGGCCCTCGCGGCAAAGATCGGAAATCGGCAGCAGGGTCGCGCCGCGGTCGGCCGCAGAGCCACAAACGGCATCCACGCTTACGTTCGCGCTGCATTGCGCGGCTGTACCGCCATATTCGCCCGCGCAGGTCCATGACCAGGGCCCGGTACCGGTTACGGGGCCAGGCGCGCCGCGCAGACACAGCCCATCAGCCGGGCGATCCTTCGAGCCTACCGCATCCGCGGCACCGCAAGCACCATCGACCCTGACAACGGCCTGGCACGCCATCGGCTTGCCGCCATTGATACCGGAACAAGCCCAGAACCACGGACCTTTGCCGTTGACTTCGCTTGCTTCGCCCGCCGCGCAAAGATTTGTGGAAGGCGCTGTGATGGCGCCTGCATTGTGGGCCGGGCCGCAAACGCCATCCGTGCCGCCGCTGGCCGCAACCGCAGGCGTGCTGCCGGGCGGCAGTGCGGCACAATTGACGGCCATTCCGCCGTTGGTCCCGCCGCAACTCCAGCGCCACGGGCCTTCGCCCGTAACGGCACCCGGCGCGCCGCTATTGCACAAACCCTCGATCGGCGCGGCGTTGGTGACGGAATTATTGGCGAAGCCGCACTGGCCATCGGCCAGTCCCGTCATCTGCCCGGCCGCTTCCGCCGCATAGGGCATCATCGGTTGCGCCTGACGGTTTTGCGTATTCTGCGGCAGCACCGCAAGCGGCAACACATCCCCCGTGGCGGCGTCTGTTATCGTGCTCGCCGGCGCAGGTGCATCGGGCGTGGCGGCAGGCTGCGCGCCCGCCTCTTCCATCATGCCCGGCGGGTTGCAGCTGTTGCTGAGCCATGAATCTTTCAGCGTCCCTTCCGGGCAAATGACACGAGTTTCGCCGCGCACCTGCCCCGTAAAGGTGGAAGGGTAGCCGATTTCGGCGCAGCGCTTGATCCATGTCACGCGTTGCTCGACGCATTTGCCGGTTTCGTCAAAAGCTTTCAATTCGGTCGGCGCGGCGGAGGGAGCGAAAAGCGGCCGCACGGTCGATGCGCCGGCATCCTGCAGCGTATCGCGCAGGCCCTGCGATATCTGCTGATCCGCGGGCGCATCATGACCGCCGCTCATGACCGGCGGGCGCAGCGTACCGGTGCCTTCCGGCGCTTCCTGTTTCACATAAGGGTAGTAGCGATGCTTGGGCTGGGTTTCTTCGAACTTTTCGCGCGCCTTCGCGCCAATGCCCCAATCTTCTTGCTTGATGGGAACATTCCATGGCCAACCTTCCGAAGCGGAGCGGGTGGGCGCGGGGGCCGTAGCTGTGGGTGACGGCAAATAATCTTCCTGCTTGGCGGTCACGCCCGCATCGCCGATCACGATTTCTTTCGCCTGCGCATCGGCGGCAAAACCCAAAAACAGGGTCGCCGCAGCTGCGACAAGCAGGCTGCGGGCAATCTTTGCAAAAACGGCGGGACGAAGCGGCATGAACCTTACCAGAAGTCCGGGAATCAATAGCTTACTGTTCTACTGGCGAACTGGCGAAAAGTCGAGAGCTATCAAAGGGATGCTCTGATTTCAGGTGCCGCGCACCATGGCGACCAAACGGTCATGCAGGGGATCGTTGCTTGCCACCAAAGCCCCGCTGATAAGCGGGTTTTCGCCCTTTTTAATGGGGCTTATGAAGCCCCCGGCCTCTGTGACCAAAAGGGCACCCGCGGCAACATCCCAAAGGTTAATGCCGGTTTCCCAATAGCCGTCATAACGGCCCGCCGCGACATAGGCGAGATCAAGCGCCGCAGACCCGGCCCGCCTGATTCCAGCTACTTGGGGCATGATCCTCTCAACTTCCTTCATGAAACTCGCGGGGTCTTTTTTGCTGCCCTTGAAGGGAAAGCCGGTCGCGATCAGCGATTCGCTCAGGTCGCTGCGGCTGGAAACGCGCAGGCGCTGGTGGTTGTTGTATGCGCCCGTGCCCTTTTCGGCCCAGAACATCTCGTCGCGCAGCGGCTCGAATACAATACCGGCGATAACTTCGCCCCTGCATTCGGCGGCGATCGAAATGCACCAGTGCGGCACGGCGTGTAAAAAGTTGGTAGTGCCGTCAAGCGGGTCGATAATCCAGCGATTGTCTTTGCCGGTTTGTTTCTGTTCGCCCTCTTCCATCAGAAAATCGAATTCGGGACGGGCGCGGGCCAGTTCGTCGCGCAATATCTTCTGGGCATTCAGGTCGGCGGTGCTCACGAAATCAGCCGGGCCCTTGCGCGAAACCTGCAAATGTTCGACCTCGCCGAAATCACGCTTCAGGCCACGCGCGGCCTTTTCGGCGGCACGCGCCATCACTGTAATTAGCGCGGAACGAACGGGCATGGCTGCTTATCCCTTGGCGCGTTCGACGTAGCTGCTGTCAGCGGTACTAACAACAATTCGGTCGCCGGCCGATATATGCGGCGGCACCAGCACGCGCACACCGTTTTCAAGGATGGCGGGTTTATAGGACGACGAAGCTGTCTGCCCCTTCACAACCGGGTCGGCTTCAGCGATCGTCAGGGTGACGTGCGAGGGAAGCTCGACACCAAGCGGGCTGCCTTCATATGTCTGCACGGTGCAGACCATGCCGTCCTGCAAATACACGGCGGGATCGCCGATGATCTCCCGCGGAATGGCGATTTGTTCGTAATTGGCCTGATCCATGAAGGTAAACATGTCGCCTTCGGAAAAAAGATACTGCATTTCGTGTTCGTCCAAACGCACGCGATCGACCGTTTCGCTGGTGCGGAATTTTTGATCGAGCTTGGTGCCCGCGCGCACATCCTTCATCACAACCTGAATGAAAGCGCCGCCCTTGCCGGGACTTACGATTTGTATCTTCTGAACCACCCAGAGCTTGTTGTTGAAATCAAGCACATGGCCCGGGCGGACCGTGTTAGCGTCGACTCTCATGAAAACGGCCTTGGTTGTTGCGTTATGCAGCTTCTAGCAAGGCTTCCGGCAATAAGCAAATAGGGCCTTCAGTGCCCAGCCCCGGCCTTGGCACCGGCTTTGATATAACTCCGGCGGCCTTGCCGCCATTCATCCCACACGATCATAAGCCCCGCGAGGATAATAACCAGCGCCCCGCTGATAAGGCCCGGCGTCGGCAGCGTCTGCCAAATAAGGTAACCGAGAATGGTCGCCCACAGCATTTCCAGATACATCAGCGGCGCGATCAACGGCGCGGGCGCAAGCATGAAGGCGGTCGCCAGCATCAGAAGCCCGGCTCCCCACGCTATACTGATGGCAACAAGCGGCAAAATATGCGCCGTTTCAATGGCGGGCAGATCGTTCCACGCGAACGGCAGGGAAATACAGAACAGCGCCAGCGCCGTATAGAACGGGATCGTAAGCTTCGGCTCATCCGGCATCGAGCGGATCAGAAGCATGTTGCAGCAATAACAAAACATCCACCCCATCGCCAGCCCGACGCCCATAACGCTTTCGGTCACGTCGGGGCTGAGAATATAAACCATGCCGCCGAAACCGATGATAATCGCCGCGCCCTGCACCTTCGTCGGATGCTCGCGCAGCAGCAGGCTTGAAAGCAGCGCGATGATGATCGGCGCGGCATAAAAAATTGCGTAGGCGTTCGGCACCGTGAGATATTTGAACGTGTAGATCGCCATCAGGTTGCCGCTGGCGGCAATCACCGTCCGTAAAAACTGTTTGCCCGGATGGCGCGAACGCAGCCCCGCCAACCGCCCGCGCAAGAACGCATACAGAAAATAGAACGCGGTCACGATAGCGGAACAAAATGCCGCAATCTGAAAAGGCGAATAAACGGAATTCAGCCAGCGCACGCTTGTATCCGTGCATGCAAAAATAAACGTCGTCAGCACCATCAGGATGATGCCTTTTGAACGGCTTTCGGTTTCCGGCTTCATGCTCGATAGCCTGTTCGGCAAATGGTGCCTGGGGACGGATTTGAACCGCCGACACGGGGATTTTCAGTCCCCTGCTCTACCAACTGAGCTACCCAGGCATACTGGAAAAACCTTAACAGACAAGGCCACCGCTTATAGAAAACTCGCGCCCGCTTGTCCAGCGACCGGCATGACCGGCCATAATCCTAGCTATCCTTGTCTAAATCGGCTTCCTGCGAAGCACCGTCCGTTGGCAATTCGTCCGTCGGCACACGGTATTTTTCCCCCAGCCACCGCCCGAGGTCGATTTGCGCGCAGCGGCCCGAACAAAAAGGCTGGAATT
This sequence comes from Alphaproteobacteria bacterium, assembly GCA_016124955.1. Classification (NCBI taxonomy): domain Bacteria; kingdom Pseudomonadati; phylum Pseudomonadota; class Alphaproteobacteria; species Alphaproteobacteria bacterium. Next base: position 184,773 of record WGMR01000005.1, on the reverse strand, counting down.
TGCCCTCGGCCGCCGGTTTGCCGCAAATCGGGCATGGCGCGCCGGGGTGATACCGCCTTGCCTTGTCCCCGTCCATTTAGCCCCCCATCACTTCGCTTAAAGGCTGGCCGCGCCTGACCCGCGTCATTTCCACAAGGCCCATGCGGCTGTAGCCGAATATTTCCACGCCTGCGGAATCGCCCGCGACCGCAGTACGCAGTTTCTGCAAAACCTTATCACGCTCCGCCTGCTTGGGAAGGCGGATAAAATCCACAACAATCATGCCGCCAAGGTTACGCAGCCTGATCTGCCGCGCGACTTCCTCCGCTGCACATAGATTTACCTGCAGGTAGTTGTTGCGGTCCGCCGCGTTCACATCCACCACCGTCAGCGCGGCAGTTTCCTGAATGATAAGCGTGCCGCCGCCCGCGAGCGGAACTTCGGCACCCAGCAGCCCCGCCATCAGGGCATCGAGATCAATCGAAGCCGGGGGCTTGTCCGCTTCCGCGTGCCCAAGCAAATCGGGCGCCGCCGCTTCGAGCCACGCGCAAAGCTTTTTGTGCGCCGCCTTGTTGGGAACGATAATTTTTTCGCAGTCCGCATGTTCCACGATCGCATGCTGAACCGTGTTGTTGGGCCTGATGGCGATAGCGCCTTCGGCCTTATCTTTCCATACGCCGGCAAGATAGGCGGCTTCGTGGGCCAGCTGTTCGGCACTTGCTGCGCCGGCGGCTTGCCGCACAACCCAGCCGCCGGGCCTTGGCAGATCGCCCAGTTGTTGCTTGAGCCGTGCGGCAATGCTTTCAGACATGCGCTTGGAAAAATGCACGCCCCTGCCAAGCGGAAGATGGATCAGGAAACGGCCGGGCAAAGCAATATCGGCATTCAGGGAAGGCAGTTTTGCGCCGCGCGCGTTGGCCTTGATTTGCAGCAACAGGCTTTCCCCGCCGCGCTTGCCCTGCAACGGCGAAGCATAGCCGCTTTCCTTGCCCGCTTCGCCGCGCCACGAAACGATCGCGGCTTTTTGCCCCGGCAACATACGCGTCACCTTGGCCTGCACCACCATGCCGGAAAGATCGGCCCGGCGCGGGTTCGCGGCAAATACATCGCTCACGACGCCATCGTTGAACACGAGCGCGAGCTCGCGACCATCCATATCGGTTGCGATGACAACCTTACCCTTCATGGCCAGAACCCCGTGCCTTGTAACAATTGTTGCACTTCGAAAAGCGGCAGGCCGACAATGTTGGAATGCGATCCTTCGATAAAGGCCGTGAAGCCCGCCGCCCGTCCCTGAATGCCATAGCCGCCCGCCTTGCCCTTGCCTTCGCCCGTCTTCACATAGGCGGCAATTTCGGCATCCGTAAGGCGTTTGAACTTCACGACCGTATCGACCGCACGCTTATGCAGCTTGCCCGAAGGCGTAATCAGCGCGACCCCGGTACAAACATGGTGGCGGCGGCCGGAAAGCAGCTTCAGACAATCGGCAACTTCGGCATCCGTTTCGGCTTTGGGCAATATGCGCCGCCCGCAGGAAACGACCGTATCGGCGGCAAGCACGAATTTTCCGTCATGCTTCGCTGCCACGCGCTGGCATTTGCTCACGGCAAGGCGCTGCGCCAGATTGTGCGGCAGTTCTTTTTTGTGTGGAGTTTCGTCGATATCGGCGGCTTCAACCAGCGCGGGCACGATACCTATAAGATGCAGCAAATCGACCCGCCGCGGCGAAGCGGACGCGAGAACGAGCTGCGCGGGCTGCGGGGCGGCCATGCTTGCCCCCTTTCGGTTGCTTACTTGTGCCGGAAAGTTATCCGGCCCTTGCTCAGATCGTACGGGGTCATTTCGACATTGACCTTATCGCCCGCCAGAACGCGAATGCGGTTTTTCCGCATCTTGCCCGACGTGTGCGCCAGCACTTCATGCCCGTTTTCCAGCTTTACGCGAAACATCGCGTTGGGCAGAATTTCACTTACCGTGCCGGCAAATTCGATCAGGTCTTCTTTCGGCATTGTCCCTCATGAGCAGATGCGGGGCGGCCCGTGGCCGAAACCCCTACAGGCGCGGGAAAATGCCCCTTTCCGGGCTTTCCGTCAAGCTCCCCCCATCAACGCCTCGCCCCGCTGGCCTATATGCAAGGCGCTGACCAGCGTGAAGAGGCGGCGGGCGGTCTGGAAATCTATGCTGATCTTGCCGTGCAGCAGGTTGGCCAGCTCCACGCTGCCTTCGTTGTGGATGCCGCGGCGCGCCATATCCAGCGTTTCCAGCTGCTTGCCGTGATTGTCGATACCCGCCGCCATATGGCTTTCGCAGATCATGAAATAATCACGGATAATCTTGCTGAGCGGCTGGAGCGGCAGCTCGACCGTGCCCAAATCCCTGTTTTCCTCGTCCGAGATATCGAAGTACAGGGTGCCTTTCGCGACGCGGATCGCAAGCGCGTACGGCCCGTCTTCGGAAATAGCAACAGGGTCAAAGACATTTCCGGCAATAAGGTCGGAAACCGCCGTGGTAATTTCCTGTTCCACCGTCACGTTGCGTTTGACGTTAAGCGCATCTTCGATCGTCACGCTGCTCAGCCGGCGGTTGCCCTGCATCAGTCTTGCTCCGCGCTACTTTGTTGTTCGTGGCACGGCGCGCGATTAACGGGCCAGGGCTGTCCGAAATCCTCGAGCCGCACGGCAAGCCCTTCGATATCGAGCTTCAGCCGCGGGCCGCCCGCAAACACCAGCACAAGCGCGCCGGGTTCGGCCATGATCGTAAGCAGATCCAGCATCTTGCTGCGGTCATTCATATCGATCTGCAATGTTTTGACTGCGCGCACGCCTTCGACATGCACCGCGCAATTGATGCGTTCACATGCGGCAGCGCCGTCGCCCTGCGCGCGCTCCCAGCAAAAGCGGCTGGCGGCCATCAGAAATTTCTTTCCCGCAGCATCGAAGCTTATATCGCCCGTGGATACAATCGCATCCTGCAAGATCGCGGCAATCACCTGAATATCCTCGGCATCGCCGCCCTGCAGCCGCAGCGGCTTGAATTGTTCGGTCATGCCCGCCTCCGTCATCCCCGGATACGCTCAATCTCGGCGCCGCAACGCGCCAACTTTTCTTCAAGCCGCTCATAACCGCGATCAAGGTGATAGATGCGGCTCAGGACCGTTTCGCCCCGCGCCGCAAGCCCTGCAACCACAAGTGAAACCGAAGCGCGCAAATCCGTCGCCATCACCGGCGCGCCCTTCAACGCCTTGACCCCGCGCACCATCGCCGTCGCGTTATGAACCGTGATATCGGCGCCCATGCGCGTCAGTTCCGGCACATGCATGAAGCGGTTTTCGAAAATGGTTTCGGTAATCGCGGCGGCGCCTTCCGCCCCCGTCATCAGCGCCATGGATTGCGCTTGCAGGTCGGTCGGGAATCCGGGGAAAGGCTCGGTTGTCAGATCGACGCCGCGCAACGCACCGTTCTTGCGCTTCACAAGCACACCGCGCGCCGAAGGCGCAACAGAAACGCCAACGCCATCAAGCCAGCGCACGACAGCCTTCAGATGCTCAATCTGCGCGCCTTCAACATCCAGCTCGCCGTTCGTCGCGGCGGCAGCCATGATCAATGTGCCCGCCTCGATCCGGTCGGGGATAATATCGTGCCGCGCCGCATGCAGCCGGTCCACGCCTTCGACAATCAGCGTACCCGTTCCGACGCCTTCGATTTTCGCACCCATCGCGATCAGACATTTTGCAAGATCCGTAATTTCGGGCTCGCGCGCGGCGTTGATCAACCGGGTCGTGCCCTTGGCCACCGAAGCGGCCATCAAAAGATTTTCGGTGCCTGTCACGGTCACGGTAGGAAACACGATTTCCGCGCCGCGCAGCCCGCCGGGCGCATGGGCGTGGACATAACCTTCCGTCAATTCGATTTCCGCGCCCAGCTGTCTCAGACCCTGAATGTGCAGATCGATCGGCCGCGTGCCGATCGCGCAGCCCCCGGGCAGCGAAACATGCGCCTCGCCGTGCCGCGCGACCAGTGGGCCGAGCACAAGCACGGAAGCGCGCATCTTGCGCACAAGATCGTAAGGCGCCGTGGTGTCGGTGATATTCTTGCCGTGCAATTCGATAACGCGGCCGACATGCCCGTCGCCCGCATCGTCGCCGTTCAGGTTAATGCCCACGCCGTGATGGCTGAGCAGGTTGGCCATGGTGGTGATATCGGCAAGATGCGGCAGGTTGGAAAGCGTCAACACCTCGTCCGTCAGCAGCGAAGCGGCCATCAGCGGCAGCGCGGCGTTCTTTGCGCCGCCGACCTTGACGGCCCCCTTCAGCGGCTTCCCGCCGACGATGCGTATGCGGTCCATGCTCATAGCTTCGGCAGGGTCACGCCCGTCTGGCCCATATATTTGCCGCCGCGGTCGGCATAGGAAATTTCGGGCGCGCCTTCGCCTTTCAAGAACAGGAACTGGCACACGCCTTCGTTGGCATAGACGCGTGCGGGAAGCGGCGTCGTGTTGGATATTTCCAGCGTCACATGGCCTTCCCATTCCGGCTCCAGCGGCGTGACGTTCACGATAAGGCCGCAACGCGCATAGGTGGATTTACCGAGGCAGATCACAAGAATATCGCGCGGTATCTTGAAATATTCCACCGTGCGCGCCAGCGCGAAGGAATTGGGCGGAATCACGCAAACATCCGCCGTGCGGTTCACGAAGCTTTTATCGGTGAAATTCTTGGGGTCCACGATCGCGCTATCGATATTGGTGAAGATGCGGAAATCGTCCGCCACCCGCGCGTCATAGCCGTAGGATGAAAGCCCGAAAGAAATCGCACCGTCGCGCTTTTGCCGCTCGACGAAGGGCGCGATCATTTCCTTTTCCTGCGCCATCTTGCGGATCCAGTGGTCGGGCATGATCGACATGACTTACTCCTGCTCCTTAACAATCGTTGCGCCCGGCGCTTGCGGAGCGCGCTTGCGCTGTTGTTCCTTACGCTTGCGCAAATTGTCGCGCAACGCATCGGCGCGGCGGGCCGCGCGGTCTTGCTTGGGCGCCGGTTTTTGCCGGTCCTGCATCGTTAATCTTTCCATCATAGGTCTATAACCCGCCTGCCGGGGGCGAACAAGCCCGCCCGGCTAGCCCCACAGGCCTGCCGGGGCAGGTTGCAGCCATGCCCCTTTATATACAAGCGCGGGCGCGTGGTCTGCCGCCAAAAGCAATGGCCCATCGAGATCGACCCAATCCGCCAGCGGCGCGAGCAAGGCGGCGGGCGCCACGGCAAGCGAAGATGCAACCATGCAACCGAGCATAACCCTGAACCCCTGCTCCCGCGCGGCACGGGCCATATGCAGCGCGGGCGTCAGCCCGCCCGCCTTATCGAGCTTGACATTGACCGCCTGATAAAGCCCGGCCATGCGCGGCAAATCTTCGGCCGTATGCACGCTTTCATCGGCGCAAAGCGGGAACGGAAGTTCAAGCCCGCGCAGCGCCTCATCATTCGCCGCAGGCAGCGGCTGTTCGCACAGCACGACCCCTCGGGCGGCAAGTTCGGGCGCAAGCGCGCGCAGATCGTCCGCCGACCAGCCTTCGTTCGCGTCCACGATAATTTGCGCATCCCCCCGCGCTTGCCGCACCGCACGAAGGCGCGGCAAATCTTCCGGCGTTCCCAATTTAAGTTTTAACAACGGGTAGGCGGCCGCTTCCCGCGCCGCCGCCGCCATCGCTTCGGGCGCCGCGAGGCTAAGCGTGAAGGCCGTCAACGCCGGTTGCGGTTGCGGCAACCCGGCAAGTCGCCACACGGGCGCACGTTTGCTTTTCGCTTCCCAATCCCAGAGCGCAAGATCGCACAGATTGCGCGCCGCGCCGGGGGGCAGAAGCCGCGGTAAATCTTCGCGGCCCGCGCCGCCCATGATATCCGCTTCCACCTTGCTAATTTGTTCGCGCACGTTCGCGGGCGTTTCGCCATAACGCGCGTAAGGCACCGCCTCGGCCACGCCGCGCACACCACCGCGCAACAAGGCAAGTTGCAACGTCCGCACCTCGGTGCGCGTGCCGCGCGAAAGGGCGAAGGTGCCGCGCGTTGGCCATGCTTTTTCGGTAATCGTCAGGCTATCGGCTTCGGCTGGCATGCGGCCCTGCTGCTTGATGGGGATGAACCACCTTATGGCCTATCCCTGCGCCGGAAAAGCCCGATTTTACGGCGCTTCGTGCGCCCCGTACGCCGCATTTGCTTTACGCGAGGGGCTGTGGCAAAAATCGGCTTGCAACACGGGGCTGCCGTAGCTCAGGGGTAGAGCACGTCCTTGGTAAGGACGGGGTCGTAGGTTCAATTCCTATCGGCAGCACCATTATTTTCAATGAGTTATACTTTGGGAACCGGAGCAAAAACATTAGGGGGCTAATGTTTCAGTAGAATAACGCGCTGGACAAATCACATGAGCGCGCTATCGGTGAAGGGGATATCACTTTCCGTTCAGCCCCTGACCGTGTTATCTCACAATGACCAAGCTTAAGAATCTCGCCTACTTGCTGCTTTTTGGCGCTGGCCTTTTGAGCCTAAAATACTTCGTTATTGATCGAGTCTTTGTATCTGCGCCAAAGGACTCCGAAGTATGGTTCACTAGCGGATTACTGCTGATTGTGTTGGGTGTATTCGTCACCGAGAAATATTTTACTCGGTCACTCGATGTTATCGTCAATGTTATAACGCTTATTGTGGTTTTACTGACACTAGATCGACCCGAAGACTTCCGTTTGTGGACGCCCGTTTTTATCTACGTCGTAGGGGAACAGCGTATCGTTGACATATTCCACCAGATCGTCGCCCGTCATGGCCTTGTCGCGGTCAGGCGTGCCATCCTTTTTCTTCGGCACGGCCCAGACCGACCATTGATGTTTTTTGTCGATGATGCGGGTGTATGTCTTGCCTTCGAGTTCGGCTTTATGGACGCGAGCAACTCGGCGAAATCGCCAAAATGATCAACGCCGAGAAAAGCGACCTGTTTGATGTTTTGGCCTATATCGCCTATGCCTTGCCTACCGTCACGCGCCTTGAGCGCGTGTCCGAACGCAGGACGGCGGCACTTTCACCGTTCGATCCGAAGTTGCAAGAATTTCTCGATTTTGTTCTGGGGCAATATATTGAGCGCGGCATCGACGAGCTTGGAGCGAACAAGCTCGCCAGCCTGCTGGAACTGAAATACCATGCTGTATCTGATGCCACAGCTGCACTCGGTAAAACCCCGCAAATCATCCGTGACGCCTTTATCGGCTTCCAAGGTAAGCTATTCGGCGCGCCGAAGTGAATGGCAGAGAGCTACTGGCCTTTAACGCCGAGGCACTCACATCATTGATAAGAGGTTGACCCCCTAGGCTTCGGCAGTCGCGCCATGAAATGCACCAACCGAGAAAGCGGGTTTTTGCCGCCCACGACCTTGGCCGTGCCGCGCACGTTCTTGGTACGATCAAGGCTATGCATCTCCTTCACCAGCGGTGGCATGGCATCAAACTTTGCCCCCAATATATCCCGCAATAGAACGTCGCTCATTCAACTGTTCTCCATGTGAGAGAGATAGGAAACGGGGTCAATTCCCGTTTGAATTCGTCAAGCGATATAAGGCCCATGCAGGGGTAAGCACCAGCCGGAAAATTCTCCCCGGCGAGTATTCGCTTGATCAGTATGACAACGGGCGTAACCGGAATTTCTAGACCGCTGCCGTCCCGCGCAATAATTTCAAATAGCCTTTGTGTGGGCTTGCCATCTTCTTGTCCCGCGCAGCGCACGAAAAAACCGCTATGCGGGCTACCAAGAAATCTGACGGCGTTCATAAAAGGAACGATCAAACTCGATAGGAAATCCCAATCCCTGACCAGCCCGGCCCGAACCGCCCTGCTCATCAGTGATAAAAGAAAGGCAAGACCTGGAACATCGATGCAGCTGCCAAAACGCAGTGATTTGAGGGTTGAGTATGCGTAAACCTTCAGGGGAACCCATTGACATATTCCTCAAAACCATCGTCAGCTTATACCCGAACAGCAAACAAGGCGAAACTGGCTTATGAATAAAGCCGACGACATTTGGTTCGTATATGATGGCGAGTGCCCCATCTGCACCATTGGAGCCACGTTTTACAAAGTCAGGCAATCGGTTGGTGAATTACACGTCGTGGACGCACGAACAGAGAAGCAGCATCCTATCATGCAGGAAATCAACGCCGCCGGTCTGGATTTGGACGAAGGCATGGTGATTAAATACCGCGATAAACTACACCACGGCAGAGATGCCTTGTTGCTTATGGCAAAACTTGGTGCAGACACGGGAATATTTAACAAGGTCAACAACGGCCTGTTTCAATTCGGGCCGCTTGCAACGCTGGCCTATCCGTTCATGAAACTCACGCGCAATATAGCGATTACACTTAAAGGTACTGGTAAGATAAAAAACCTTGGCTCATGATAAAAATATCATCGTTGCTACAATTGCAGCGTAGGTTTCGACTTCAAATTGAGCGAGTTAACCGCCCTCCTCAAACAATCCGGTGCATGCTTGCCATAGACTTTCTCAATCATCCCTCGCTATTGCCAAGAAAGCGGGCGACTTCACGCAGTGGCGCCCCATCCATTACCAACCATTTACCCGGCACCACGCCACTTTGCTAGCAGTACCGAACAAGTCCATTAACCATGGATTTTAACAGCAAAATCAACACATGCATGTAATAATATTTCTTCGTTAACGCGTGGCAGGGTTTTTCTTTTTACTTTCGCATATCTTTCCATAAACTTTGATAGTTTTTGACGCTTCGCGCCGCCAGAAACGCAGGCGCCATGAAGGCGATATTCGCGATATTTCGGAAAGCAATTTTTTACCGGCCAGGCCCGTTCGCATTATGACCGCAACACACGATACACACGCAGACCTTAGAACCGTTGAAGTTGTCGATGAAGACGAACATCGCACACTGGCGGCAATGTATGACAGGGGCGGCGACGGCCTGCTCAAGGCTATCGACAAACTCGGAACCCGGTTGCGGTTCGGGAAAAACGGCAAGCTTACCTTACGGTCACATCTTCGCCTTGCGTTCGCGGCCCTGACATATCCCGGAAATCTTCGCTTCGAAGAATGGAAAGCTTTAACCTCGGTAGCCGGCAAGCTCGGCCGCTTCCACGCCGCATATATAAGCAACTTCCCCATACCGTCCGAACAGACGGCATTCAGCTCGATGTGGCGACGGCTTGTTGTCAGGAACTACGAACAAGGCTTGCGGCAAAAGATTGGGTTCAACAAGGAATCCACCGTTATGCTTGTCGATCATAGAAACAATGTCGTGGCCGGCCACAACTATGCCGCTTACGGGCACGACGTTCACGGGGCGGATATGCCGCCTTCCGCTTTCACAATCTTTTATTTTGTCATGCCGGAATGGCGCCAACATGGTCTTGGCACGCGGATGCTTGAAATCGGCGACAGGCTGTCGGCAAGAGATCTCGTCAACGGCGGTTGCGGGCGATCCCTCGTCCGGCACGGCTTGACGCGTTTTATCGAGGTCAACGACCCGCTCAAGATGTCGGCTGCCGATATCGATAAAGACCTGGAAGGGCATCTCGATCCGTATGATCGCGTGACGCTCATGCATCGCCTCGGGTTCCAGCCGATCGACGTAAACTATTTGGAACCGGAATACGATGTCGCGCCATCGATGCGGGAAAATACCGGCCGCACACAATTTCTCAGGCTGTTCGCCGGGCATAGAACGGTAAGCATCGGCGAAAGCGGCAACATAACGCTTGGCGCAAGACAACCCCCCGCCGGCATTTCCATCGATTATATGCTTGCCCATATAAGGGCCACATTTGAACAGAATTTCGGCGCCGTCAGCGAAAACGACCCGTCCTACCAGCTTATCAAGGATCTGGAAGAAATGCGCAAACAAGGCGCGCGCAAGGTGCCGATGGTGGCGTGGGAACAATACCTGGCAAAGCTGAAAGCCAAGATGCAGCTTGAAAGACCGGCCCCGTCCGTAAGAACGTTAAATGCAAAGGCCGAACTTTTACCCGCGTAGCAATGCTTCGGCCGGCCGGAACGTGCGGCTCGCCGGCCGAAAGAAAGACCGGCCAACTAGCCTTCCCCGTTCCCGTTCGCCTCTTCCTGCATCGTCAAAAGCTTCACGTCGCTATCCTTCTGTGCGGGCGGGCGCGGGTTCCATTCCACCTTGTAAAGATCAAAACGACGATCGCGCAAATTCTGCGTGGTGCCTGAATTGCGGCTCATCGTCAGCTCATCAATCTTGACGTCGGCGAACACCACCATTTCCGTGTTGGCGTCCGATGCGGCCGCGATCCCGTCGCGCGCGAACGGAAAATCGCACGGCGTAAGGATGCAGCTCTCGGCGTAATGCACATCCATATTCTCGACATCCGGCAGGTTGCCGACGACGCCCGCCATCACCACATACATCTGGTTTTCGACCGCGCGCGCCTGGCAGCAATAGCGCACGCGCAAATAACCCTGCCGCTCGTCGGTGCAGAACGGCACGAACAATATCTTGGCACCCTGATCGACAAGGTAGCGCGCAGGTTCCGGAAATTCGGCGTCATAACAAACAAGCACGCCAATCTCGCCGCAATCCGTCGGAATGGCCTTCAGCTTGTTGCCGCCGTTCACGTTCCACCAGTAACGCTCGTTCGGCGTGGGATGCAGCTTGGGCTGCATATACACCGCACCGCTGCGCAAAAACACATATGCGTGGTTTTCGACCGTGCCGTCCGTCATTCTCGTCAGATGTGAACCGCCGATGATATTGGCGTTGTATGAAATCGCCAGCTTTTGCATGAATTCGACATATTCGTCGGTGAAGCCGGTGATTTTCTCCAAAGATTGCTGCGGTGTAAGCTTTTTCTTTTCCGCCGACAAAAGCTGCATGGTCAGCAATTCGGGGAACAAGATAAAATCTGCCTCATAGTCCGCAGCGACATCGACGAAATATTCGACCTGCTTGCCGAACTCCTCGAACGAACCAACCTTGCGCATCTGGTATTGCACGGCGGCGATACGGACGGTGTTTTTCGCCCGCCCCCGCTGTTCCGAACGCCTCGTGCCGATTTGCTGCACCAGCGGGTTCTTCCACACCATATGCGTGGCGAACCCAAGTGAATCCTTGTCATACGGCATATAATCTTCGAGCACGCCGATAATCTCGAACCCGTTGCGAAGATGGAAATTCAGCACCGGGTCGCTGTACTTTTTTTCCTGCACGCGCTTCACATACTCCTGCGCCGTGCCGGCTTCCTTGATCTTGCGCGCAAGGTTCGGGATGCGCCCGCCGAACACGATACCTTTAAGCTTCAGATCACGGCACAATCTTTTGCGGGCGTTATATAGCCGCTGGCCGATGCGCAGACCGCGGAACTTTTCGTTGACGCCGACTTCCATGCCGTAAAGGTAATCGCCCTCCGGGTCGTGGCGGGATGCGAAGCCATGCCCCGTAATTTCCCGCCACGTATGCGGCTGCAGCGCCAGATCGCCGGAAATGATAAAGGTGGCGCAATGCCCCACAATCTCGCCGTTATATTCGGCAATGAACTGCCCTTCGGGAAAGATACTGATATGGCCGATCATCTCTTCTTCAAGGCTGGCATTGCTGCCATAGACCTTTTGGCTCAGCGCGACCATGCCCGGCACATCCCTGAATGTCGCCTGTCTGACAACCAGATTGATTTTCTTGGCATCCATGCGCTGTTACCCGACCCTGTTCCGGTTCTTCGAAGAATCTTTCTTGTTGATACAAGGTAGCATGCCGCTGCTCACATCGACACCACAGGCGCGAACATAATACGCAACCGAATACAACTGCTGCATGTGGATAAACCCGGCACATTGCTTGTAAATAAAATTAATTCTTCCAAATAACCTGCTGATAATTAACGTTGTGGCGTTTTGATTACACTGATGCCACAAAAAGCAAATCCGGGTATTTATGGCCTTACAAGCTGCTTATTTATGCTAGCCTTCGCTCAGTTTTGTTGCATTCCCGTCTTTCCGGAGGATTCCCATGAAGTTCGTTCCTACCAAATCAGTCCTGCTCGCCGGCCTTGCCGTTGCGATGCTTTCCGCCCCAGCCCAGGCGGCGCAGAACATGGACTCGCCTTATGGCGAACCGCAGCAGGATTGCGGTTGCGGCCAGTGGGGCGGCCTGTATGCAGGCGGCCATATCGGCGGCACATGGGGTGATTTCAAATACAACCCCGCCAATGCAGGCCCCGGCGGCACCGGCGGCAACATCATGGGCGGCGGCCAGCTGGGCTACAATGTCCAGTTCAGCCAGTTCGTGATTGGCGCTGAATTCGATTTCTCGTTCATCGACATTGATGCCTCCACCGCAGGCGCGGGCTCGTTCGAAGAAGACATGCAGTACACCCTGCGCGGTCGTTTCGGCTACGCACTGGGTCGCTACCTGCCTTACGCGACCGTAGGTGTCGGCTTCACGACATCCGAATCCAAGCTCGCGGGCACGGCCGCCACCGGCGACAGCACCCATGTTGGCATTGCCGCAGGCGCGGGCGTCGATATCGCCCTGAAGGACAACTGGTCAACGCGGCTCGAATATCTGTATGTCGATGCGCCCAAGGAAACCTCGACGCTCGGCGGCACGGCCGTGACCGGCGGGTCCGATAACCATACGTTGCGCGTCGGCTTCAACTACAGGTTCCAACTCTAATCAATCCAGGAGGAAGTAATATGCGTATTGTTGTGATCACCCTGCTCGCCACGATGGCCACTGTGCTTAGCGCCTGCAGCGGCAGCTTCAGCTGATTGTTTAAATTCCAGAAAGCCGGGCCGCGCAAGCTGCCCGGCTTTTTTGTTGCCCTTTACGGCGCGCTGTTCCATTCCACCACGTGCCAGCTGCTTTCGCCTTTCGGCTGTAACACGCAAAGATGTCCGGTCTTGACCTTGGCTTTATCCGAAGGCGGCTCGCCGGTCGCGATTGCATGAATGAAGCGCAAAATTCCGTTGCTGGTGCATAAAAACGTTGTCGCATCGCCGCGGCACGCTTCCAGCGCCCTTGCCGCACGGGCGCGCACCATATCGGCCGACTCGCCCCAGCCGGCCCCGGCCGGCCACACACCGCGTTTCTGCCACGCTTCCAGCGCTTTGCCGCCGCCTGCGGCCTTTATATCTTCGTCGCCCCGGCCTTCCCAAGCGCCGTAATCCAGTTCGATCAAATTCCGGTCCGTCACAACATTGTAGCCATACTTGATGCCGATAATTTGCGCGAATTCCATCGTACGCTTCAACGGCCCCGCGATAATGCGTGCCGGAACGTGCCCGTTTCTTTGTAGCCATGCCGCCACACGTTCCGCTTGCGCCCTGCCTTCCGGCGTGAGCGGCAAATCGGTACCCGCACCGACCATAACAACCTTGTCCCCGGGCCCAAAGGTGTTGCCGTGGCGCGCAAGGACAATCATGCGGTATCCGTAAAACGATAGCTGCCATCATAGACCGGCAGCAATTCGCCTTCCGCCTTGATCAGTGCTTCGGCGCGGCGCGCATCTTCCTCGCTATCCACACCCCAATGCGTGCGCCCCCGGTAATCGACCGGCACAACGCGGATCGCAATGCCGTTTTCAAGCGCGCGCAGCTGTTCAAGTTGCTCCGCCTGCTCGAGCGGCCCCGGCGGCAACGCCACCAACTGCTTCAATGCCACGGGCCGGTAGGCATAAAGCCCGATATGCCGGTGCAGTAACGGCCCGCCGCCCGAAGGGCGGTTGAACGGGACAGGGCTTTTCGAAAAATAGAGCGCATCCATGTTTTTACCGAACACAACGGTGGTACCGCCCGCCTCGCCCGCTTTTTTGGCTTGCAGGAATTTTTCCGCAGCTTCCGCACTCATTTGCGTGGCGGGCGTCGCGATCTGCACGGCAGGGTCTGCAAAGGCCTGCAGAACTTTCTGGAGCACCCAAGGCGCCGTCAGTGCGGCATCGCCCTGTAAATTCACAGCAACATCCGGCGCGCCGCCAAGCACATCAAGCGCCGCCGCCACGCGCTCGGTACCGTTGCGGATTTCGGGTGCGGTCATCACGCATTGCGCGCCGATCTTGCCGGCGAATTGCGCGATGCGGTCATCGTCCGTCGCAATCACGGCGTCATCGACGCCCGGGGCGCTTTTCGCGAGCGCCCAGACGCGCTGCAACATGGGCACGCCCGCGATCGGATGCAGCGGCTTGCCCGGAAAACGGGTTGAACCGTAGCGTGCGGGAATGATGACGGTATTTTGCTTCGGCTTTGCCATTGTCATCAGGGGTACATCTGCATCGTGGTCCAGTTGCCGCCTTTGTACTGATATACAAGCCGTTCATGCAAACGGTGCGGACGATCGTGCCAGAACTCTATCAACACAGGCTTGATCCTGTAGCCGCCCCAGTGCGGCGGGCGCGGCACATCTTTGCCTTCAAACTTCTTCTCGAACGCCGCAACGCTGGCTTCCAACTCGGCCCGGTGATCGAGCGGCGAAGATTGCGCCGATGCCCATGCGCCTATCTGGCTGCCGCGCGGACGGCTGGCAAAATAGGCATCGCTTTCGGTCTCACTTACAGCCTCGACCGCGCCTTCGGCGCGCACCTGCCGCCGCAGGGATTTCCAGTGCAAACATACCGCGGCTTTCGGATGTCTTTCTAGGTGCTCGCCCTTGCGGCTTTGCCGATTGGTGAAAAAAGCGAACCCGCACTGGTCAAACCCCTTTAGCAAAACCATGCGGATGGAAGGCGTGCCGTCGGGGCCAACGGTAGCAAGCGCCATCGCGTTCGGATCGTTCGGTTCGGTTTTTTCGGCTTCCGCCAGCCATGCGGCGAAAAGCTCGTACGGGTCCGCCGTGGCGATAATCCTTTGCCCCGCAACCCGTTCAGTCATGGATATGCCCTTCGGATGACACAGTTGCGCCCAAATTGCCCATTACGCTAGACTAGCGGCGTTATGTTAGTCCAAGGATCCGCTTTCAACAACAGCGTATGAGGAATCTCCGCATGAAACGCTTTATGCTTCTTGCCCCGGTGCTTGCCGCGGCGCTTGCTCTCACGGCCTGCCAATCCGACAGCTGGGGCCAGAAACAAACTGCCGGCACGCTCGGCGGTGCCGCGCTCGGTGGCTTGCTCGGCAACCAGTTCGGTGGCGGCACCGGCAAAACCATTTTCACCGCAACCGGCGTTTTGCTTGGCGCCTGGCTTGGCAACGAGATCGGCACCTCGCTCGACTCTGCCGATCGCAATCAGCTGCGCTATGCCGAAACGCGGGCCTACAGTGCCCCGGTCGGCGAACAGATCGTCTGGAACAATCCGCAAAGCGGCAATTACGGTTCGGTCACGCCCGTGCGCGATGGTTACACGAACACCGGCGCCTATTGCCGTGAATTCCAGCAGACCATCACGGTCGGCGGCAAGGTACAGGAAGCCTTTGGCCGCGCCTGCCAGCAGCCTGATGGTTCCTGGAAGATCGTTCAGTAAACAGGCTGATTTATAGTATTGTGGGAGGGACTCGGGCGCTGCGTCCGGGTCCCTTCTGATTCCGGCACCGGTCCACACCATGGCAATGCGCGATCCATACCAAGTCCTTGGCGTTACGAAATCGGCATCGGCCGAGGAAATAAAGCAAGCCTATCGTAAGCTTGCCAAGCAGTTGCACCCCGATCTTAACCCGAACAAAAAAGACATAGAACAACGCTTCAAGGAAGTCACCGCCGCCTACAATCTGCTTTCGGATGCCGACAACAAAGCCCGCTATGACCGCGGCGAAATCGATGCGGGCGGCAACGAGCGTGGCGGGTTTGGTAACTACGGCGCCGGTCAGCCCGGGCACGGCGGTACGCGCAGCTATCGCACTTATACAAGACAAGGCGCTGGCCAAAACGCGGGCACGGGCGGCGGAGAGGGCGACCCCTTCTCCAGCTTCGGGGAAGATCTGTTCGCCGATCTGTTCGGCATGCGCCGGCGCGGCGGCGCGGCGGCGGAAGACAAAGTCAAGGCGCGCGGCAGCGATGTCAGCTATTCCCTGAGCGTGCCGTTTATCGATGCCTGTCTCGGCAGCAAGCGGCGCGTAACGATGTCTTCGGGCAAAACCATCGATGTCACCATTCCACCAGGCACGGATGACGGCAGCAAGCTGCGACTGAAGGGACAGGGTTTGCCCGGGCTCGGGGAGGCGGGCGACGCGATCATCGAAATCCATGCCGAACCCCACCCCTATTTTACCCGCAAGGGCCATGACATTCTTCTTGAAGCGCCGGTCAGCATCAGCGAAGCGCTTCTCGGCGCCAGCATCAAGGTACCAACGCTCAGCGGCAGCGTCGCGGTCAAGGTGCCGCGCGGGGCCAACACGGGCACCGTGCTGCGGCTCAAGGGCAAGGGCGTACCCCATGGCAAGGCGGGCGCGGCGGGCGACCAGCATGTAAAGCTGAAAATCGTGCTGCCCGAACCGCCAGACGACAAGCTGACCGAGGCGGTTGAGAAATGGTCCCGGAAATACAGCTATGATCCGCGCATAAAACTGGGCTGGTAGGCGTATGTTCAAGCGAGTTTGACCAATTGAATCAGTCGTGTAGATTGAAAGCAGCAAGACAGTAACGAGGCTCTTATGGCAACAATTCTAACCGCGCCCGCAAAGGGCAATCTGATGGAAGGCAAGCGCGGGCTTGTGATGGGCGTCGCGAACGACCGCTCCATCGCATGGGGCATAGCCTCCGCCGCCGCCGCGCAGGGCGCACAAATGGCCTTCACCTATCAGGGCGAACCGCTGCTCAAGCGCGTCAGGCCGCTGGCCGAATCCATTGGCTGCAACATGCTGCTGCCGTGCGACGTTACGGACGAAGCCAGCCTCGATGCCACATTTGCCGAAATCAAAAAGCAATGGGGCAAGATCGATTTCGTCGTGCACGCCATCGCCTTTTCCGACAAGAAGGAACTCGATGGACGCTATCTGAACACCACGCGCGATAATTTCCTCCGCACGATGGATATATCCTGCTATTCGCTGACCGCCGTTGCGCAGCGCGCCGTACCGCTGATGAACGAAGGCGGCAGCTTGCTGACGCTGAGCTATATCGGCGCAGAGCGGGTGATGCCGCACTATAATGTCATGGGCGTAGCCAAGGCCGCGCTTGAAGCCAGCGTTCGGTATCTGGCCGCCGATCTTGGCCGCGAAGCGGTCCGCGTCAACGCCATTTCGGCAGGGCCAATCAAAACGCTGGCCGCCAGCGGCATCGGCGATTTCCGCCATATCCTGCGCTGGAACGAGCTGAATGCCCCGCTCGA
Source organism: Alphaproteobacteria bacterium (assembly GCA_016124955.1). Lineage (NCBI taxonomy): Bacteria > Pseudomonadati > Pseudomonadota > Alphaproteobacteria > Alphaproteobacteria bacterium. The sequence continues at coordinate 167,517 of WGMR01000005.1, read as the reverse complement.
GCGCAACGTCACGCAATTGGAGGTCGGCAACACCGCCCTGTATCTGCTGAGCGATCTTGGCACCGGCATGACGGGCGAAGTACTGTATGTCGATGCCGGGTACCACGCGATCGGCATGATGAATGTCGATGCCGCAGGCGAACTGGCTACCATGCTGCAGGAATTCAGCAATACAACGAAACCGGCGTAACGGCGCACCATGGCAGGCAACAGCTTCGGCACCCTCTTCCGCTTCACGACATGGGGTGAAAGCCATGGGCCCGCCATTGGCGTTGTCGTTGACGGCGCGCCGCCGCTAATCCCGCTCGGCCCGCAGGATATTCAGGGTTATCTCGATAAGCGTAAACCCGGCCAGTCGCGCTTCACGACCCAGCGCAAGGAACCCGATACGGTCAAAATCCTTTCGGGCGTCTTTGAAGGCGTAACCACTGGCTCGCCCATCGCGCTCATCATCGAAAATCAGGATGCACGATCGAAGGACTATGGCGATATCAGCGAAAAGTTCCGCCCCGGCCATGCCGACTATACCTATTGGGCAAAATACGGCGTGCGCGATTATCGCGGCGGCGGCCGGCAATCGGCGCGTGAAACCGCTTGCCGGGTCGCGGCCGGCGCCATAGCCCGCAAAATTCTCGGCGAGAAAATCAAAATCCGCGGCGCGCTGGTCCAGATCGGCAAGCATAAAATTGACCGCAACCGCTGGAACTGGAGCGAGGTCGGCAAGAACCCGTTTTTCTGCCCCGACAAAAAGACCGCGGCGTTGTGGGCCGGTTACCTTGACGATATCCGCAAGCAAGGCTCATCCACCGGCGCGGTAATTGAAGTTGTGGCATCCGGCATTCCCGCCGGGCTGGGCGACCCTGTGTACGATAAGCTCGATAGCGATCTCGGGCGCGCGATGATGACCATCAACGCCGTCAAAGGCGTGGAAGTGGGCGATGGCTTTGCCGCGGCCGAACTGGCGGGCGAAGATAACGCCGATGAAATGCGCAAGGGCAAGAACGGCTTGCCGAAATTCCTTTCCAACCACGCGGGCGGTATTCTGGGCGGCATTTCGACCGGGCAGGATGTCGTTGTGCGTTTTGCCGTGAAACCGACCAGCTCGATCCTCACGGCGCGGCGGACCATTGATATTCGTGGCAACAATACCAATATAACAACCAAGGGCCGGCACGACCCATGCGTCGGGATCAGGGCCGTGCCGATCGGCGAAGCTATGATGGCTTGCGTGCTTGCCGACCACCTGCTGCGTTACAAAGCTATGCGCCCGGACCGGAAACCCGGAAAAACCCGTAAATAGCCGCCCCTACCATGCCTCGCTTCTAACCGCTTGTGTTTTGCCGCGAACGGACCATAATCCGCCGCCTCACCTCAAGGATACCCTGACCGATGCTTCTCGTGCCCGAAAAAAAGCTTCCCATGATTGTCTGGGAAGAATGGAGCGATATCGTCTATGACCGCATGGGCGTGATCGCGGCAACTTTGTTCGAGCATGCCCGCGAAAAGGAAGCCAAGTTTTTTGAATTTTACCGCGCCGAGCTGAAGGAACTTTGGCTCAAAACCAAAGACAGTCAGCGCGACGAGCTGTACCGCCAGAACTATGCGATGATCTACAGGCGCTTCCTGCGCGAGCTGCCCAAAACGGCGGAAACGCTGCAAGACCTGCTGGGCGACGATTGGCGCGCGGGTTTTAGCGAAGTGCCGGAACGGCGCAAGGGCGAACAAACCGACGGCGACAATGGCGGCATAGGCTTCAAGACGCTGCGCGCCGCCATGATTTTTGGCTATCCGGATTATGACAATCCCCGCGGCATCGCCGATGGCTGGCCCCGCCCTGGCTACCTGACCTTCGTGATGCGCAACATGATTCTGGGACAGGTCGGCTTCCTTTATATGGGTGCTCTCAAGCCCCGCGATGGCATCACGCCCGGCTCCATGCCCGCCCTCGGCTACGAGATGGATAACCGCATGCATGGCGAAGAGCGCATGATGCGCAGCATATTCAACGTGGCTCCCAAACCGGCCGCCTGATCAAAACAGCCTGAAAACGCTAAGAAACTAACTCTGCAAATAAATACGGGCCGTCGCACTTTTCACTTTCATTCCTTGCGATTCAGCGACGACCGCTATATCATAAACACCTGATTTGATTATTTAATGGGGTAGTTATGCCCACGCCTGAAACAAAAGCATCCTTTGATGAATGGATGCAGGCCTCCGGAGCGCTTATTAGGCGGCTCACAACTGTGTCCACGGTTTACCGCAATAACAAGCTGGACGGCAAAGCCCGCGACCTCGACGTGTTCCTCGTCAAGCTGCGCCAGACGACGCTTGAAGACGGGCTGCACAGCCATGCCGGTTTCAAGACCGGGCAAGATGGCTCGAAATACGACGAGCTTCGCATCAACAGCCTGACCGTATTATGCACGGAGCTGATCGATAAGCTGCCAGAAATCTCGCTCGATATGCAGCAGCTTCTGCGCTCAAGCTGGACCGGCGATTGCAATGGCCGGCTCGCCGCCGATCTGTTCAAGGGCCCCGTCGGCACAAAGAATGAAGGCATCGGCAGCGGCAACGCTTTCGATGGCATGTTGCCCTGGGTGATCAGCAATCTGCTCGACCGTGAAGAACGCGGCACAGACAGGCCGCTGCGCACGTCCGCCACGGCCATGCCGGTGGCGCCCGACGAACGGAACCGGCGCACAGATCTCGCGCGCCGCTGGGCCGAAACCCGCACATCGCATCTGCGCAAGTCGGGCGGCATTGAATAACGCGCAGCCCCCGGCTTATGCGGGTTGCCATAACGGGCCCTGAATCTTAAGATGCACAAAACAACGCCAACCGTTGCGTTGCAAAGCGGATTTGAGAAATCATGCAATCATACAGCCAACGCGCCCCTTTTAACGACTGGTGGTACTGGTCGGAATGTCTCGTGAAGCGCTTCCGTACCATCAGCGAAATATATAACGAAAATGGCGAAGTCATACGCGGACAGGAAGCCGCGGAATGGGCCCGCAAGCTCAAGGATAACTGCGCCGCCGTCGTCAACGCCATCCGCAAGGGTATGAAGACCGACGAAGAAAAAGCCAAGATCCGGGAACTGGAAGAAGAGGCCATCTTCAAGGCGGCCGCGATGTTGCGTGAACTGCTGGTCAACTTCCCCTTCATCTCCAGCTCGATGCAGGATTTCCTGTTCGTCAATTGGGAAGATTGCAAGTGGGATGACACCGGAGAACAGCAAGAGGAAATTGACGAAGAAACCGGCCTCCCTATCAAGAAAAGGAAAAAGCGCGGCACGCGTGATACGCGCGTGATCGAGCTTTTCTGGGGCCCCAAGGCGCGGCAGGACGAAGGTATCCGCAGCGGCAAACACGAAGACGGCGGCATCCCCGGCATCCTCTATAACCTTTTGCTGGCCGAACGTACGTCATCAAGCCGCGCGCCAACCGAATTCGGCAAGATGATGCAAATATCCGCGACGCAGCAGAATGTCGCCACCAACAAGAATGATGCCATGAAAAACATGATGCAGTTCAAACCGTCGGGCTCCATCTGATAATGCAGGAAACCAGCACCAAGCCGGCAGCCGATTACGAAGACGAATCCGGCGCATCCATAAAAATCCACCCCCCGGAAGCGTTTGCCGCCATGCACAAGGCGGGCCGGCTGGCCGCCGAGGTGCTTGATTACATCACGCCCTTCGTGAAGCCGGGCGCCGTCACGGGCGAGCTCGACCGTTTATGCGAAACCTTTATCCGCGACCATAACGCGATCCCCGCGCCACTGAACTATCGCGGCTTTCCCAAGGCGACCTGTATTTCCCCGAATCACGTGGTTTGCCACGGCATCCCCGGCGAAAAGACGCTGGATGAAGGCGATATCGTCAACATCGACATCACCGTTATCCTTGACAGCTGGCATGGCGACACCAGCCGCATGTTCTTTGTGGGCGATCAGATCAGCCTGAAGGCCCGCCGTCTCGTTGATATCACCTACGAAGCTCTGATGCGCGGCATCAACGCCGTGAAGCCCGGTGCAACGCTCGGCGATATCGGCTATGCGATACAAAGCTTTGTCGAAGAAAACCGTTTTTCCGTCGTGCGCGATTTTTGCGGCCACGGGCTCGGGCAGGTCTTCCACATGCCGCCTTCTGTCCTGCATTATGGCAGACCGGGGCAAGGCACGGTGCTGAAACCGGGCATGATTTTTACGGTCGAGCCCATGGTGAACGCCGGGCGCTTCGAGGTGAAGGTTCTGAACGATGGCTGGACCGCCGTCACGAAAGACAAATCCCTTTCGGCCCAGTTCGAGCACAGCATCGGCGTCACCGAAACCGGCTATGAAATTTTTACCCTCTCCCCCGCAGGCTTCCACCACCCGCCCTATAGCCCCGCAGCAACATGACCGCCAAGCCCCGGAAACTTTCCGAAGCCCGGCAAGACAAAATTACCGCAGAATCACCGCACTGGCTCGGCCACCGGCAGCGGCTGCGCGAACGGCTGTTCGGCAACGGGCCGGATTCGCTGCAGGATTACGAGTTGCTCGAACTGCTGCTCGGCGCCGCCATTCCGCGCCGCGACGTCAAACCTTTGGCCAAAGAGCTTTTAAATGAGTTCAAGGATTTATGGCATATCGTTCATGCGCCCGCACAGCGTCTGCGCGACGCCGGGCTGGGCGATTCGGCGATCGGCATCATTGCGGTCGCGGGCGCTATCGCGCTACGGGGGCAAAAACAGCAGCTGGTCAACAAGCCCCTGCTCAACTCATGGCAAAGCATCGTCGATTACTGCCAGGCCGCCATGGCCCACGAAAACAAGGAACAGTTACGGCTTCTATTCCTCGACCGGCGCAACAATCTGCTGGATGACGAAGTTCATCAGCGCGGCACGATCGACCACACCCCGGTTTATCCCCGTGAAATCGTGCAGCGGGCGCTGGAGCTTGGCGCGGGGGCCATTGTGCTTGTCCATAATCACCCGAGCGGCGACCCAACCCCAAGCCAGGCCGATATCGACATGACCCGGGCGGTCATCGCCGCCTGCAAACCGCTCGATATCACGGTGCACGACCACCTGATCATCGGCCACGGCAAGGTTGTCAGCTTCAAGACGCTTGGAATCATGTAAAAGCGGCCTTGCCGGGCGCTGCGTTTAACCTGTTGCGCTTTAATGGAAAATCGCCAATTATGTCAGGCAGATTCTGTGCCACGGAGCTGTTTTGATCATGACCCGCACTTTCCGCCTGCTTCCCGCTCTGCTCATGGTTGCCGCGATTTCTGTCATGGCATTGCTTTCGGCTTGCGGCAACAACCGCGTTGCCGAATTCTGGCGCCCGATCAGCGAACCGAACATCATGCTCCCGCTCGACAAGGCGCAAAGGAAGCTCGAATTCGATCTGTCGCAGTGCAATTGCGGCATCTTCCCCACCAACATCCCGCAGCACGAGCTGATCGAATTTCAGCCCGACAAGCAACGCATGGTTGAAACCGGCGTGACCGCGGCCGAAGAAAAAGGCCAGTGCATGCAAAAACCAAGCCTGATCGTGGCCGAATGCATGCGCACGCGCGGCTGGGAGGTCACGCAATGTTCGGGCCGCATGCCGGTGGCGGGCGGCGGCGCCGTTTGCGCGGCCTATGTGTTCTAGGCGGCCATGATACCGCGCTACAGCCGCGCCGAAATGGCGCGCATTTGGGACCCGGAAAACAGGCTCCGCATCTGGTTCGAAATCGAAGCCCACGCTTGCGATGCGCAGGGGGCGCTTGGCGTTATCCCGAAAGCCGCCGCCGCCAATGTGTGGAAAAAAGGCAAGTGGAAGCTTGCGCGGGTTGACGAAATCGAAAAGGAAACCCGGCACGATGTGCTGGCCTTCCTCACAAACCTTGCTGAATATGTAGGCCCGGACGCGCGTTTCGTGCATCAGGGCATGACCTCGAGCGATATCCTCGATACCGCCTTCGCCGTCCAGCTCATGCAGGCCAGCGATTTGCTGCTCAAGGATCTTGATGCCGTGCTCGCGGCGCTAAAGAAGCGCGTGAACGAACAGATCGGCACGCTCACCATCGGCCGCAGCCACGGCATCCATGCCGAACCGACCAGCTTCGGCCTCAAGCTCGCGACCCATTACGCCGCCTTCAAACGCGCCCGCCAGCGCCTTGCGGCCGCACGCGATGAAATCGCGACCTGCGCCATTTCAGGGCCCGTCGGCACCTTTGCCACCATCGATCCGCGGGTCGAAGCCCATGTGGCGAAAAAGCTCGGGCTCGCCATCGAGCCGATTTCAACCCAGGTTATCCCCCGCGACCGGCATGCTATGTTTTTCGCGACGCTCGGCGTGATCGCCAGCACGATGGAAAACTTCGCGACCGAGGTGCGGCATCTGCAGCGCAGCGAAGTGCGGGAAGCCGAAGAACCCTTTGCCAAGGGCCAAAAAGGTTCCAGCGCCATGCCACACAAGCGCAACCCGATTTTGTCGGAAAACCTTACGGGCCTCGCGCGCATCGTGCGCGCCGCCGTTACGCCCGCGCTTGAAAACGTCGCGCTGTGGCATGAGCGCGATATTTCCCATTCGGCGGTCGAACGTGTCATCGGCCCCGATACCACTATCGCGCTCGATTTCGCGCTTGTGCGCCTCACGGGCCTCATCAAAGGCCTCGTGATCTACCCGGCGCGCATCAAGGCGAATTTACAGGCGACCGGCGGCCTGCATTTCTCGCAGCGCGTGCTGTTGGCGCTGACGCAAGCGGGCATGAGCCGGGAAGATGCCTACCGGCTGGTACAGAAAAACGCGATGGCCGTATGGGACAGGCTTGGCGCCGGCAAGCCCGCAAGTTTCCGCGAACAGGTGGAAAAAGACGCAAAGATCAAAAAGCTGGTCGGCGCCAAGGCGCTGGCGGCCTGCTTCGATGAGAAATCCTATATCCGCCACGCCAAAATGATCTGGCAGCGGGTACAGAAGGCCTAGGGATTATTTCCCGTCCATAACCTGCTGCTTGGCGATGGAAAGAAATTCTTCCATCTTCTTTTCGATGCGATGATCGCTGAAATCGAGATCGCGATCGGTAAAATCGCCTTTGATTTTGCGAATCAGATCAGCATGGCCCGCCTCTTCCATATCCGCCATGACAACCGTCTTGGCATAGTCGGAAGCATCGCTGCCGGTCATGCCCATTTGCTCTGCCGCCCACATACCAAGCAGCCGGGCACGCCGGGTCATGACCTTGAAGGTCACTTCCTCGTCATGCTTGAACTTGTTCTCAAAAGCCTTCTGGCGATCATCAAGCCCGGTCATCCTGCCCCCTTTGTGAATGCCAGCAAGGTCATAGCAAACCAAGGCTTTGGCGCAAGATATAAAATTATCCACAGCCCCATACACGGGCCGGAGGAATGATTGTGCCGCAGCCCCCGTCTTGCTATAGCTGTTTCAGTGCCTTAGACAATTGCCCTGTCATACAGAGAAGCAATGTTTTCAGCCCAGATTATGAATTTCCGCATGTCACGCCGCCGCCGCATCTATGAAGGCAAAGCCAAGGTCCTGTTTGAAGGGCCCGAGCCCGGCACCATCGTGCAATATTTCAAGGATGACGCCACCGCCTTTAACAACCAGAAGCGCGGCACCATCACCGGCAAGGGCGTGCTAAACAACCGCATATCCGAGTATCTGATGGTCAAGCTGAGCGAGATCGGCGTGCCCACGCACTTCATGCGTCGCCTTAACATGCGCGAACAACTTGTCCGGCAGGTTGAAATTATTCCGATTGATATCGTTGTCCGCAATATCGCCGCCGGTTCGCTGGCGCGGCGTTTTGGCATACCCGAAGGCACGCAGCTTCCCCGTTCGATCATCGAATTTTATCACAAGAAAGATGAGCTCGGTAACCCGATGGTATCGGAAGAACACATCACCGCATTCGGCTGGGCCGCTCCGCAGGAACTTGATGAAATCATGGCGCTTAGCCTGCGCGTCAATGATTACCTTTCGGGCCTGTTTCTCGGCGTCGGGCTCAAACTGGTGGATTTCAAGCTCGAATTCGGCCGTTTCTTCGAGGAAACCGGCGATATGCGCATCATCCTTGCCGACGAAATCAGCCCGGATAATTGCCGCCTTTGGGATTCCAAGACCAACGAAAAACTGGACAAGGATCGCTTCCGCTGCGACCTTGGCAAGGTCGAAGAAGGTTATCAGGAAGTCGCGCGGCGGCTCGGCATATTGCCGGAAACGGCAAACGGAACCGCCGGACAGGGGAATTAGGGTATGAAGGTACGCGTTGACGTAATGCTCAAGGACGGTGTGCTCGATCCGCAGGGCAAGGCTATCGGCCACGCGCTGCAGGGCCTCGGTTTCAAGGGGCTTGGCGATGTACGCGCCGGCAAGGTGATTGAGCTGGAAATGGATGAAAAGGACCCCGCCAAGGCGGAAGCGGCCGCGAAAAGCATGGCCGAAAAACTGCTCGCCAACATGGTGATCGAAGATTACCGTGTCACCATCATATAACTGCCCGGATCAGCCATGAAACACGCATCCAAACGGTTATTCCTTGCGCTGCCACTCTGCTGCGCGCTCGCTGCCTGCAGCGCCGGCCCGGGCGGCGATACCACCGTGATGGGCACCGAAAACGCGCAGCAGACAGCCGCCCCGAGCTTCGCCCGCATGGCCCCCACCCCTCCGCCCATGCCGCAGGTCGAGATCAAGCCCTGGCCACCGACCGATCCGTGGCTGGTTGCCTGGCGTCGCGGCTATTGGGATTGGAACGGACTGGATTTCATCTGGGTGCCCGGCGAATACATCCCCAAGCCGGTGCCTTCGGCCATTTGGTCCGGCGACAGGTGGGAAAAGCGTAAGTTCGGATGGGTATTCGTTCCCGGCACATGGGAATAACCATGCCCCGCGGCCGCGCGCTCGTTGCCGCCCTTTTATTCTTCGCCCTTTATACGGTGCCGGCGGCGGCAAAAACGGCATCCTTCTTCGTGCCGCCGCAACAAAGCAATGCATCCCTGCAGGTTAGCGAACTCGGCTTTGCCAATATCACGGGCGTGTTTGGCCGTTCCACCGCCAGCTTCAAATTCGACGAAGACGACAAAAGCATCAGCGGCCTGCGGCTCGCGATCGAAAGCGGCAGCCTCGTGACCGGCAACCCCGAACATGCGGCGGCGCTAACCGGCACCGACCAGCTTGCGGCACGGGAATATTCCGAAATCAGCTTCATCCAGCTCAAGCCCGCGACCTTCACAGACGGGAAAGCGAAAATTGAAGGCGAACTGGCGGTGCGCGGCACGCGCAAGCCCTTCACGTTTGAAGCGACCCTGAACCGTACCGGTAGTACGCCCTATGGCGGCGGCTTCTGGGGCGGCGAAGGCTATGCCGCCGGCCTGTCGCTGCGCGGCGCTTTCAAGCGCGCCGATTACGGCATGACGGACCCGTATAAGGAAACCGCAAGCCGCTTCGGCGACGCCATTACGCTGAGCGTGGAAATGCAGGCGTTGCGGCAAAACTAGTTAGCGTCCGCGATATTTGTTTGTTATGGGGTAGCGCCTGTCTTTGCCGAAGGCGCGCGTGGAAAGCTTGACCCCGGGCGGCGCCTGCCGGCGTTTATATTCCGCCTTGTCCAGCATGTGCCAGACCTTAACAACGATTTCCCGCTGATGCCCGCGTGCGACGATATCGTCAACGCTCTGGTCCAGCTCAACAAGCCCCTTCAATATGTCATCAAGCACGTCATAGGGCGGCAATGTATCTTGGTCGGTCTGGTTTGGCTTCAACTCCGCCGTTGGCGGCTTGCTGATCACGCGCGCAGGCATCACCGCCCCGGCGGGGCCGCGCGCGCCTTCCGGCCTGTTCTCGTTGCGCCATTTGGCCACCGCCGTAACGGTCGCTTTATACACATCCTTCAACACCGCATAGCCGCCGCACATATCGCCGTACAGCGTAGCGTAGCCGGTTGATAGTTCGGATTTGTTGCCGGTCGCGAGCAGCATCCAGCCGAATTTGTTGGAAAGCGCCATCAGCGCCAGCCCGCGAATGCGGGATTGCAGGTTTTCCTCGGTCGTATCGCGCTGCTTGCCGGTAAAGGTTTCGGCAAGGCTTTGTTCCAGCACCTGCATGACATTGCTGATCGGCAGCACGTCGTAACGGCAGCCGAGGCAATTCGCGGTCGCCTGCGCGTCTTCAAGGCTGTCTTCCGATGTAAAGGGCGAAGGCAGCATCACGGTCCAGACTTTATCCGGCCCCAGCGCATCGACCGCAACCGCAGCCGCAAGCGCGCTGTCTATGCCCCCGGAAAGCCCGAGCAGAACGCCGGGAAACCCGTTCTTTTCTACATAATCGCGCAAGCCAAGTATCATGGCCTGATACACGGCTTCGGGGCCCTGAAAACTGTTGCTGAAATCGGTGTCGGCCAGTTTTTCGCCTTCCTGCGGCTGCCAGCCTGCCTTTGTGCGTTCCCACTTCGTGATCATCAGATGTTCACGCCACAACGGACCCTGCGCCTTGCAGACGCCTTCGGTGTCGTAAATGAACGAGCCGCCGTCAAACACCAGCTCGTCCTGCCCGCATATCTGGTTGATGTAGGCGAGCGGCAAACCGGTTTCAAAAACGCGTGCGCGCGCGAGCTTGTGCCGCACGGCGAATTTGTTCATTTCATACGGGCTGCCATTGATGGCCAGCAGCATTTCTGCGCCCATTTTTGCAGTGTGGCCGCAGGCATAGGGCTTCCACATATCTTCGCAAATGACGATCCCGAGCTTGATGCCCCTGAACATCACGGGCTCCGGCATCATGCCGGAAGCGAACACCCGCTTTTCGTCGAACGGCCCGTAATTGGGCAGATCGCGTTTGGTCACGACCGCCTTGATCTCCCCCTCGTCCAGCAGCGCGACAGCATTGTAAAGCTGGCCGGTCATGACCCACGGCATGCCGACAACCATGGCAGGGCCTTCCTTGGTATCGGCTGCAAGCTCTTCGATCGCGATACGGCATCCCTTTTGATATCCGCGGCGCAGCACAAGATCTTCAGGTGGGTAGCCGCTGATCGCCAGTTCGGGAAACAGCACAAGATCAGCGCCCGCTTCCGCCGCCTTGCGGCGGAAGGCACGAATGGTTTCACGGTTGCCTTCTATATCGCCGACCGAAAGGTTAATTTGCGCCAGTGCAATCGTCAGCCGGTCAGTCGCCATAATGTTCCTGCAAGCAACCTTATTCGGATTCTTGCTTCAGCTGCTGGGCCTTCAGGCTCATCGCGCTTTGGGTCTTCTGGATTTCCTGTGCGGCGGCATTGGTGATGATTTCGGCCGCGGCCCGCGCGTCATTGCTGGCCTCGTCGCTCAGGCAACGCATGTAATCGGCCATTTCGGCAACCGCCGCGTTGTGATGGATGATCTGGGCATTCAGATCGTTGGCCGGGATTTCTGCGGGACCGCCGATGCCGGCTGCGGTGCCGGGTTTGCGGCAATTGCTTGATTGCCACACGCCTTGCCCGTTCGCGTAATTCATGCTGCCTGCCGCTGCCGGGCCCGCAAGCAGGATCACGCCCGCCAGAATTGTGCAAAATGCCGTCGCTGATTTAACCATAATAGCCTCCGCCGCTGGTATGAAGCAGAAAGGCATTTTGCGCGACATAGACGGCGCTGGCAAGCGCCGTTTCGCCTAGGCGGCCGCGACGTTTACCTTGCGCAGCTGCTTTAGATGTTCCGCTATCAAAAAGGCCAGTTCGAGCGCCTGATGCGCGTTCAGCCGCGGATCGCAGTGCGTGTTGTAGCGTTCGTTCAGCCCCTGTTCCGAAATCGCCCCGGCACCGCCGATACATTCGGTCACATGCTGCCCCGTCATCTCCAGATGCACGCCGCCCGGATAAACCCCCTCGGCCCGGCATATGGAAAGGAAGCTTTTAACCTCGTCCACGATGCGGTTGAAATCGCGGGTCTTGTAGCCGCTTTTGGTTGTCATGGTGTTGCCGTGCATCGGGTCGCTGCACCAAATCGCGGCACGTCCCGCTTTCTTCACCGCGCGCAAAAGCGGCGGCAGCTTGTCGGCGATTTTATCCGAACCCATGCGGCTGATCAGCGTCAAACGGCCGGGTTCGTTTTCCGGGTCAAGCACCTCGATCAGCTTCAGCAAATCGGCCGGGTCGGTCGAAGGTCCGCATTTCAGACCGATCGGGTTTTTGATACCGCGCATATATTCCACATGCGCACCGTCAAGATCGCGCGTGCGATCGCCGATCCAGAGCATATGCGCCGAAACGCTGTACCATTGGTCGGTTGTGCTATCGACGCGGGTGAGCGCCTGCTCGTATGGCAGCAAAAGCGCTTCATGCGCGGTGAAGAAATCCGTCTCCCGGATCTCGGCCACCGTTTCCCCCGTTATATTGCAGGCCGCCATGAAGGCCAGCGCCTCGTCGATGCGCTCGGCCAGGTTCTCATAACGCTTTGATTGCTCGCTCTGCCCCACGAAGGTCATGTTCCACCGGTGCACTTCGTGCAGGTTGGCATAGCCGCCCTGCGCGAAGGCGCGCAGCAAGTTCAGGGTGGACGCGGCCTGATTATACACCTGCAGCATGCGGTCCGGGTCCGGTTCGCGCGCGGCGGCGGTGAATTCCATACCGTTGATAATATCGCCGCGGTAGCTGGGCAACGTCACGCCATCACGGGTTTCATTCGGTTCCGAGCGCGGCTTGGCGAACTGCCCCGCCACGCGGCCGACCTTGACCACCCGCGTCGCGCCGCCGAAAGCGAGCACGACAGCCATCTGCAAAATCACGCGGAACATATCGCGGATGTTGTTGGCTTCGAATTCGGCGAAGCTTTCGGCGCAATCGCCGCCCATGAACAGGAAAGCCTTGCCCTGCGATACATCCGCGAGCGATTTTTTCAGACGGCGCGCTTCGCCGGCAAAAACCAGCGGCGGCATTTTTGCCATCCGCGATTCGGCGGCTTTCAGCTTCGCTTCATCCGCATAAACCGGCATTTGCTTGACCGGCTTCGCGCGCCAGCCTTCGGGGGTCCATGTTTTTGTCATCGCACACACATATCGGTTAGCTGCCGAACGATGCCGGCATATGGTTAGAACAAATTTCAGGGGGGATAAAAAGCTCTATGTTTCCGGGGCTACCGGAACCAGCTAAACGCAAAATAGCCATAACCGCCAAGGGCTTGGCTGGTCAGGGTGGTTGAAAGGAGCTGCGTTTTCATGGATTTATCTTAGCAAGCAAGCGTGCCAGAAGCAACAATCATGTTGCTTGCGCCTACTCCACCGTCACGCTTTTCGCGAGATTACGGGGCTGGTCCACATCCGTGCCCTTTGCCACCGCCGTGTAATAGGCAAGCAGCTGCATAGGGATGGAATACAGAATGGGCATCAGCGCCGCATCGCAATCCGGCAGGGTCAATGACCAGTTTGATTTTCCCGCCAGCCTGTCCATCGCCGCCTTGTCGCCAAACACTAGCGTCCTGGCGCCGCGCGCCCGCACTTCTTCAAGATTGGAAACGGTCTTTTCAAACAGCGCATCCTTCGGCGCCATCATCACAATCGGCACGCTTTCATCGATCAACGCAATGGGCCCGTGCTTCATTTCGCCTGACGCATAGCCTTCGGCATGGATATAGGAAACTTCTTTCAACTTCAGCGCGCCCTCGAGCGCGATGGGGTAAAGCGGCCCGCGGCCCAGATAAAGCACATCGTGCGCCTCCGCCAGCTCGTGCGCGAACTGCTGCAGCTTGTCGTGATGCTGCAAAATCTCGTTCACCTTGGCGGGCATCTCGCGCAGGCCCCGCAATAGCGCCGTGGCGCGTTCGGGTGTTATCGCGCCGCGCGCCTGCGCCGCACCAATGGCAAGACACAGCAGCACCGTAAGCTGGGTCGTGAACGCCTTGGTGGACGCGACGCCGATTTCCGGCCCCGCCAGTGTGGGCACCACGATATCGGATTGCCGCGCGATCGTGCTGTGCGGCACGTTGACGATGGAAAGGATCTTCTGGTTTTCCTTCTTGGCGAAATTCAGTGCCGCGAGCGTATCGGCGGTTTCGCCTGATTGCGTAATGGCGACCGTCACGCCGCCCGGCGCGAGCAAGGCTTCGCGGTAGCGGAATTCCGACGCGATATCGATTTCGGTCGGCAGGCGGGCGATTTGCTCGAACCAGTATTTGGCGACCTTGCCGGCATAATAGGCGGTGCCGCAGCCGATGATGGTAAGGCGCGGAATATCTTTCCAATCGAACGGCATGGCGGGCAGCGAAAGCTTGTTGTCCGCCGTCACCAGCGCATGCACGGTATCGCCGATCACCGCCGGTTGCTCGAATATTTCCTTGAGCATGAAGTGGCGGTACTGCCCCTTGCCCACAACGGCGCCTGAAAGTGCGGTTTGCATGATCTTGCGTTCAACGATTTTATCGTCGCAATCATGCACGATCGCCTTGCCGGGGTGCAGCTCGACCCAGTCCCCCTCTTCCATATAACTGATGCGCTGCGTCAGCGGCGCGAGCGCCATGGCATCGGACCCGAGATACATTTCATCGTTTTCGCTGCCATAGCCGACCGCGAGCGGGCTGCCGCGCCGCGCGCCGATCAGCAAATCCTTATGGCCCGCAAAAACGATCCCGAGCGCGAAGGCGCCTTCAAGCCGCTTCAGCGCCGCCGCCGTCGCTTCCTGCGGCGTCATGCCTTGCACAAGATAATCGGTGATCAGATGCGCGACCGTCTCCGTATCGGTGTCGGACACGAAGCGATGCTGCTTGGCCGCCAGCTCGTCGCGCAACTCGCGGTAGTTTTCGATAATCCCGTTGTGCACGAGCGCAACCCGGTCGGTCGCGTGCGGGTGCGCGTTTTCCTCGGTCGGGCGGCCATGCGTGGCCCAGCGCGTGTGCCCGATGCCGACCGTACCGGCAAGCGGCGTCTTTTCCAGCTTGTCCGCAAGGTTGTTGAGCTTGCCTTCGGCGCGGGCGCGGCCGATATGGCCGTTGACCAATGTGGCGATACCGGCGCTGTCATAGCCGCGATATTCCAGCCGCCGCAAGCCTTCGACCAGAAGGCCCGCAACAGGGCGCTGCGCCAAAATACCTACGATGCCGCACATGAAAACAACTCCGCGAATGGGGCCGGGATCATTTCTGTCTGATTTGCCCATGGCTGGCAAGCCGGCACAGGATCAACAATGGTGACAACATGTTACAAAACAAGAAAAATACGTCCTTGCACGCATGGTTAACATGCGCCAAATACTTTCAAACGCATATGATATTATTATGCCGATTTTTTAAAGGCCGGGCACATGGTTGAAGACATTAAAAAGATTACAATTGTTGGCGGCGGACAAGTCGGCACATCCCTTGTTATGGCGGTACGCAGACAGTATCCGCATGCCGCAATTGCCGTCATTGAACAGGATGCCCGTCTTAAAAATGATTTCGCGCGAGCGCTCAATCGCGCGGGGGTTGATGGAAGCGGTATTACGTTTACGACCACGCCCGACGCGGTCACCGATTCAGACCTCACAATCCTCGCGACGCCGATAAGCCAGTTCGGCAACGCCATAAAATCCCTGCGGGCATATCTTTCCCCCTCAACCATCATAACGGATGTTGGGTCCGTTAAAGAGGCATCGATACGGAATATAAACGCCGCGTTGCAGGAAGCCGGGCTGCAGAACGCTTACGTTCCCGCGCACCCGCTCAATGGGAATGCCGGTTCCGGGCCGTTAAGCGCTTCCCCGGATTCACGCGAAGGCGCCACCTTGTTTCAAGGCAAGCCGGTCGCGTTGATACCGGGCGCCAACCCGCAGGCCCACAACTTCGTTGCCGGTTTCTGGCGTTCGCTTGGCGCCGATGTGCATGAAATGGCTGCGGATGCGCATGACAGAACGCTTGGCGTTACATCCCATCTTCAGCATGCGTTGATGTTTGCACTGATCCAGACCGATTTTTTTAAAGACGGCGAAGGTGCGGATATTGGTGGATGGGTTCACGGACAGCGCGGCATGACCCGCATAGCCGATGCGGGCACGGAAATGTGGCGCGCCATATTCACCGAAAACCGCGCCAATATTTTGCGTTCCGCCGAGAGCTTCAAACATACCCTCAGGCAAATCGCCAAGATCGCCGAAGATGAAACTTCTCTGTGGCGGACCGTAGGTCGCTGGCTTGGTTTCAACAAGCTGAAGGGCATCATTGATGTTGCACATTCGTATGCCAGGCAAGTGTTGGGTGACCGCGGCGGAAACCCGCTACGCGCCTCTTTATATTCGGGAGCCCATGAGGATTTGGCAGGCAGCGCCTTTGCTTCCCTGATCAGCACCGCCATCGCCATGAATGCACGGCACACCGAAACCATCACAGGTCAGCCGATTGCCCCTATCGCAAACCCCAGCTTGAAAGATGGTATGGCGCCTATCGGCATCGATCCGGGCGCCGTGCAAGCTCTTTTAGCCCAATACGGCACACAGCTTCCTGCAATGGTATCGCAGTACATCGAGAAGCTCGACATCCTGATCGACGCGATCAAAAGGAATGACAACAAGGCGATATGCCGTTTCATCGATACCGCGCGGGAAACCCGTAAAGCCATATTGATGAAGCCGTCATATCCTGAAACAAAACCTCAGTTCTCGGCAGATACCGCACTGAAGAGCTGATATCCTTCAGAAACCCTTCTTACTTGGTATCTTTCTTGGCGTCGCGGAAGCGCGTGGCCCAGTTTTCAAGGTTCACCTGTCGCCCGCGCGCGACCGCCAGCGTATCGGCGGGAACGTTTTCGGTTATCACGCTGCCCGCGCCCACAAAAGCGCCGCCGCCGACCTCGACGGGCGCGACCAGCGCGGTGTTGGAACCAATAAATGCGCCATCGCCCACAACCGTTTTATGTTTCCTGAAACCATCATAGTTGCAGGTGATGGTGCCCGCGCCGATATTCGCCTTCCCGCCAACCTCGGCATCGCCGATATAGGAAAGATGGTTGATCTTGGCGCCGGTGCCGATTTCGGAATTCTTGATCTCGACGAAATTGCCGATATGCGCATCAGCGCCGATCGTGGCGCCCGGGCGCAACCGCGCGAACGGGCCAATCACGGCGCCATCACTGACGACCGCGCCTTCAAGATGGCAAAACGGCCTGATCTCGACATTGTTGCCAACCGTAACGCCGGGGCCGAAATACACGTTCGGGCCAACAGTCACATCGCGGCCGAATTTCGTGTCGGCAGAAAGATAGACGGTTTGCGGATCGGTCAGGGTCACGCCCTGCTCCATTGCTTTTTTGCGCAAACTTTCCTGCATCAGACGTTCGGCCTCCGCCAAATCCACGCGGTTGTTGATCCCCATCACTTCATCGACAGGGAATTCCGCCATAGCACATGATAACCCGGCCTCGTTCGCCAGCGCAATCGCGTCCGTCATATAGTATTCCTGCTTGGCGTTTTCGCTGCCTATTGCCTCGATCAGCCGCCAGACATGCTCGCCCGCAAACAGCATGATCCCGCCATTGCAAAGTCGCACCGCTTTTTCTTCCGGGCCGGCATCGAGCGCTTCGACGATCCGCAGCAACGCGCCGCTTTCGCCGCATATTAGCCGCCCGTAAGCAGCGGGATCGGCGGGCCGGAACCCCGCGACCGCCACAGCGGCGCCCGCGGCATCGCGCGCCTGGCAAAGTTTTTGCAGGGAAGCTGTCGTCACCAGCGGCGTATCAGCGAACAGCACGAGCACATCGCCTTTGAAACCTTTCAGTAGCTGTTTCGCGGCGCGGGCGGCATCGCCGGTGCCGCGCGCTTTTTCCTGTATCGCCACGGCGTGTGGCGCAACGGTTTTTGCAACCGTATCCATGCCGGGCGCGAGCACGATCACGATTTTTTCCGGCTTCAGCCCCGCAGCGGCCGCAATCACATGCTGCAACATCGGCTTGCCCGCAACGCGGTGCAAAACCTTGGGCGTGGCGGAATGCATGCGCGTGCCTTGCCCGGCGGCAAGGATGATGCAGGCGATTGGTTTACTTGCTTTCGTCATAGCGATCCTGCATGGCGTAGCACATTCTCCGCTTCCGGTGTAAAGGCGCTTCCCGCGCCGTGCAAAACCATGCCCGGATGCATGACAAGCGGCGTTTTTGCATCCTTCCGGCCGCGCACGATAACGCGCCTGGCCGCCTGCCCTGCGCGCGGCCACAACGGAATAACTTCGATGCCGCCGAATTTGCCTTCCATCGCCGCCAGAACTTCGCCCAACCTGTCGGCGCGGAAAATGATCGTGAAAACAGCGCGATGTTTCAGCCGCACGTGCGCCGCCTTGATCCACGGCGCAAGATCGTCGCCCGCATTGGCGATATTTTTGCTTTTGCGTGGTGAAGGCGAATGGCCGGCAGCGTCATGGAAAGGCGGATTGGCAAAAACATGGTCGAAGCCGCCCGCCGGTATGCTGGCGGGCAAGCGGCGAACGTCCGCCTTCGCGATCCTGCAGGCGCCGCTGCTGATTCCGGCCGCATTTTGCCGCGCGAGCTGGGCCAGATCTTGCTGAATATCGACGCCCGTTACCTTCAGCCGCGCCACGCGCGCCGCAAGGCACATGAACACCACGCCCGCGCCGCAGCCAAGCTCAAGCACCGTCTGCCCCGGCTTGGCGGGTGCGGCAGCGGCCAGCAGCACGGAATCCACCGCCGCGCGGTAGCCCTGCGCGGGCTGGCAAACTGTAATGCGGCCGCCAAGGAATTCATCCTTTGTGAAGGCGGCGGGTGGCTTGGCCATGGGAATTGCACCGGTTAAGATTCCGCTTTAAGTTACCCCAGCATCCGATTGAGGACAAATTTATGGCAACCGTCATCCCGCTTTCCCCGCAGCAGCCGCGCAAAGATCCGCGTACGCCGCTTGACGAGCTTACAAGCCTTGTCGCCGACGATCTGGCCGGGTGCAACGAGCTTATCATCCAGCGCATGCATAGCGGCATTCCGCTTATCCCCAGGCTGGCGGGCCATCTTATTGCGGCCGGCGGCAAACGGCTGCGCCCGGTTCTGACCTTGGCGACCGCGAAGCTGTGCGGCTATGACGGGCAGCGGCACAGAAAGCTGGCCGCTTGCGTCGAATTCATCCATACCGCCACGCTGTTGCACGACGACGTGGTCGATGAAAGCGCGCTGCGCCGCGGCGAACCTTCGGCCAATGCCATCTTCGGCAACCAGCCGAGCGTGCTTGTCGGCGATTTTCTGTTCAGCCGCGCGTTCCAGCTTATGGTCGAAGACGGTTCGCTCGATGTGTTGCGCATTCTCTCCAACGCTTCGGCCATCATCGCCGAAGGCGAAGTGCTGCAGCTCAGCACCATGAACGACAGCGCCACGAGCGAGCAGGCCTATCTTGAGGTCGTGCGCGCTAAAACGGCCGAGCTGTTCGCGGCCGCCTGCCGTATCGGCGCGGTTGTGGCCGGGCGGCCTGCAGCCGAAGAAGAAGCCTTGCGCACCTACGGCCTTAACCTTGGCATCGCCTTCCAGATCATCGATGACATGCTCGATTATTCGGCGCAGCAAGCGCGGCTCGGCAAAACCATCGGCGACGATTTCCGCGAAGGCAAGGTGACGCTTCCTGTCATCCTCGCAATCAATCGCGGCACCAAGACGGAACGCGCCTTCTGGAAGCGCACGCTGGAAGCGCAGGAACAACAGGAAGGCGATCTCATGCAGGCGCAGGCGCTGCTCGGTCGCCACAAGGCACTGCACGATTGCGTGGACCGCGCCCGCCATTACGGCGCCATCGCCCGCGATGCGCTCGGCCTGTTTCCCGACCAACCGGTCAAATCCGCGTTGCTCGACATCATCGATTTCACGATCGAGCGGGAATTTTAGAAGCTGCCGCAGCGGCTTACAGGCCGGTTGCACCGGCCCGCCCGGCCCGCTATAACCGCCCTTCACCGGCATCGGAGAGTAGCTCAGCCTGGTAGAGCACTGCCTTCGGGAGGCAGGGGCCGGAGGTTCGAATCCTCTCTCTCCGACCAGTTTTTTCAGAGACTTAGGTTTTTGTGAAGACCAGAAAATTATTACAGGTGTAATAACTTTAGCTCCTGTTTAATAGGGGTTTTTCCAACCCCTTGCTTGACTCGACAGCGTTCAGAAGACCAAGCTCATCACATGGGAAAGAAAAAACAAACTCTATCAAAAAAAATCGAAGCCAAGGTTTCTAAGAACAAGCTATGGGAAATCCATCGCGGAGAATTAAAACGCGGCAAAGGCCGCCCACCAAAAACAAGTCATCTGTTCAGAGTGATTGGAGAAAAACTTCCTGTCTATTTCCTTGATACGATTGAAAGGGACTTGCAACGGCAAGGGCATGGTCTCGATGGAATATATATAGCCCATGATTCAATGGGATGTGCGCGGTACATAGGTCGCGGGAACATATTTAATCGTTTGAGGGCGCGAATTAAGGCTCAAAAACTGGAGATCAAATACTATTCCTTCTATGTAGTCTCTGAAAAAAAGCATGAACGGGAGATTGAGACATTACTTATTCGCGCAGCTGGGTTCTTGCTTGAGTTTAATACCCGTAAGAAACGCCTTGGCATATCATCAGGCAACATTAAAGACTATGAAGCCGGAACGTATTTTTACGAACGTCAATATAAGAGGGGTCGCCGGAAACATAAAACAGAAAAGAAAAAGCGTCGCCATAAATAACCATCTCATACCATTCAGCCATTCGTAGGCTTTGGCAGCGCCTTCAAGCCAGAATAATGGGCTTGTGAGATACTAAGGGCATCCACCGCTCTCCTCAAATAATCAGGCGAATGCTTCCCGTAAACCTGCTCTACCATCATCTCACTATTGCCAAGCAACCGAGCCACCTCCCTCCTCCTAACCAGTCTTTTTGTCCGCTCGCATGGTGCAGCCCATGATGCAACGGCTGAACGCAAGCATGCCGCCTTGAATGCAACCAGGTCGCATCAGCAACCATTATCGTATTCAATGGCTAATACAATTGTAACGCAAAGCCATAGCAAAGAGCCTTATATTGCAATGCAGCATGTACAGCCGCCCGCATGCGCCGGTGTCACAATAAGATTTGTGCGCGCATCTACACATGTTTACACTCTCTTTATAGTTTACCGCGTAGCGTTTCCGTTATCCCGCCTGCTGCCCTACCCGCTGCGCTTGGCGCCAAAACCATGAATGGAGACAAAAGTTATGTTCGGTCGTTCCCCTGCAAACAGCACAAAAATGGCGCAACTCGCCGCGCTTAATGTCCTTAGCACCAACGTTATGGTGGCGGACGCAGACTACAACATCATTTACGTGAACAAAGCACTTATCAGCTTCTTGACGGTGGCGGAGAAGGATTTACAGAAAGACCTGCCGAACTTCAAGGTTGCCACATTGATCGGCACCAATATCGATGTGTTCCACAAGAACCCTGCTCACCAGCGCCAAATGCTGGACAAGCTTACCGGCACTTTCAAAACCAGCATCAAGGTAAGCGGCATTATGTTCGGCCTTGTCGCCAGCCCGCTGTTCGATGATGGCGGCAAGCGCATCGGCACCATCGTCGAATGGAGCGATTCAAGCCTGCTCGACAATGCCGGGCAAGTGGACGCCATCAAAAAATCACAGGCCGTAATCGAATTCGAACCGGACGGCACAATCATTACCGCAAACGCAAATTTCCTGGGCGCAATGGGTTATTCGCTCGCGGAAGTGCAAGGCAAACACCACAGCATGTTTGCGGATCCCAAATTCGTGGCAAGCGAAGAATACAGGAAATTCTGGGAAACGCTGCGCGCCGGGGAATATCAAGCGGCCGAATACCTTCGCTTCGGCAAAGGCGGCAAGGAGGTGTGGATCAACGCGTCCTATAACCCGATCTTCGATAACAAGGGCAAGGTGTTCAAGGTCGTCAAATACGCCACCGACATCACGAAACAGAAAATGTTGTTCAAGGACGTCCTGACAACCGGCGACGTTGTGGACGAGCTAAGCGGGCTTGCGCAATCGCTTGCCGCAGCCGCGGAAGAATCGACCGCGCAGGCGACATCGGTTGCCGCCGCTTCGGAAGAAGCATCGGCCAACGTGCAGACAGTTGCCGCGGCCACCGAGGAAATGGACGCATCGATCCAGGAAGTGTCGTCGCAGGCAGCCCGTTCCCGTCAAATGGCAACGGAAGCAGTCGAAAAAGTTCACATAGCGAACAAGAATATCAGCACGCTCGGTAAGGCTTCGCAGGAAATTGGCGACGTGGCCGAAATCATTAAGGCGATCGCCGAGCAAACCAATCTGCTGGCGCTGAACGCCACGATCGAAGCAGCGCGCGCAGGCGATGCCGGCAAGGGCTTTGCCGTAGTCGCGTCTGAGGTCAAGAACCTTGCCAATCAGACGACCAAGAGCACGGAAGAAATCGACAAACAGATATCGATGATCCAATCCACCACGCAGGATACCGTGAAGGCGATTGAAGAAGTAACAAAAGCCATCACCAGCGTGAGCGAATCCATCACCACTATCGCTGCAGCGATCGAGGAGCAAAGCGCCACTACCAAGGAAATCTCGAAAAACGTGCAGGAAGCTTCGGTCGCCACGAGCGAGGTTTCGAGCAGCATCACCCATGTTCAGGGCGCTGCAAGCGAAACCGGGAGTATTGCAACACAGCTTCTTAGCGGTGCGGAAAAGCTGATCGCCAGTTTCAAAAAACTTAAGGAACTGACCTGATCAGGTGGCAAGCAGTTGTTCGGTAATAATATTACCCTTAACAGACACAAATTTGCCGTAATTCGGCAAGTTTATGCTGCAGTTGCGAAATAGCAACATGGGTTAATATTCAAGTAATATCCGATGCTTATTTAGTGACGTGTTAATAACCTTGGCCTATCCTTGTTGCATATGCGAACACAAGGAGTGAGTTATGGCCACAAGTTCACACAAAGATCATACGGTGGTAGAGACCAAGATAGGTGAATACGCTGCGGCCCAGCCCTGTTCGGGCACGACCGAGGTTATTTCCCATGTTCTGAGCAAGGGCATTGGTTGCGCTCTTCCCGGCGCTGACGCCCTCAAGAAAAAGCCCGCCTGATCCAAGCCCTGCCCTTTTCTAAAACATCCGGTAAAACAGCCGTAATTGTGGTTTGCCGTATTGGCTATATAGCCATATTATCCCGCCCATAGAATCGTTAACAAACGGGATTTTCATGGAAGCGGCTATTATTTCGTTCCCCGGAAGCAATCGCGAGCGCGATGCCGCAATGGTACTGGAACGGGTGAGCGGCAGAAAACCCAAGATCGTCTTCCATACCGAAACCGAACTTCCCAAAACCGATCTCATCCTTCTTCCCGGCGGCTTTTCCTACGGCGATTATCTGCGCACAGGCGCGATGGCGGCGCACAGCCCCGTGATGCGCGAAGTTATCGCACGCGCGAAATCGGGCGTGCGGGTGCTTGGCATCTGCAACGGCTTCCAGATACTGTGCGAAACCGGCCTGCTGCCCGGCATTCTGCTGCGTAACGCACATATGAAGTTCAACTGCCGGCTCGTGACGCTACGGGTGGAGAACAACCGCAGCGACTTCACCCGCAATTACAAGCATGCGCAGGAATTCAAAACCCCGGTCGCGCATGGCGACGGCAATTATTTCGCGCCGCCCGATACGGTGAAGAAACTGGAAGATAACGGCCAGATTGCCTTTCGCTATGTCGATAACCCCAACGGTTCGGTGCAGGATATCGCCGGGATCATGAACGAAAAGCTCACCGTCCTCGGTATGATGCCGCACCCCGAAAACGCCAGTGAACCGCTGCACGGCCAGGATGACGGCAAGGTGCTGTTCGAAAGCATCTGCCAGAGCATGGCCGCATAGGAAACGCATCATGCCCGCCAACACCGCCACAGCCGAAAAAATGAACGCACCGCCAAGCCTGATCGATATCGCCCGCGAACACGGTATGAACCAGCAGGAATACGCCATTCTGCTTGAAATCCTTGGCCGCGAGCCGAGCTTGACGGAACTCGGCATCGCTTCGGCCATGTGGTCGGAGCATTGCTCGTACAAATCATCCCGCATCTGGCTGAAAAAACTTCCGACCAAGGCGCCGCATGTTATCTGCGGCCCCGGCGAAAATGCGGGCGTGATCGATATCGGTGACGGGCTTGCGGCTATCTTCAAGATGGAAAGCCACAACCACCCTTCCTATATCGAACCTTATCAGGGCGCGGCGACCGGCGTCGGCGGCATTTTGCGCGACGTATTCACGATGGGCGCGCGCCCGATCGCAAACATGAATGCACTGCGCTTCGGCGATCCCTCGCACCCGAAAACGAAATCGCTGGTCGCGGGCGTGGTCGCGGGCATCGGCGGCTATGGCAACTGCGTCGGCGTACCCACGGTGGGGGGCGAAACCAATTTCCATAAAAGCTATAACGGCAACTGCCTCGTGAACGCGATGACGGTCGGCATCGCCCGCGCGGACCGGATTTTCTATTCGGCCGCCGCCGGGGTGGGCAACCCCGTGGTTTATGTCGGCTCCAAGACCGGGCGCGATGGCATCAAGGGCACTTCGATGGCATCGGCGGAATTCAGCGACGATTCGGAAACCAAGCGTCCCACGGTGCAGGTCGGCGACCCGTTCGTCGAAAAATTGCTGATTGAGGCATGCCTCGAGCTGATGGAAACCGAAGCGATTATCTCGATACAGGATATGGGCGCAGCCGGGCTGACCTCGACCTCCGTCGAAATGGCGGCCAAGGGCGGTCTCGGGATCGAGCTCGACCTCGATAAAGTGCCGCAGCGCGCCAAAAACATGAGCGCTTACGAAATCATGCTTTCCGAAAGCCAGGAACGCATGCTGATCGTGCTGAAGCCGGGGCACGAGAAGGAAGCCGAGCGCATCTTCAATAAGTGGGAACTCGATTTCTCGGTCATCGGCACGCTCACCGATACGGGCCGCGTTGTCGTTAAGCGCAACAACAAGGTCGAAGCCGATTTGCCTGTCAACAAGCTGGTCGATCAATCGCCGGTCTATGACCGCCCGTGGGAACCGACCCCGCCGCAGCGCGTGATCGCCACCACCGAATGCCCCCTGCCGGCCGGCAAGGCCGCAACGGATATTCTGCAGCAGCTTATGGCTTGCCCCGATCTTTGTTCCCGCAGCTGGATCTGGGAACAGTATGACAGCATCATCGGTTCCGATACGCAGCAAGGCCCGGGCGGCGATGCCGCCGTGGTGCGCGTGCGCGATAGCAAAAAAGCGCTGGCGATCACGACCGATTGCACGCCGCGCTATTGCGCGGCCGATCCGGTTGAGGGCGGCAAGCAGGCGGTGGCCGAAACATGGCGCAATCTTACCGCCGTTGGCGCACGGCCGCTGGCCATCACCGACAACATGAATTTCGGCAACCCGGAAAAACCGCGCATCATGGGGCAGTTCGTCGGCGCGATACAGGGCATGGCGGATGCGTGCACGGCGCTCGCTTATCCCGTCGTTTCCGGCAATTGCAGCCTTTATAACGAAACAAGCGGCGATGCGATTTTGCCTGCGCCCGCCATTGGCGGCGTTGGCTTGATCGATGATGTCGGCAAGGCGGTTTCCGCTTCCTTCAAGGCGGCGGATGAAACCATCATCGTTATCGGTGAAACCAAGGGCCATTTGGGGCAAACGCTTTACCTGCGCGAAGTGCACGGCAAGGAAGATGGTGCGCCGCCGCCGGTCGATCTGAAGGCCGAAAAGCGCAACGGCGATCTGGTGCGCGGCCTGATCGACCGTCGCCTTGTCACCGCCTGCCACGATACCGCCGATGGCGGCCTGCTTGTCACAATCGCGGAAATGGCGCTGGCCGGCGCGACAGGTGCCACGCTCACGCCCCGGCCCGAACAGCCCGCCGCCTTCTGGTTCGGGGAAGATCAGGCGCGCTATGTCGTCACGGCAAGCGACCCGGCGCCCATTCTGGAAGCCGCGCAGGCCGCGGGTGTGCATGCGCAGCCTGTTGGCACCACGGGGGGCAATGCGCTATCCTTGGCGGACGGCAGCGCTATCAAACTCGCGGATTTGCGCAAGGCGCACGAAAGCTGGCTGCCCGGCTTTATGAAATCATAGGGAAATCAACCCATGGCGATGGACGCAAACGAAATCGAGCAAATGATCATGGCTGCGCTGCCCGGCGCCGCCGTAAAGATCACCGATCTGCGCGGCGACGGCGACCATTACGCGGCCGAGGTTTCCAGCAGTGCTTTTGCCGGCAAATCGCGCGTGCAGCAGCACCAGATGGTCTATGCCGCACTTCAGGGCAAAATGGGCGGCCAGCTTCACGCGCTCGCGCTGACGACCAGCGTACCGCAGGAATAACAGGAAGGAACAAGAACCATGAATAACCCCGTATTCGAATCCATCCGCAACGACATCGGCAGCAACGATATTGTGCTGTTCATGAAAGGCACGCCCGCCTTCCCGCAGTGCGGCTTTTCCGCCACCGTGGTGCAGGTGCTTTCCATGCTGCAGGTGCAGTTCAAGGGCGTCGATGTGCTGGCCGATCCCGGCCTGCGCCAAGCCTTGAAGGAATTCAGCAACTGGCCCACCTTCCCTCAGCTTTACGTGAAGGGCGAGCTTGTGGGCGGCTGCGATATCGTCAAGGAAATGTACCAAAGCGGCGAGCTGCAGCAGCTTTTGAAAGACAAGGGTGTCGCCACGGCGGCCTGATTTTCTTCACGCTTACAACACACTGTCAACACATTGCCATGGAATATCATGGTGATGCCGTGCGCACTTCCCCTTAAATCTTGGTTAATCTTTTTCTGCGATTCTGAAGGCTCGTACGCACCGGCATTCGTTCCGGTTCAAGAACAATAAAAAAACACGAGAAAGTAGCTCCTATGTCTAAGCCTACCAACTACAACAAATTCACCAACCTGCATCTCACCCACGGCCATGTGCTGACGCACAAGGCCGGCGGCTTCAGTGCGATCGTGCGCCTCGCCCGGCCCGAATACCGGCCCGAATACATGACCATCCTCGGCACCTTTACGCCCGGCTGGATGCGCGCGCGAATCAATTGCGACGCGCTTGATCGTGCGGCAGATGACAGCGATGTGCTTTCGGTCGAATTGTGCGAACATTACAGCGTCGCGCCGCTGCACTAATTACGGCTTAATTCTTTGCCGCCGCCATAGCAGCATGGCGACCAATACAAAATTCAGCAGCACCGACAGCGCCGGGTAGAACACGGTGACGATGTTAAGCTGCTGCATGGCCAGCAGCGACAACACATATTTGGTGCCGTCGAGGCAGAAGGTGACGCTGGTTTCCTCGTGCGGCAAATGCCAGCCCTTGCGATAAGTCGGGGCAAACGAAGCGAACGTCGCCAGCGATAACAAAGCCACGCCCCAAACCGGGTTGTCGAGCAGAAGCCAAAGGCCAAAACCGCCGAGCGCCAGCACCAGACAAGCCCAGTCAATCGTTTTTATATAACCAAACGGAAACCGCAGCGCCAAAACCAGAATAACGATGCAGGCAACCAGCGTCAGCCCCGTAACCCACGCGCCGGCCCCGGCGCCCGAATAAATCTGCATCAGGAAAACGGCGCCTGCCATTACCGTCCAGACCAGCCATGAAAACACATGGGGCTTGGTGCGGCCGCGCAGAATGTTCCTTATGTAAAAAAAATAGCTGGGGATCGCCAGCAAACTTGCCGCGATCCCCAGCCATGCATGGTAATCCATCGCTTAGCGCGAATAGAATTCGATAACCAGATGCGGTTCCATCTTCACGGGGTACGGCACGTCGTTCATTTCCGGCGCACGGACGAAGGTCCCCTTCATTTCCTTGTGATCGACCGAAATGTATTCCGGCACGTCACGTTCGGCCAGCTCGGCGGCGGCCAGAACGGTGGCCATCTGCTTGGCCTTCGAACGCAGCTCAACCACATCGCCATCCTGAACCCGGTATGACGCGATGTTGACGCGCTTGCCGTTCACGGTCACGTGGCCGTGGTTAACCAGCTGGCGCGCGGCGAAAACGGTGGGCACGAACTTCATGCGATACACCACGGCATCGAGGCGGCGTTCGAGAAGCTGCACCAGAATTTCTGCGTTGTTGCCCTTGCGGCGCATGGCTTCCTGATAATAGCGGCGGAACTGACGTTCGCCCACATTGCCGTAATAGCCGCGCAGACGCTGCTTCGCCATCAGCTGGATGCCGAAATCGGTGGGCTTGGTGCGGCGCTGGCCATGCTGGCCGGGGCGATATTCGCGCTTGTTGATCGGGCTGCGGGGGCGGCCCCAAAGATTAACACCCAAACGGCGGTCAATCTTATACTTTGCACTTTGACGCTTACTCATTGTTTTTCCTTTACTTTATGTTGTCCCGATAGTCTTGCCGCCATGGCCTTGCGGCCATCCGGCAAGCGGGCTAAGGCACATTCGTCCAAAACCACATTCTCAGGAATGGGGGCTTTTTACAGGTGTCTGGGTGGCAATGTCAATAAACAGCGCCTAGGCGGCCTTATGGCCCTTGATCCATTCAATTAACGATTCCGGCGTGGGCTCTATGCCCTGCTCGTCGCTGCGCCAGTTTCCGGGGCACAGGCGGCCTGTTTGCTCGTGATGTTGCATGGCATCGATAGTGCGGAGCAACTCATCGATGTTCCGCCCAATCGGAAAATCGTTAATTTGCATATGGCGCAGCATGCCGCGACGATCGATCAGGAAAGTCGCACGCAGTGCCACAGCGCCGTTGACTAACACTTCATAGCTGCGCGCGATTTCACGGCTGGCGTCAGCGACAATGGGGAACCGCACGGGGCCTATACCGCCCCGCTCCGGCGCAATTTCCGTCCAGCGCTGATGGCTAAGATAGCTGTCGGTGCTCACGGCCACGACATGGCATTTGCGGCGATCAAATTCCGCCATGCGCACATCAAGCGCCAGTAATTCGGTTGGGCATACATAGGAAAAATTCATGCTGTAGAAAAACAGCACGGCAGGACGGGCGTTGATATGGTCGTCCAGTTCGAAATCGGTCTTCACATACCCGCCAGGCAAAATGGCAACGCCGGTAAAATTGGGCGCCGGGGCGCCGATCATGAGCGTCATTTTTGTTTTTCTCCGGTTATTTATGATGCATGCGGAATATCAAACGCATGGATAAGCGCATGAGCCATCGTGGCCGGCCTTACGGGGAACGGATTGATCGGCGTATTGGCCGGGTCGTAAATCCGCCCGACATCGACGGTCTTGCCGGCTACCTTGTCTATGCCCTTGGCAATAAGAAAAACGTTGCCGCCGTAAAAGACCAGCGCCCTTGCACGATCCGGCACGTAATCGAACGCCACAATCTCCTGCCCCGCCTGCACAAACTGATGCACGGTCAGCATCGTCGCAACGGTTTTCTCGCCAATCTGCCTGATCACCTCGGCATCCGCCGCATCGTCCAGTTTTTTCTCGGTTGCCTTGTCCAAGGTCCCGTTTTCTATCGCACTCTTATGGGGTTCTATGATCCTTTCGAATTTTGATCTGTCAAAGCTGCTGCTATCGATCGGAGTGAGCGACAGAGTATCATAGCTGTGGCCCTTGATAGCCTTCCCGCTATCGCTGACATAATCGCCCTTTATGCCGCGGCCGCCGACGGCCACATACCCTTCATGCGTTTCAGGGCGCGTATCGTCCATAATCTTTTTCACCTTCGCCTTGTTCCCCGCCTTATAGGCGCGGATCAGTTCGTCCGAGGCCGGGTATATTTCCATGGATTTCCCATGGACGGTAATTTTCTGCATCTTCGCCATTCTTTTTCTCCTTTAGAAAATAAACTTTTTAATGTGCACTAGCCTCTCGGCTCGGGTTTGATGTCCATGCTTGCGCCGGCTTGTGCTTTGGTATCCGCGCGTGCACCACTGCCGCAATACGGGCAATCCGCGCGCCCGCAGCCACCGCAGGGCGGCACTTCAGGGGGATCCGCCTTGACCTCGGCAGTCTTTTCTTTTTCCACCTTGTGGTATTCCTGATCGCCGCTTACCACGACTGCGGTTTCTACCGTCGCCGCCTTTCCTTCCGGCGCCCTTTCTGCATCGGCTTTTGTTTCCGGCGCCGTATAATCGACTTTCTGTTCGACAACTTGCTGTTGAACCTGCTGGGCTTGTTGGGCTTGTTGGGCCTGCGGGTCCCCGCCCGTCTTATTCTCGGCTTGTTGCTGGACAACCGCCGTTGTCGCGGCAGGGTCGGCTCCTCCGGCCTTTGCGGTATCTGCAACGACGGTTTGCGGCGGCGTATAGGTCTGGGATGCTTGTTGCTGAACCTG
Organism: Alphaproteobacteria bacterium; assembly: GCA_016124955.1. Taxonomy (NCBI): domain Bacteria; kingdom Pseudomonadati; phylum Pseudomonadota; class Alphaproteobacteria; species Alphaproteobacteria bacterium. Next base: position 137,304 of record WGMR01000005.1, on the reverse strand, counting down.
CTGGGCAAGCGGCGGCGCTGCGGGTGCGGAAACATTCTGTGCCTGTACGTTCTGCACAGACGCCATTGCGGTCGCGCCATCGGCTTTTGCGACAGGCAGCACCACCACATTACTTGCGGCAATCCCGGTAACGGGCTGGCTAACTACGGATTGCTGTGCCTGAAGACCGCCCTGAGTTTGAACCGATGCAACAGGTACATCGACCTTGCCGACGAACGGCAGCACATTATCGGACTTGGCAACTGCGACGACCGTCGCGGCATTGGCCGCCGGCACGGTTGACGGAACGGATGCAGGGACCGTTGCGGACACGGCTGCAGAAACGGGGGCAACAGAAATCGCCGCCGTGGCCGTATTGGTTGCCGTGGCGACAGCCGCAGGTGCCGCTGCTCTTTCTGCTCGCACCTGTGACACGGCACTCTGGCGTGCCGCGGCCGCAGCGGTTGGTGTAGTGGGTGTCTGGCCGGTTTTTGCCAGTGTCACCGCCGCTCTGATCGCAAGCGCACGCATGATCGGCACGCCGGCACCCGGCCGCGTGGTCGGCAGCACATTGCTGCCGGCGCTACGCGAAAAGGCGGCCCTGATGCCGTTCAGGCTCGCGCCAGTTGCCTTGGCGGCAGGACCGGCCTTGGCCGCATCAGCCTTGGCGGAAACCGTTTTCGTTGCCACTGCCTTTGCCGCTGCCGATGTCTTTGTGACAGACACTTTTACGGCATCCTGCCGCGCAGCCGGTGCAGCGGTTTTTAATTGGACAACCTGTCCCTTTTGCCCGGCTTCGGCTTTGGCTTTTGCCTGCGCCCTGTGTTTTGCAGCGGCGTTAACGGCAGCCTGCGTGCCCGGAATAACGGCCAGCCCGTTGCCCATTGCCGCCTGCACCACCGCAAGATCATAGATGGATGCGGTCGTGACAGTCTTATTGGGCCTGTCGGGATTGGTCTTGTCGTTCTGTGCCCGCTGCTCGGCGGCTTTTTTGTCAAGGATACCCTGCAGCTTGTTCAGCCACTGTATGCGCGTTATGTCATCGGGAATCTCAACGCCTGAAGCGCGCAACACAAGCATCAATGCCAACGTCTTTTCGTTGGCGACCGGTATATCAAGGCAAAGCACGACACCAGCCGCAACGTCTGTGCTTGCAATGTATGCGGCGCCTTCCTCTTTCTCGCCGAGCCATAATTCGATCAGATCAACACCGGCATCGTCATAGAAAGCGCCGGTTACCGTTTTCACAAGCCCATGAAATTCACGGATGACCTGTCCGGGTTCGATCCCCCACCTGCCTATCAGCGCTTCGGCAAGACCATTTACGGACCCGGCATAGGCAAAATTCATCGTACCTTGCCGTTGACGTTCATCCAGCCAAAGGCCCAGCGCCTCGCTAACCTCATAACGCAAAGGCGGCAGGCTAAACGGGTCGTTTACAGGAATTTGGGCCAGATTAGATTGCATTTTGATACCCTCTAGCTGGTGAGAAATCAGCTAGTTGAGTGTGATAATGAGAATCATTATTAATGTCAATAGGGGACTTGGCTAGTGGCAGCCATGGTCTGGGGCAGCAAACGCATGCAGCAAGCTGTGTTTGTTGTACCCGGCCGGTAGCGGCTTCTCAGGCCCCACAATACGCATAGGGGGTTTGCCTGTGTTCAGTTTCAAAAACTCTCCCTTGTCGATCAGATAAAAAGCGTCACCAAAAAAAACAACGAGCGATGTCCCGGCTTCGTAATCCATTTTAACAATGGTTTTGCCGCTTTCCTTAAAAAGCTGAAGCGTAAGCAGTGATTTTATGGTTGCCGGATTCACATTGTCGTCGGCAAACCTTTCAAGCGCGCGCGCGTCCTTCAAGTTTGCCGGAAAAACAAGGTCAATCGGGCTGGCGGACAGCAGGTGCTTCTCGGAAGACAGATTCTTCCCGCCCCACGCCACCTTGCCCCGCCAGATTTTTCCAACAGCGACATGAGGATTTTCGGCCTTCGTTATTTTATTCAGCTCGGCTTGCGCGGCCGCATTGGCAACGCCCTTTGCCGCATCGTCGGCAGCGCCAAGAAACCCCCTTATCTTTTCTATCAGCTCCGGCGTCGCCCTATAGACGATTAAATCATGGCCTTCGATCCGCATAAGCCGCCCGACCCCGCTAAATGTTATAATGTAACAATTATTATGTTATGTTATAACATGAGTCAAGGGCGGAAATTCCCCGTCCCCCCATACTTTCCGGCCACTCTGCGGGCCGTTATAGAAACACATAATTGTGCTAGAACTGGCGCATGCCGGAACCAGACACCCCCCTCGCTCGCCTGCGCGCCCAGGATTACGAACGCTACCTGACATGCCTGTTCGCCCCGCCCGGGCGGCAGGAAGCGCTGGCCGCGCTTTATGGCTTCAACTACGAAATCGCACGCGTGGCCGAACAGGTAAGCGAGCCCGCGATCGGTATGATCCGGCTGCAATGGTGGCGCGATGCCATCACCGAGATTTACGAAGGCAAGCCGCCGCGTGCCCATGAAACCGTTGCCGCGCTTGCCGCCGCCGTAAAAACTCATCGGCTGCCGCAGGAGCCGTTTCAGCGGCTGATCAACGCGCGCGAAGCCGATCTTTCCGATACCCCGCCCCAGCGCGTGCAGGATTTTACGGCCTATGCCGAAGCGACCGGCGCCACGCTTGGCGCATTGGCGGCCGCTATACTGGAAGCGAGCGAAACGGCAACTGCCGCCGCGCGCGAAGCTGCCGCCGCCTATGCCATCACGGGAATGCTGCGCGCCACCGCGTTTTTTGCCCGGCAGCGCCGTCTGTTGCTGCCCTATGATCTTTTGATGCGGCACCATGTGATGGCCAACAGCATCTTCGATCTCAAACCCTCCCATGGGCTGGCGGCCGCCGTGCGGGAACTCGCTGCCCTTGCGGAAACGAGGCTTGAAAGATGCGAAGCCCTCGCGGCCGGCCTGGCAAACCCCGAGCAGCGTGCGGTGCTTGCCGCGCTTTTGCCCGCCGCGCTGGCACGCCAGCATCTGAAGGCTATCGGGCGGCAGCGCCATAATGTCTTCGCGCCCCGGCTTTCCATGCGGCACCCGCTATGCCTGCCCCGCCTCGCTTGGCGTGCCTTGCGGGGCTTCTAGCGCGGCGTATTGCCAGCAAGCCCGGCGTTATCTAGGCTGATGAACTGGTGCACAACGAAAAAGGGACGAAACCATGGGCAAGATTCTCGAAAAGATGTATGCGTCACTGGTGCTCGGCATCGCGCTGGCGTTTGCGCTGCTCTATGCGCTGCATGGTGAACTGGTTTCCGAGGAAACCTCCCGTCACACGCTCGAGATCGGCTTCGCCGTATGGCTGCATGTTATTTCCGGCGTGCTGTGGATCGGTCTGCTCTGGTACTTCAACATGGTCCAGGTGCCGCTGATGCCAAAGATCCCTGCCGAACTGAAGCCTGCGGTCGGCAAATATATTGCGCCCGAAGCGCTGTTCTGGTTCCGCTGGGCCGCGCTGGCAACCGTCGTTACCGGCTTGCTGGTCGCGCTGCTGAGGGGCTTTCTTGAATCGGCGCTGACAGTCCAGCCGCCCGCGCAAACCATCGGCATCGGCATGTGGATGGCGCTGGTGATGGCCTTCAATGTCTGGTTCATCATCTGGCCGAACCAGAAAAAGGTGCTCGGCATGGTTCCGGCGGACGATGCAGCCAAGGCCAAGGCGGGCCGTGCCGCGTTGATGGCTTCGCGCACCAACTTCGTGCTTTCGTTCCCTATGCTGTATTGCATGGTTTCGCAAAGCCTGGTCGGCTGACGGAACCGCTAGCGGCTAAGATGCCCGCTGCGGATGTAATCTTCGGCCTGCATTTCCATCAGACGGCTGGCCGTGCGCTGGAAGGCAAAGGCGTGCGGCCCGTCGGTGCACAGATTTTCCGGCGCGGTCGCCGCCGCCATCACAAGCTTGGCGCGGTTTTCATAAAGCGCGTCGATGAAGGTCGTGAAGCGCACGGTTTCGTTACGCTGTTCGGGCCCCAGTTGCGGCACGCCATCAAGAATAGCGGTGTGATAGCACTGCGCGATCGCAAGATAATCCGCGGCGCCTAGCGGCTGGCCGCATAATTCGCTGAAATCAAACCAGGCCACACCGCGCGCCGCGCGCGGCACATGCACGCGCCGTTGCTGTACCCACAGTTCGTCTTCCGCAGGCGCAGCGCCGGATGCCAGCGCGGTAAAAGCTTCAGCCAACTTCTCCGTGGCCGCCGGCCCGAGCGGAGTGAAATAAACCTGCTGGCCGAGGATGCGCGCCATACGGTGATCGATCGTGCCCGTGACGTGGATAATATCCATATGTGCCCGCAACACATCGATGAATGGCAAAAAACGCTGCCGCTGCAGCCCGTCCTTGTACAAATCTTGCGGCGCCCAGTTCGATGTCGCCACCACCACGATCCCGGCATCATAGAGTGCACCGAACAGCCGGGATAGGATCATCGCATCCGCGATATCGCCGACATGAAATTCGTCGAAGCAAAGCAGCGCAGCATCATGTGCCGTTTCCTGCGCCAACCGGGGCAGCGGATCGGCCATGATCGCGCCGCCCTGCCGCTGGCGATGCAGCCAATCGTGCACCTCGAGCATAAACTGGTGAAAATGTACACGCCGTTTGCGCGCAACCGGCGCGTGTTCGAAGAACATATCCATCAGCATGGATTTGCCGCGCCCGACCCCGCCATGAATATATAGCCCGCGCGGCGGCACAGCGGCCTTGCCGATAAGGCGCGCGAAAAACCCGCCGCGTGGCGGCGCATAGCCCGCAAGCGCGGCGGAAAGGTTTTGCAGCGCCCGCAATACGCCGTCATGTTCGGGGTCGGGGCGCAGCTCGCCCGCTGCGATCCGCCGTTCATAATCTGTTAGGATGGCCTGCTTCATGTCGGTTATGATGACGGAAGATTCGCCTTCACGCCAGCCCTAGCCCATACCCCAAATCATGCGCGAAAGCCACTTCAGCAGCGACCAACTCAGCATCGGCGGCAAGCTGCGCGCGATAAACTGGTTTCTTGTGCTCGCCATCATCGCCATCGGCCTGATCGGCGTTGGGTTGCTTTATTCGGTCGATGGCATGGCCTGGGACCCGTGGGCGAGCCAGCAACTGACGCGCTTTATCGTCGGCTTCGTCATGATGATTATGCTGGCGCTGATCGATCTGCGGGTGTGGTTGCGGCTCGCCTACCCGCTTTACGCCTTCGTGCTCACGCTGCTGATTGGGGTTGAGATCATCGGGCAGGTTGGCATGGGCGCGCAGCGCTGGATAAGCTTCGGCGCCTTCGTGATCCAGCCGTCGGAACTGATGAAGATCACGCTTATTCTTGTGCTCGCGCGCTATTTTCACGCGCTGCCGATGGAAGATATCGGCAACCCCTTCAAACTTGTGTTTCCCGTGCTGCTCGCGCTCGTGCCCGTCGGGCTTGTGCTGATGCAACCGAATCTCGGCACCGCCACGCTGCTGCTGGCCGCGGCGGGGGCGATCTTTTTCGTCGCCGGAGTCAAATGGTGGAAGTTCGCGGCGCTGGGCATGATCGCGGGCGCGACGCTGCCGATCGCGTGGAACTTTTTGCATGATTACCAGAAAAAACGCCTCATGACCTTCCTCGATCCGGATGCCGACCCGCTCGGCGCCGGCTATAACATCATGCAATCCAAGATCGCGCTCGGTTCCGGCGGGCTGTTCGGCAAGGGCTGGGGCCTTGGCACGCAAAGCCAGCTGCAATTTCTGCCCGAAAAACATACCGATTTTATCTTCGTCGTGCTCGCGGAAGAATTCGGGATGGCGGGCGCGCTGGTTTTGCTGGCGCTCTATGGGCTCGTGCTCGGACTCGGGTTGCTGATCGCCATCGGCAGCCGTAGCCAGTTCGCGCGCCTCGCAGCCTACGGCCTTACGGTCAACTTTTTTCTCTATATGTGCGTTAACGTTCTGATGGTGACGGGGCTGATCCCTGTGGTTGGCATCCCGCTGCCGCTGGTATCCTATGGCGGCACCGCAATGCTGACGCTGATGATCGGCTTCGGCATTCTGCTTAGCATCGGCGTACACCGCGATACCCGTATTTCCCGCACCGGCATCAGCGAGTTTTGATGGACCTGCACGCAATCCACGAATGGACGGAACAGGCCCTGTCGCAGCAAGTTTTGCTGCTGACAAGCGGCGCGCCGGGGCAGTTTGCCGCCCTGCTCGGCCTTTGTCTGTTTTACGGCATATTCCACGCGCTGGGACCCGGGCACGGCAAATCGATCGTCACGTCATATTTCCTTGGTCACAAGGCTCACTGGCTTGATGGCATCAGCGCTGGTTTCATCTTCGCGCTCGGGCATAGCATGTCGGCGATTTTGTTCGTTGTCGTGCTGCACCTGATCTTGCAAATGAGCGATATGGAAATCATGGCGCAAACCCGCATCGGCGGAACGGTCGGCTACAGCCTGATCATTTGCATCGGCTTCTGGATGCTATGGAAAGCCTTCCGCCGGAGCGATGACGGCCACGATCATTGCCATCACGGCCATGATCATACGCATCACGGCACGTTGCGCCGCAAGGATGCGTGGGCGCTGTTTCTTTCCGCCAGCCTGTCGCCCTGCACCGGCACCATGATCGTGCTGCTGTTTACCATGGCGAACGGAATTCTTTGGATGGGTATTCTGGGGGCGCTGGCCATCGCGCTCGGCATGTGGGGCACGATAGCGGGCATAGGCATAGCTGCCATCCTGCTGCGGCACAGGCTGGCCGAAGGCGGCGGCCACCGGCGCGCCATGGTTCGCCGGGCCTTATCCATCACCGCAGGGCTGGTGATTATCGCTTCGGGCGGTTTTTTACTCTCTCTCACCCTGTCCGGCGGCCACTGATTTTCCAGATCCTTTTTCCGTCCGTCCATCCGGCTGCGGGTGAAAGTATTTTAATAAACCACCATTAAACGGCGGTTATCTGCTAATTTACGGTAATTCCTTTATTTTCAACAGTTTCCACATTGAAAAAAGTTTTTTGCTTTCATGATTCCCCTCTAAGGTGGGTAGAGAAAGAAACGGCTTACAAGGCAGTCGAAGGCTGCCAAGGACTTGAAAATGATGGTTGAAATGTCACCCGCAACTTACATGACCCTTTGCGCCCTGGTGCGCGATGCCATGCAGGTGGAAACAGATGCGCTGCCCTTGCTGCAACGCGTCGCAGACGAACTCGCGCTTGCAGGTATGGATAACCTGCCCGAAGAGATCGCCGCCGATCCCCGCAAGATGGAAGCTCTGGCCTCGGCCGGCTTCGTCAAAAAGGCCGCCTGATAGCCGCCCTGCGGGGCCGCTCTCGCAAAAGGTAATAACGCTTATCTGAAGCCCGTGCCCGCGCATGCTCTATGCTGTCGCGAAGCGGTTTTTTCTGTGTTATAGCCCCATAATCGATTCCATATCCAACCCGTTCCCGCACCCGGAAACCTGTCATGAGCGAAATTTTCCAGACCATCATCGATTTATGGGAAACCCACCTGACCCTTTGGGTCGCCATCGGACTTTTGGGGCAAGCCATGTTCACCATGCGCTTTCTCTATCAGTGGGTGTACAGCGAACGCGTGGGCAAAAGCGTTGTGCCGGAAGCTTTCTGGTATTTCAGCATGGCGGGCGGCGCCATATTGCTAGCCTATGCCATCTACCGCAAAGACCCCGTCTTCATCCTTGGGCAAGGCACCGGGCTGCTGATCTACACTCGCAACATCTATTTCATCTGGCGCGAAAAATTCAGGCTCCGCGCCGCATAATGAACGGCACCACCACCCTTCCTTTCGGCCTGTGTGACGGCAAAGGCGGCAGGCTTTCGCCGCTCGGTTATGCCGCGCTGCTGTTCCTTTGTATCGTGCTTTATCTGCCGGGCTTTTTCACGCTGCCGCCGACGGACCGCGATGAATCGCGCTTCGCGCAGGCAACCAAGCAGATGATCGAAAGCGGCAACTACACCGATATCCGCTATCAGGACGAAGCCCGCTACCAGAAACCCGCAGGAATTTATTGGCTGCAGGCCGCGAGCGTAACCCTGCTCAGCCCCGGCAATCTGACAAACATCTGGGCCTATCGCATACCTTCCCTGCTGGGCGTGATAGCGGCGGTTATGCTGCTCGCATTTTTCGCCGCACGGCTCATTGGCGCGCGTGGCGGGCTTGCCGCCGGGGCCATATTCGCTTGCTGTTTCCTTATCGGGGTTGAAGCGCGGCAAGCGAAGACGGATGCCGTGCTGATGCTGTGCATTACCGCGAGCCAGCTACTGCTCATGCATGCCTACACCGCGCACCGGGCCGGCAAACCTGTTTCGCTGCCCGCCGCGCTTTTATTCTGGCTCGCGCTCGGTGCGGGCATCCTCATCAAAGGCCCCATCAGTGCGCTGATCGCGGCGCTTACGGTTATTACGCTGGCGATCGCCGACAAAGGCGCTGCATGGCTGAAACAATTGCGCCCGCTTGCCGGGGTTCCGCTTGCGCTTGCGGTCATCGCGCCGTGGCTGATCGCCATCACGCTCTATAGCGGCGGTACGTTTATCGAAGAGTCGGTCGGGCAGGATCTGCTTAATAAAATCTGGTCGGGGCAGGCGCGCGGTATCGTGCCGCCGGGGCTGCACACGCTGCTCGGGCTCGTGACCTTCTGGCCTTTCTCGCTTCTGTTGCTGCTGGCGCTGCCCGCGCTTTGGCAAAAGCGGGGCGAACCGGCGGTCCGCTTCTGCCTGGCATGGGCTTTGCCGACATGGATCTTTTATGAACTGATCTTCACCAAGCTTCCGCATTACGTGATGCCGGTTTTCCCGGCCTTTGCCCTGCTTGCCGCCATGGCGTGGTTCGGGCGCGAACCGCTTGCGGGCGCCGGGGCCGCTGTGCCGCGCTGGTATCGCCGCACCGCCATCGCGCTGTGGGCCGGCGCCACGCTTGCGCTTGCCGCGCTGCCGGTGTGGCTGGCATGGCTTGATGCCAAGGCGGCGATATATCAGGATCTTGCACTCGCCATCATCGCGCTTTCGGCTGCCTTGATCGCAGTACGCAGGCTTATGCTGAACGAAGCGGGGCAAAGCGCCGCCGCGCTCGTGATCTGCGGCGTTGCGCTTTCACAAGCGCTGCTGGGCTGGACGCTTCCGGGGCTGAGCCAGCCATGGATCGCGCCGCGCGCGATGGCGGCGATCGAACATTACCGCCCCTGCCCGGGCAAACCGACGCATATCGCCGTTACAGGCTTTGGCGAACCCAGCATGGTTTTTCTTGCGGGCACCGATACCTACCGTGCCAACAGCGGCGTGAACGCCGCGATCGATACGCTTCACAACCCTTGCGCGCTTACATTGGTGGAAGAAACGCGCCTGCCCGGCTATATGAGTTTGCTGGCGGGCGTAAATATCGTGCCCGAACATCTGGCCACGATTGACGGTTTCAATTATAACCGTGGCGAGCGCGTTGCACTTCACCTGTTCCGGAACCCATGATCAAAGCCCCCGGCAAACAAGCCCTGATAGCGGCCGCGCTGGTCACGGCCGCTATCGTGCTGCTCGCGCTGTTCGCGGACAGGCCGCTCGCGCTGATGCTGAAGGATTTCGACCAGCAAAACCCTGGCGGGCTCGATCTGTTCCGGCGGCTGACGGAGCTCGGCAATTCCAAATGGTATCTGTGGCCGACAGGGCTTGCCGCGCTTGCGGGCCTTGGTTTTACCGCGCTGATGAAGCACAATCCGGCACGGCAGGCGCAAATCCGGCGCATCGCGCTTGCTTGCGCCTTTGTCTTTGCCTGCGTCGCGGTCTCCGGCCTGCTGGTCGATTTGCTCAAAATCATATTCGGGCGGGCGCGGCCGATATTACTGGAAACCGAAGGGGTTTTCGCGTGGGCACCTTTTACGGCCAGCTCGCGCTGGGCTTCCTTTCCTTCGGGCCACAGCAACACCGCCTTCGCGCTCGCTTTCGCCCTCACGATGCTGTGGCCACGCTGGCGGCTTTTATTCGGTGCCTCGGCCGTGCTGGTGGCCTCGACCCGCTTTATCATTACCGCCCATTTCATCAGCGATGTTGTTGGCGGCGCGATCGTGGCCGCGCTCACGACCTGCCTGATCGCCGCCATTTTTGCCTCCCGCGGCTGGCTGCCGCGGCCGCCGCCATAGTTGGGATAAATCCCTTGATATGGGATATTTCCTGTTATAGGATCGGGCTATGGTTAAGAAAAATAAACCAACCTGGCTTGGAACCCTGATCAAACTGATGGATCAGGAAGGCTATAGCCCGCGCAGCCTTTCGCTTGCGGCCAAGCTGAACGAAACCGCTGTGCGCGATATGATAGCCGGCCGGGCCCGGTTCCCCCGCTACGATACGATCAGGGCGCTCGCCCGCGCTTTGAACACCACCCCGGCCTATCTGATGGGTGATGAAGGCATAAAAGAACAGATCCGGCAGGGCGGAATAAAAAAAATATCGGATCTCGATCTGTTAACCGAGATCATCACCCGCGTGCAGGAAGTTAGCAAAGAATTAGGTATAACGCCGGGCCCGGAACAGTTCGCCCGCATCGTCTCTGCGTTGTACCACCATGTTGCTACCAGCGAAGGGCAGGATGTGACCAAAAAAGAATTGACCACACGCGTGCACGCTATCTTTGATTACGAAAGCACGAACAGCGGAAAGACACTCGTGGTAAACAGGCGGTAAAGGCTTTCTAGCGCGTTTACTTAACGCACGTTAAGCATATGCAAATACAGCCAAAATTGGTCGTGTCGCATTTTTTACTTTCGGTTTTTGCCTGTAAGAATGAAACAGACAAGTTTAATCATAACAAGAATAGGCATAGCGATGAATGACCGCGGTGAAAAAATTGTAAGCCTCGCCAGCGCTATGCTGCAGGAACCCGAAGCAGGAAGCTATGCCGCCAACGGCGCCCGCTATAGCTGGAAGGTTGTTGCCTGCGCCGCACTTGTCGCGGCCGCCAGCACCGGTATCGCTGCCAGCTGGGCTGCGGAACAAAGGCGCCCCCTGACCCGCTATGAAAAGACCGAGTTGATGGCCCTTATTCATTTTGCCGCAAAGGCCGGCACAGAAGATGAAGCCCTTGTGCGCGATGATTTTCTCCAGCAATTCTCGATCGACCGGCTCGATGACCTGGCGCACAGCCAGTTCGCGCTGGCACGCGACTACCTGCAGCGCAGAATCCGCTGATTTCACCGCCTTTTTCGCAATATAGGATATTTCCCATATTTCCTCTTGATATGGGATTTTTCCTATACTACCGTATGGCGATCAGCCAAGTAACGGGGTAAGAACCAAGGTGAAACCGCCAGCCAGCCTGCTCCTGCCGCTCAATCCGCGCCACCCGCCCGTGAATGTGGAAGACCTTGCCTTGATGCTCGAGATAGACCTCGCGCTCGGCCGCAAGCATGATTTCCAGCGCCGCTTGCGCAAGGCCATCGCGCTTAGCTACCGGCAAGGCCAGGCGGGGCGCCGGCAGGCGCCGCGCTGCTAGGCGGCCTTGCGCATGAAAAACATCGCCTGGTCGCCGCGCCCATCGCGGTTGAGGCTTTCGGTCATGCGCTGAAATTCTATAATCTCGCTGCGGTTGAACATGTCTTCCGGCTTGCGTTTTATTTCACCGCTTAAATTGCGCCGGTAAAACTCGCTACCGATGAATTGAGATACAAGACCACAGGATTCGATATGCGCAATGGCAAGCCCCGACCGCTCTGCCAGCAACGCCATGCTTTTGCGCGTCAATAGATGAATGTGACGCGGCGCATCGAGGCTGATCCAGTGTTCGCGGTAACGCTCGCACGCCTCGCTATCCGCCACCGGCACGGCCACAATCAGCGCGCCGTTTGCGGAAAGCAGACGTGCCGCCGTTTGCAAGGTCGTAAGGGGATCGACGACATGCTCAAGCGAATGATGCATCATAATAAGGTCGAAAGGCTGCGGATTGGCCGCAGCAAAATCCTCAAGGTTCATCTTGTGGATTGTAACCCCGTTTGGATAAACAAGGGTTTGCGGAATAAACAGATCGCCGCCCGCAACATCGGCGAACCCGCCCAGCTTCATGCGCAAAAGCACCCGGCCGTTGCCGCAGCCAATATCAAGCACACGCGCCGTGGTATCAAGCCCCGCGCGCTTGGCCCATGTAACGTAGTCGAGCGGACGCGCAAGCCGGTTTGCCAAAGCGCCGATAATATTCCACCGTCCGAAATAGGCCTGCACGCGTTGTCGGTCAATAAACCGGCGTAAACGGTTGCCCGCAAGGCGTTTAAAACTGCGGTAGGAATAATAGTCTTGAGGGTAATAGCGCCCCAAATCATCCGGCACCGCCGCGATCTGCAAGCAGCCGCATTGCCCGCACAACACGTAATCGAACATGTCGCGTGTACCACACAACATCTCCCGCACACGCCATGGCGTGCCGTCTATTTTATTGCCGCAGATGCGGCAGGATTTGGTAGCGTGGGACAAGGCTGATTGGGTCATATGAAACCAAGATTGGTAGCAGCGGAGGGATTTGAACCCCCGACCAAGGGATTATGATTCCCCTGCTCTACCACTGAGCTACGCTGCCATACCGTTATCCGCGAGAGGGGTAGGAATAAGGAGTTGAGCCCGTTGCGTCAAGGTGCGTTTTCTCTTCTAATTCAACGCGCTAGGGGCCCGTTTCCGCATCGGTGCGCAGGCAGGGGCCACCCAAAAGGGCTAGGTCAGCCCATGCGTGCATAGATAGAAAAGCGAACGGGCGGGCGAGCCTTTCTCGCTGCCGCGCCGCCACTGCACATCCGGCCCGAACAGTTCCAGCATACGATCCGTGCCGGCCACATGAATTTGGCTGCGCCTTGCATGCAGGGCTTCAATTTCATACGGCGGCGTATCCCTGCCAAGCTGATGCGTTTGCGTGACAACAGCGCGATACGCGCGCATCTCTTTTCTGATATCCGTGAAGGGGATCTTTTTCTCTGCCACAATATGGTCGGCCACGTTGATAAACTGGAACCGGATGTCGCTTTGGGTCTTCCTGACAACAAGCTTCAAATCCTGTGCCTTCAGGCCGTCAATACGTACGCCACCATCGTCAAGAAAGTCTGTGCGGTAAACCAATCTTTCAAGATCGGTGCCCGCATCGTTCGCGCCAACAATTTCCAAACCCGTTATCCGGCAATATCCGTCATCAACCATAAATTCCTCGCCAAAAATTCTTTATGCCGTAAGCCTATACTCATTCGCCGCCGCGATCCAGCCCCCGCCAAGCACCCGCGCGCCCTGATATATAACACCCGCCTGCCCCGGGGCCACACCCATCACGGGCTCATCGAGCGTGATCACGGCACCCGTATCGCCGCGCGCGGCAATGGTAGCCGCCGCCGGCGGCTGGGTGGAACGCAACCGCACCTGCACGCGCGCGCCGCCTTCCGGCACCGGCGCACCGAGCCAATTGAGATCGCGCAAGTGAATTTCGGTTTGCCCGAGTGCCTCGCGCGGCCCGACGATTACGCGCTTGCGCGCCGCATCGAGCCGGAGCACGTAAAGCGGTTCGTTGCTTTCCCCGGCGCGGTCATGGATATCGAGCCCGCGGCGCTGCCCCACCGTAAAGTTGATGATGCCTTCGTGGCGGCCCAGCACATTGCCCTGCATATCAACAATCTCGCCGGGGTCGATCGCGCCGGGGCGCAGCTTGCCGACCACGCTGGCGTAATCGCCGTTCGGTACGAAACAGATATCCTGGCTATCCGGCTTGGCCGCGACCGGCAGATCGAACCGTTCGGCCAGTGCGCGCACTTCGCTTTTCGGCATGCCGCCGAGCGGAAAGCGGAGGAAACCGAGCTGGTCGCGCGTGGTCGCGAACAGAAAATAACTCTGGTCGCGCGTGGCATCGGTTGCCGCATGCAATTCGGGCCCCGCTTCACCCATCACGCGCTGCACATAATGGCCGGTGGCCAGCGCTTCGGCCCCCAGCTCGCGCGCGGTCGCAAGCAAATCGCGGAACTTCACGCTCTGGTTGCATTTGACACAGGGAATTGGTGTTTCGCCGCGCAGATAGCTGTCGGCGAAATCGTCGATCACGCTTTGTTTGAAAGCATTTTCGTAATCCAGCACATAGTGCGGAATACCGATACGCTCGGCCACGCGGCGGGCATCGTAAATATCCTGCCCGGCGCAGCACGCGCCCTTGCGCGCCACCGCCATGCCATGGTCATAAAGCTGCAACGTAATGCCTACAACATCATAGCCCTGCTCGCGCAAAAGCGCGGCGGTGACAGAACTGTCAACCCCGCCGGACATGGCAACCACCACCCGCGTTTCCGCGGGCGGCTTATCGAACCCCAAGGAATTCATGGCAATCTTTGTATCAGGCCAAAAGGCTTTTCAGCATCCACACGGTTTTATCATGATCGCGCAGGCGACCCGTTAGTAAATCTTCGCTCGCCTTGTCGCCGGTTTCCGCCGCAAGGTCTATCCCGCCTTTCAGATCATCCACCATCTTGGTGTGGCTGACGATCAAATCTTTAATCATGCCCTTGGCGTCCTGCGGCTTGGCAGGCGCTTCCTTCACCGCCGTGGCATCAAGCATCTGCTTCATGCCGGTCGGGGCCATCTGGCCCTTGGCGCGAATTTGCTCGGCCACCATATCGGCGGCAAGGAACAATGCGGTGTAATGCGTTTCGAACAGCGTGTGCAGTTCCACGAACTGTTTGCCGGTCACGTTCCAATGATAGCCGTGTGTTTTCACGGCCAAGACATAAGTATCCGCCAGCACACGGCGTAGTGTTGCCACCATCGCGGCTCCGGAAGCTACCTGTTTCTTCTTTACTGCCATCACTCTCTCCTTACGTGGTGCATGTCGTGGCGATTATTTAGAACTATTCTAAACTATATGACGGCAGCGTGCAACCTCACGCCGCTTTTCTGGCGGAAAGCTTGCTACAGGCGCGTTCGATGCGCCTGCAAGCCTCTTCAAGCGATTTGTCGGAAGCGGCATAGGAAACCCTGAAGCACGGGCTGAGGCCAAAAGCCGCGCCAAACACAACCGCGACCCCTTCGGCTTTCAGGAAATAATTACAGACATCCTCGTCATTCTTCAGCACGTCGCCATCCGGCGCTTGGCGGCCGATCAACCCTTCGCAATTGGGATAGACATAGAACGCGCCTTCCGGCTTGACGCAGGTGATGCCTTCGCACGCGTTCAACTTTTCGATCACCATGTCACGGCGGCGCACGTAAGCGGCACGCCAGTCATTGAGAAAATCGTGCGAACCGTTTAGCCCCGCAACCGCCGCCGCCTGACTGATGGAACAAGCATTGCTGGTCGAATGGCCCTGGATTTCCGTCATGCGGGCAATCAGGTCTTTCGGGCCGCCGGCAAAACCGACACGCCAGCCCGTCATGCTATAGGCCTTGGAAGCGCCGTTCATGGTCAGCGTTCTGTCATACAAACGCGGTTCGATCTGCGCCATGGTCGTAAATTCAAACCCGTCATAGACCAGATGTTCATAGATATCGTCGGTCAACACCCACACATGCGGGTGCTTCAGCAAAACATCGGCCAGCGCGCGCAGCTCGGCGCGCGTATAGGTGGCGCCCGAAGGGTTGCTGGGCGAATTCAGGATCAGCCATTTGGTACGCGGCGTAATGACGCGCTCCAGCTCCGCCCCGGTCATCTTGAAGCCGTTCTCGGTTCTGGTTTCCACAAAAACCGGCTGGCCTTCGCATAAATTGACCATATCCGGATATGACACCCAGTAAGGCGCGGGGATAATCACTTCATCCCCCGGGTTAACCGTAGCGAGCAGCGCATTGAAAAGTATTTGTTTGCCGCCGCTGGAAACCAGAATTTGGTTCGGCTGATATTCCAGCCCGTTGTTACGCTTGAATTTCGCGATTACGGCCTGCTTCAGCTCTGCCGTACCGCCAACGGGGGTATATTTCGTTTTGCCTTCATCAATCGCCTTGCGGGCGGCGTCCTTGATATGGTCGGGCGTGTCAAAGTCCGGCTCCCCGGCACTCAGGGCAATGATATCCTTGCCCGCCGCCTTCATCTCGGCGGCCTTGGCGGTAATAGCCATGGTGGGAGAAGCCTTGACCCTGTTCAGGCGCGCGGCAAAGAACTTGTCATACATACAAAACCTTTCTTTGTGCAAAAAAATAGGTGCCTACAGCACGGCATCCATCCACTTTATGCATCGTCCAAGCATTCATCAAGCTCACCATATTTCTTGATATTTCATAGGTTTTTACGAACGCTCGTTCAGCCCGATACGTCGTGTAGGCTCCTGATATCTAACAGATTTTTATAATTCATTAACCAATACATATGTATGATTTCATTTTCTATCTGCAAGCCTCCCCACCACGAAAACCAACCATTCCGGCCGTTAAACCAGTACAGCGCCAACCAATCCGCGACCCACAAGGACCAATCATGCTCGATAAACTCAAGCTGACACAAAAGCTCACGATCCTGATCACAACCCTGGCCGTGCTTTCGTCAATTGTCACAGGCGCCATCGCGCTCACAAAAGCTTCAAGCGATGCCATGGAAGCGGCGGAAGAAAAGCTCGCCGCGCTTCAGGCTTCGCGCGCCAGCGCGCTCGGCAGCTATCTGGGTTCGATCGAACAGGACCTTTCATCCCTATCCCACAACGAATATGTGCGTCAGGCACTTCTGGATTACACGGCGGCATGGAACGAACTGGGCTACAACCAGACACAGCGCCTGCACGCGCTCTACATCACCAACAACCCTCATCCGACCGGATCGAAGGAAGAGCTGAATTACGCCTCCGATGGCTCCTACTACAGCCAGCTGCACAAAAAATACCACCCATGGTTCCGGCATTTTCTGCGCCAGCGCGATTACTATGATATCTTCCTGTTCGCGCCAAACGGCGACCTTGTCTATACCGTCTTCAAGGAACTCGATTTTGCCACCAATCTGAATTCCGGCGAATGGAAGGATACCGATCTCGGCAACGCATTCCGCGCCGCACGAGACAACCCGAAGGAAGATTATCAGGCATTCTTCGATTTCAAACCCTATGCCCCCAGTTACGACGCCCCCGCGAGCTTTATCGCACAACCGATCCTGAACGATAACGGTACGCTGGCCGGCGTACTCGCCTTCCAGATGCCAATCAAGCGCATCAACGCTGTCATGCAGGTGGCCGCCGGCATGGGCGAATCCGGCGAAACTTACATCGTCGGCGGCGATTATTTCATGCGCAGCGACTCCAGATTTTCCAAAGAGTCGACAATCCTGAAAACCAAGGTGACCGGCGAAACGGTGGATCTTGCGCTGCAGGGCAAGGAAGGTTTTGGCATTGTCGATGATTATCGCGGCATACCTGTGGTATCGGCATACGGGCCGATTGATTTCCACGGCGTCCGCTGGGCTATTCTGGCTGAAATCGATAAGTCCGAGGTTATGGAACCCATCAACCACATGAAACTGTTTGCCATATTGGCGACGCTTGCCGCGCTCGTGGTTATTGCATTTATTTCTTTCTTTTCGGCCAGAAAAGTTGCCCAACCCATCGTGCAAATGACCGCGACCATGCGCGATCTCGCCAAGGAAAAGTACGATATCGAAATTCCCGGCGTCGAACGGCATGACGAGATCGGCGAAATGGCCAGTTCGGTACAGGTTTTCAAGGAAAACGGGCTGGAGGCCAAAAAGCTAAAAGAATCACAAACCCGCATGGAAGAACAGGCCAAACAGGAAAAGAAACGCGCGCTCGAAGACCTTGCCTCCAGCTTCGAGGCCAGTGTGGGCCAGATCATCGGCGCTGTCGCTGCCGCTTCGACCGAACTGCAGGCGAATGCCGAAAGCCTGAGCGCGATCGCGGAACAAACCAGCCACCAAACCACGACCGCCGCTTCGGCAACCGAGGAAACTTCCGTCAGCATCCAGACGGTCGCGAGCTCGGCCGAAGAGCTCACCTCATCGATCAACGAAATCAGCCGCCAGGTCGCGGATTCGAACAAAATGACCGTCGATGCCGTCAATCAGGTCAAGCAGACGGACGCAACCGTTTCTACGCTTGTCGAATCTTCCGCCCAGATCGGCGAGGTCGTTAACCTGATCAAGGATATCGCCGAACAAACCAATTTGCTGGCACTGAACGCCACGATCGAAGCCGCCCGCGCGGGTGAAGCAGGCAAAGGCTTTGCCGTGGTCGCGTCCGAGGTCAAGAACCTCGCGAACCAGACCGGCAAAGCGACCGAGGAAATATCGGGCCGCATCGAAGCCATGCAGGGCTCGACCCAGCAGGCGGCTGACGCCATCCGCAACATCGGCAAAATCATCGAGCGCATCAATCAGGTCGCCAGCGGCATCGCGGCGGCGGTCGAGGAGCAATCGGCCGCGACGCGGGAAATCGCCGCCAGCACGCAGCAGGTTTCATCCGGCACCGCCGAGGTTTCCAGCAGCGTCACGGCAGTTTCGCAGGGCGCGGGCGAAGCGCGCGCGGCATCAGACGAGGTTTTGTCTGCGGCGCGTGAATTGTCGCAGCAATCGGAAATGCTGAAGCAGCAGATGGACCAGTTCCTGACAAAGGTCCGGAACAGCTAGTCCGCCTTGCGTTCGCGCAACTTGTTCCAGTAATCGAGCCGTTGCCTGACTTCGCGCTCGAAACCGCGCTCGGCAGGGCGGTAAAATTCCTGCCGCTGCATGCCTTCGGGGAAATAATTCTGGCCTGAAAAACCTTCGGGCGTATCATGGTCATAGGCATAGTCTTTGCCGTACCCCATATCCTTCATCATGGCAGTCGGCGCATTGAGTATGTGTTTGGGTGGCATGAGCGAGCCGTACCTGTCCGCCGCCGCCTTTGCCTCCCCCAAAGCCATATAAAGACTGTTCGATTTCGGCGCGGTTGCGAGGTAAACGACAGCCTGCGCCAGCGCAAGTTCGCCTTCCGGGCTGCCCAGCCGTTCATAGGTTTCCCATGCCGCCAGCGTCTGCACAATCGCCTGCGGGTCCGCGAGGCCGATATCCTCGTTGGCGAAACGGGTCAGCCGCCTTGCGATATAGCACGGGTCTTCGCCGCCCCCCAGCATGCGCGCAAGCCAATAAAGCGCCGCATCGCAATCGGAGCCGCGCAACGATTTATGCAAGGCGCTGATCAGATTGTAGTGGCCTTCCTGCGCCTTGTCGTAAAGCGGCATACGTTTTTGCACGAACACGGCTAGCGCCGCGGTATCGAGCGTTTTGTCGGCGGGCAAAGAAGCCAGCTCTTCGCACATGGTCAATAAATAACGCCCGTCTCCGTCCGCCATGGCCTTCAAAGCCTGCCGCGCCGCGGTATCCAGCGGCAGGGCATGGCCGACGGATTGCTCTGCCCGCTGTACGAGCATTTCGGCCGCGCCGTCATCGAGCCGGTTCAGCACCAACACCTGGCAGCGGGAAAGCAACGCGCCGTTTAGCTCGAACGACGGGTTTTCGGTCGTGGCTCCAACGAGCGTGACCGTGCCATCTTCGACATAAGGCAAAAGCACATCTTGCTGCGCGCGGTTGAAGCGGTGAATTTCATCAATGAACAGGAGCGTTCCCTGCCCGCCCATGCGGCGGCCCGAAGCGGCATCGAATATCTTGCGCAAATCCGCAACCCCGGAAGCCACGGCGGACACGGGTTCAAAATACAGGGCGGTTTCCTGCGCCAGCAGGCGCGCTATCGTGGTTTTGCCGCAGCCGGGCGGCCCCCAAAAGATGATTGAAGCCAGCCGGCCAGCCGCCAGCATGCGCCCGAGCTGCGCCCCAGGGCCCAGAATGTGCCCTTGGCCCACAACCTCGGCCAGTTTCTGCGGGCGCAACCTGTCGGGCAGCGGGCGCGGCGCGGCGGAACTGAAAAGCCCTTGCCCCGTCGTTGCCGCCTGTTTTGCCATGTCAGCGCACGAAAACGTTCATGATCTGCCGGCCGCGCCGCAGCCGGATGCGCCAGCCTTCGGCGGCGCTTCGGGTGGCCTCAACCACATCGTCCACGCTGCCGATCACAGTCTTGTTCACGTAAAGAAGAATATCCCCGTCGCGCAAACCGAAGCCGGCGGCGGGGCTGCCTTCCTTCACATCGACAACCACGACACCTTTTTCGCTCTCATCCATGTCGCGCAGGCCGTATTCCGCCACCACCGCAGGCGATATGTTGACCACGACGGCGCCCGCCAGCGGGCCGGTGCCCGCAAGCCGGGTTGTGTCGCGCGGCTGTGTTTCCGGCGGCGCGATCAGCGTGAAATTAATATCCTTGGTGCTATCCGCCCGCTTGATGCGAAAGATCGCGAGCCCGCCGACCTGCATAGTGCCGATGCGGAAATCCAGCGCTTCCGGCCCTTCTACCTCGCGCCCGTTGACCGCCATGATCACATCGCCAACCTTAAGCCCGGCCTTGCCGGCGGGGCTGATGGCATTGATCTCGTTCACCAGAACGCCCGAAGGTTTCACGAGGCCGAGCGAACGGGCGATGTCGGATGTCACTTCCTGCCCCGTAACGCCGAGCCACGGCCGCACAACGTTTTTCTTGCCGCTTACCACGGCATCAATCACAACCCTCACCATGTTGGCAGGGATGGCAAAGCCGATCCCGATATTGCCGCCGGTGCGCGAATAAATGGCTGAATTGATGCCCACCATCCTGCCATCGGTCGATACCAGCGCACCGCCGGAATTGCCCGGATTGATCGCGGCATCGGTCTGGATGTAATAGCCCATATCGTCCACCGCCGGGCCCGTGCGCGCAACGGCGGAAATGATACCGCCCGTCACCGTTTGGCCGACACCGAAGGGGTTTCCAATTGCCAGAACCATATCGCCGACCTCGACGCTGTCGGAATCGCGCAATTCAAGGAACGGCATCTGTTCGCCATTGGTCTTGAGCCGAAGCACGGCAAGATCGGTCTTTTCGTCGGTCGTCACCAGCGTCGCTTCAAACTCGCGGCGGTCGGAAAGTACGACATGAATTTCATCGGCGCCGCTGATCACATGGTTGTTGGTGACCACAAGCCCATCGGCCCGCACGATCACGCCGGAACCGAGCGAATTTTCCATCCGCTCCCGCGTCATGCCCGGCATGCCGCCGCCGAAAAATTCCTGAAACAGCGGGTCGTTCATAAACGGGGAAAATGTCCGCTGCTTCACGAGCTTGCGGGCGAAAATGTTAACGACCGCAGGTGCGGTTTGCTTCACCAGCGGCGCAAAGGTCATTTGAACCTGCTCGCGCGTTTGCGGTACCGTTTGGGCCAAGGCGGGCGCGGCAAAGAAACCGAGCAGAGCGATGAAGATTGCTGCAAGTCTGGTCATGGCTTTTCCTCTTTCCGCAAAGGATTGTGCCTATGTTTTTGACAGAATAAAGGCGGAAATGCCGGAATTACCGCCCTTTGCAACCGGGCAGGCAGCTGCGAAGCTGGGCATCGCAATTGGCGCCGGCGCCGAACAGATCGGGCACGTCGTCACGGTCGCGCCGCGCCGCGCCGCTATCCATACATACGGCATGCGCGCTGTTGCAGGCATTGATGCAGGCTTCCCGGTCGCTCAGCGAGCCGGGGTCGGCTTCATAGGAAGAGCCGGAGGTAATGCCCTGATATCGTTGCGAACAGGCGGTGACGGAAAGCATCATGGCCGCGACCACAAGAACGGCAAGCCATGATGTTTTCATCTCAACAGCCTTTCTAGACGGCAGCCTTTGCCATTTCGGTTTCAGTCTGCTCGACCGCTTCCTGGGTCGGGCCGCTATCCTTGCCCTTGGCATCGGGGTTGCGATCCACCAGTTCGATCACAGCCATCGCGGCCGCGTCACCATAGCGAAAGCCGGCCTTCAGCACGCGGGTATAGCCGCCCTGACGGTTGGCATAGCGCTTGGAAAGTTCGTCGAACAGCTTGGTCACCGTGGCATCGTCGCGCACGACGGCAAAAACACGGCGGCGGTTGGCGATGCCCCCGCGCTTGCCAAGCGTGATAAGCTTTTCAGCCACGGAACGCAGTTCCTTGGCCTTGGGCAGCGTGGTCTTGATCTGCTCATGCTTGATCAGGGCCGTTGCCATGTTGGCAAACAGTGCACGACGGTGCGATGTGGTTCTGCCGAGTTTACGGCCGCCTACTTTATGACGCATAACGGTACTCCTTCTCAAACATGGGCGCGCGCACGCATCCCGGTTGCACAATTCCCCTCGCCCGTTGGCCGCAAGCGGCCATGACAGTACGGGGGATCAGAAAACCTCAGAACGGCTCTTCGAGCTTCTTCGCAAGGTCTTCAATGTTTTCAGGCGGCCAATTGGTCACCGCCATGCCAAGGTTCAGGCCCATCTGGGACAGGACTTCCTTGATTTCGTTCAGGCTCTTGCGGCCGAAATTCGGGGTGCGGAGCATTTCCGCTTCCGATTTCTGCACCAGATCGCCGATGTAAACGATATTGTCGTTCTTGAGGCAGTTGGCCGAGCGCACCGAAAGTTCGAGTTCGTCCACCTTGCGCAGCAGGTTGCGGTTGAACGGAAGGTCGGTCGCAACGCCGCCGGCGCCCGCAACCACTTCTTCCTGCACACCCTGGCGCGGCTCTTCGAAGTTGATGAAGATCTGGAACTGATCTTGCAGAATGCGCGCGGCTACGGCCACGGCATCTTCGGGGCTCATCGCGCCGTTGGTTTCCACGGTCAACGACAGCTTGTCATAATCGGTCACCTGGCCGACGCGGCTGTTTTCCACCTTGTACGCGGCCTTGCGGACCGGGCTGTACAATGCATCGATCGGGATCAGGCCGATGGGCGAATCTTCCTTGCGCGAAACCGCGGCGGGGATGTAGCCCTTGCCGATATTGACGGTCAGCTCCATGTTGAGCTTGGCGCCGTTATCGAGCGTGCAGATCACCAGATCGGGGTTCATGATCTCGATATCACTGCTGGCCTGAATCTGCTTGGCGGTCACTTCGCCCGGGCCTTCGGCACGCAGATGCATGCGCTTGGGGCCTTCGGCGTGCATGCGCAGCGCCAGCGCCTTGATGTTCAAAATCATGTCGGTCACGTCTTCGCGCACGCCGGGGACGGACGAGAATTCGTGCAAAACGCCGTCAATCTGGACGGAGGTGACGGCCGCGCCCTGCAGCGACGACAGAAGAATGCGGCGCAGCGCGTTGCCGAGTGTCATGCCGAAACCACGCTCCAGCGGTTCCACGACAACGGTCGCGAGGCGGTTCGGCTCGTCGCCAACATTGACCTGCTTATTGCCTTGGATCAGCTCTTTCCAGTTCTTCTGCAGCATGATTTCCGTTGCTCCTGCTAAAACGAAATTATGAATTCGGCCAGCGATTAGACGCGGCGTTTCTTGGGCGGGCGCACGCCGTTGTGCGGGATCGGCGTCACGTCGCGGATTGACGTAACCTGGAACCCGACGGCCTGCAAAGCACGCAGCGCGGATTCGCGGCCCGAACCGGGGCCCTTGACCTCAACCTCGACCGTACGCACGCCATGTTCGATCGCCTTGCGGCCCGCATCTTCGGCCGCGACCTGCGCCGCGTAGGGCGTGGACTTGCGCGAACCCTTGAAGCCGAGGCTGCCGGCGGATGCCCAGGCAACCGTGTTGCCTTGCGCGTCGGTGATGGTGATGATGGTGTTGTTGAACGATGCGTTAACGTGCGCGACGGCGTTGACGATGTTCTTCTTTTCTTTCTTCTTGCGACCGCCGCCCGAAGCTGCGCGCTCTGCCGCTACCTGTGTTGCTTGCTTTGCCATGACTGATCTGATCTTTCCCTAATTACTTGGTGGCCATTTTCTTGCCGGCAATCGGCTTGGCCGGGCCCTTGCGCGTGCGGGCGTTGGTGTGCGTGCGCTGGCCGCGAACAGGAAGCCCCTTGCGATGGCGCAGCCCGCGGTAGCAAGCCAGATCCATCAGGCGCTTGATGTTCATCGAAACTTCGCGGCGCAGATCGCCCTCAACGCGGTAATGACCGTCGATGAATTCGCGGATCTGCAGAACCTCTGCTTCCGCGAGTTCGTTGACGCGCTTTGCCGGCGCAATGTTCAGCGCCGTGCAAATGTCTTTTGCGTTTTTCTGACCAATGCCGTGAATGTACTGCAGCGCGATCAGAACGCGCTTGCCAGTCGGAATGTTAACACCTGCGATACGCGCCACGCGCCTTCTCCTTTAATCTGCCAAGGGTTCGCTTTATCGTCTTGACCAAAAAAGCAAAAAAACCGCGCCCCGGTTCGAAAACCTGCGTGGCTTTTTGCTTTTAAAAGACGCAAAAAGGAACCCGGCCCAATCCAGCTTGGGCCAAGAGCGCGCAGTATAGTCATCGACGCCACTGAGTCAAGCAAGCCGAATGGGCTTTTTGGACGTAAAAATGTATTTTATATCAATATATTAGACGGCCTTTCGGCTCGCCTCAACTTCTGGAAGGTCAATGATGTAGGGCACCCGGATATCAAAATGCGCGCCCTGATATATCTCGGAACTGACCTTGATCGTACCCCCAAGCAGCTTAACCTCCCGCTCCACGACCTCCATACCAACACCACGGCCAGAAAAATCGCTGACCGCCTCGCTTGTCGATAACCCCCAGCTGAAGATGCGCTGGATCACGGCACTGTCGTCTTCGAAGCGCCAATCGCCTTCCGGGTCCATGGTCGAAAGCTTTTGCCGCACGCGCGAAGGGTCTATACCCGCCCCGTCATCGCTGATCGAAATGTGCAGCCACCGTTTGCCATCGACATCCGTCATGACATCGGTGTGCACAACCACGGTCCCGGCAGCATCCTTGCCGCGCGCAAGCCGGGTTACCGGCGCTTCGATACCGTGATCAATGATGTTGCGGCAAATATGCGTAAGCGAGAACAGAAGCTCGCTCAGCGGCTGCGCGAGTATTTTGGGGTTGCTGCCGGTGAACATCAGCGGCTTGATCTGCTTTTCGATCTGTTGCGCCAGTTCATGCAACTCGCGGTCGAAACCTTTGAAACATTCCCGCACCGGCACGGTCGCAATACGATCAAGGTAGGCACGGACAATTTTGTGGTCCACCCCGCTTTGCTGAAGGTGGTGCGCAAAATCATATATCGCATCTTCGTTGATCTGATAGACGTTGCCGCGGTGCTCTTCGTCGTCGCTGATGATATCCTTCACCTGCGACAAAACATCCTGCAGTTCTTTTTCAATGCGGGCGTGCACTTCCTTGAGCACGGCGCGCATCTTTTCATCCGTTTCCGCGCCGTCGCTGCGAACACGATCCTCAAGATCATGCACCGTGTCGCCGAATTCGATCAGGTTAAAATGGCGCACGGCGCCTTTCATTGTGTGAAGCTGGCGCAAAACGTCGGAGAGATTATCGCGCGTAAGGCCGGGTTTGGTAATCTGGGCCATGAATTCCCGGATATGCGCGATCGTGGTGATGAACTGGTTCCGTTCCTGGAAAATCTTGCAGATCATGGAAGCGAATTGCTGCTGCTTGCGGGCACGTTCCTGCGCCGCCACTTCTTCACTTCGATCGGTCGCGATAACGACCACGCTCACAAGCCGTTCCGCCCTGTCGCGGATCGGCCGGTATAACAGGTTCACATTCTTGCCCGCGCTGTGCGGATAGCTGTCGGGCAGAAATTTAACGGCGTCATCAAACCCGAGCGCGTGGGTCGCATCAAACAGCACTTCGATCCAGCTATAGAAATCTTCTTTATTGCCCTCCGGGACCCGCAGCACCTGGTGGATAGGCCGGCCGGAAGGCGAGCCTTCCAGCAAATCCATACAGACCTGCGAATAAACTTTGCCGCACACGCCCTGGTTATCGAAGGTCAGGAACGCCTGCCCAAGGCTGTTGACCAGCACCTCGGTCAGCTGCGCTTGCTCGGTCACGTGCTTGTGCACGCGGAAATTCATAATATACAGCCCGGCGATACCGATCGCGGCGGCAAGCCCCATAATCACCGCCGCGGCAGCGGATTCGACCGGTTGATAGCCAAACACAGGCAAAAGCGCCGCGCCGTACAACAGCAGCACGATACCGACCATGCCCAGAAGCGTCGTATGCACAAGGTCGAACTGCTTGACCGCGTCGGTCAGCACCGCCTTGCCGATATCGCCGCCTTCGTGTTGCGCGGGTTCCTGGTTGGGTGCCTCAGGCATGGGCTTTCCTGCCTCCTGCGGCTAGTGCTGGTTTGCGCTACGCATGTTGTGGATCGCTATATGCACCTGGAACAGTTGCCCGCCCAGATAGAAGGGCACGATCATGTAGCGCCCGCGGTGAAAATGGCTGAGAAAATGCCCGCGCCCGGTAATGACGCTCGGGATACCGAGCTTGAGCGCGAAGCCGCGACCGTTCAGGCTGGTCTTGATGGTGCCAAAGATCATGTTGGTGATCTCGCCCACCGCATCGAGCGCCATTTCATGGGTGATGGCAATTTCGGAGCCCACCACCTTGGGCAAAATATCCCGCATGGTATCGTAGGTCAGGCAAAGCGTCAGCGTGCCTTCCAGATCGTTCTGCACCATGCCGATGATGCCGGAAACGTCGCCGATCAGCGCGACAGGCCCTTCGCCGATTTCGTATTTACCCGGCTTAACATCGGCGTCGAACGTATCGCGCATTGCCGTGCATACAGCCTTGCTGATTTCGCCGGAAAGCTGTTCATCCAGGGCAAGCTGCAGGTTCTGCGCGGTGGTCATTCATATCTCCCTAGGTTAGCAGGCAGGCGCGAACCGGTTTCAGCGGGCCATCTGCTGCATGTTCGCGCGCTTGCGTTTAATCCATTCATTGATCTCGAACAGCTTCTTGCTGAGATCGGCCGGCGACACAGGCTTGATAATGTAAGATGTCGCCCCGGCCTTGATCGCCTTCATGATGTTCTGCTGTTCGGATTCCGCCGTCAGCATCACGAAGGCGGTATCGGAAAATTCGGGCTTGGCGCGGAAATAGCTGAGCACCTCAAGGCCGGATATGGTCGGCATATTCCAATCAAGAAAAACGATGTCGAAGGGCTGGTTGACGTCGCGCGCTTTCTGGATCTGCTCAATCGCTTCGTTGCCGTCACCCGCCGTATGCACATTCGTGACCTTGGCATCCTGCAACGTATTGCGGACGAACTGCCGGATCAGGAAATGGTCATCGGCGATCAGAATCTTGAGGTTCGCTAGCTGGCTCACGCATACTCTCCTGGTGCTGGGCACCTTCGTCCGGCAAGGTTGAACAAGGCGGGAACACCTAAATTAGCAGAATCCTAGGCTAGTAAAATTCGCACAAAATCCTTGCCGCAAGGTTAAGGATGGTTAACACCACAGCCTTTTTTGGCAATAAACACAAATATTTCAATACGGAGGCGAAATAACAGGCCCTGCTAACCCATTGCCTTCTCAATAGCCGCCTCGACTTCGGCCATGGGGGCCATGCCGTTGACGGTGTGAAGGATGCCCTTGCCCTTATAATAGGGAAGAATCGGGGCGGTCTGGTCACGGTAGGTGGCCAAGCGGATCTTCAGGGTTTCAGCGTTATCGTCGGCGCGGTGGGTAAATTCGGTGCCGCCGCACTTGTCGCAAACGCCTTCCTGCTCTGGCAGGTTGAATTTTTCGTGGTAGCCGGCGCCGCACTGCGCACACGCGATACGGCCCTGCACCCGCTCGATCAAGGCGGCTTCGTCAACCTTCAGCTCGATCACGGCATCGAGCTTCATTTTCTTTTCTTCCAGCATCTTATCGAGCGCCTCGGCCTGCGGCACGGTGCGCGGAAACCCATCGAGGATAAAACCATGGGCGCAATCGGGGCGGCTGATGCGCTGGTTGATCATGCGGATCATCAGATCGTCCGGAACAAGCTTCCCGGCATCCATGATCGCTTTGGCTTCAAGGCCGAGCGGCTCGCTGCGCTTGATCGAAGACCGCAACATATCCCCGGTCGCTATCTGGGTCATGTGCTTGTGGTCTTCCAATCGTTTTGCCTGCGTCCCCTTCCCTGCGCCGGGTGGCCCAAGCAGAATGATATTCATTCTAGGCGTTCCTTCCTCGCAATTTGGACTTCTTGATGAGCCCTTCATATTGATGTGCAAGCAGGTGAGCGTGAACACGGCCCACCGTATCGATTGTCACCGATACTACAATCAGAAGCGACGTCCCGCCAAGATAAAAGGGGATCGAGGCCCTCGATGTCAGAAATTCCGGCAACAGGCACACCAGCACCAGATAGGCGGCGCCAAGCACCGTTAGCCGGGTCAGCACGAAATCGAGGTAATCGGCCGTATTCTTACCGGGCCTGATTCCCGGGATAAAGCCGCTATATTTCTTAAGATTATCGGCGGTTTCTTCCGGATTAAACACCACGGCGGTATAGAAAAAGGCAAAAAAGGCGATCAGCGCCGCATACAACGCCATGAAGAGCGGCTGCCCATGCCCCATGATCGCGGCAAGATCGCCCAGCCAGCCGCTTTCGCCGCCCATGAAGCTGGCTGCCGTCAGCGGAAACAACAAAACGGAACTGGCGAAAATCGGCGGGATCACGCCCGAGGTATTGATCTTGAGCGGCAAATGCGAAGCTTCGCCGCCGAACATCTTGTTGCCCACTTGCCGCTTCGGATATTGCACAAGGATACGCCGCTGCGCA
The DNA here is from genome assembly GCA_016124955.1 of Alphaproteobacteria bacterium. Classification (NCBI taxonomy): domain Bacteria; kingdom Pseudomonadati; phylum Pseudomonadota; class Alphaproteobacteria; species Alphaproteobacteria bacterium. Next base: position 108,781 of record WGMR01000005.1, on the reverse strand, counting down.
CGTTCACAGAAAACACAGAAACCGAGCACGGCAAACACCAGCACGATCAGCATAATGATGACCCAGGTGGAAAGCGCGCCGGTGCGGCCAAGCTCCAGAGCCTGTCCGAACGCGCTTGGCAAGGAGGCGACGATACCGGCATAGATAATAAGCGAAACGCCGTTGCCGATGCCGCGCGCGCTGATCTGTTCGCCCAGCCACAAAAGGAACATGGTGCCGCCCGTCAGCGTCACCACGGTGCTGATGCGGAAGAAAAAGCCGGGATCGATCACGGCGCTGCCGGAAGGGCCCGCCATGTTTTCAAGCCCGATGGCCAGCGCATAGGATTGCACGACCGCGAAAGCCACGGTGAGATAGCGCGAATACTGGTTGATTTTCTGGCGCCCCGCCTCGCCTTCCTTCTTCAGGGATTCAAGCGCCGGAATCATCGCCGTCATCAGCTGCACGATGATCGATGCGGTGATGTAAGGCATCACGTTCAGCGCAAAGATGGTCATGCGCATCAGCGCGCCGCCGGTAAACATATCGAACATGTCGAGGATGCCGCCGCGATGCTGCGAAAAGATGCTGGCCAGCATATGCGGATCGATCCCCGGAATGGGGATATGCGTGCCAAGCCGGTAGATGATCAGCGCGCCAAGCGTAAACCAGATGCGCTGCTTCAGCTCCGTCGCCTTGGAAAGTGCGCCGAGATTGAGGTTGGATGCCAGATTTTCTGCGGGTGAGGCCATGTGCGGGATTTTAGGAAGGATGGGGAAAGAAGCAAGGGGGCGGGAAACAGGGCTTTAAAGCCCGTCAGAAAAGGGTTTTACGCCTTCTCGGCCTTTTGCTTCTTGTTCCCGGCTTCCAGAATCGTCACCTTGCCGCCCGCCTTTTCGACTGCTTCAACGGCCGATTTGGAGGCGCCGGCAACCGAAATTTCGACCTTTGCCTTCAACGCACCCTTGCCGAGCAGGCGGATGCCATCGGCAGCCTTTTTGGCCAGGCCGGATTGCGTCAGCATTTCACCCGTGATCGGCTTTTTTGCGTCAAGCTGGCCGGCATCGATCGCCTTCTGCAGCGCATCAAGATTGATCACCGCATATTGCTTGGCGAAAATATTGTTGAAGCCGCGCTTCGGGATACGGCGAATCATCGGCATCTGGCCGCCTTCGAAACGGCGAATGCCCGTCACGCCGCTGCGGGACTTCTGCCCCTTCACGCCGCGGCCACAAGTCTTTCCCTTGCCGGAACCAATGCCCCGGCCAACGCACATGGCGCTTTTGCGGGCGCCCGGGTTATCACGCAATTTGTTCAGCTTCATGGCTTAGGCCTTCTCTTTGACTTGAATAAGATGTTGCACCTTGCGGATCATACCGCGCACCGCAGGCGTATCTTCCAGTTCGCGAACCGCATGGCGCTTGCCGAGGCCGAGGCCGATCAGCGTTTCACGCTGGCCGGGCTTGCGGCGGAATGCGCTGCCAAGCTGCGTTACGACGATGGTCTTCGATGCCTTGCTCATACCCAAACTCCCTCAATTCGCGGCTTTACGCTTCCGCCGCCTTTTCCTGATCCGCCTTGCGGCCGAAAATTTCGTTCACCTTCTTGCCGCGGCGGTTGGCCACGCTGCGCGGGCTCGAAATCGATTGCAGCGCCGCAAAGGTCGCCTTGATCATGTTGTGCGGGTTCGAAGTGCCGACCGACTTGGCGACAACATCCTGAATCCCCAGCGCTTCGAACACGGCGCGCATCGGGCCGCCGGCGATAATACCGGTACCGGCCGGCGCGGCGCGCACGACCACCTGCCCCGCACCGAAAACGCCGCGCACATCGTGGTGCAACGTACGGCCTTCGCGCAACGGCACGCGCACCATGTGGCGCTTCGCGTCTTCCGTCGCCTTGCGGATCGCTTCGGGAACTTCGCGGGCCTTGCCCGTGCCGTAACCGACGCGGCCACGGCCATCACCCATAACGACGATGGCGGCAAAACCGAAACGCTTACCGCCCTTGACCACCTTCGCGACGCGGTTGATGGCGACCAGCTTGTCGATCATCTCGCCGCCTTCGCGACCGCCCTCGGCATTGCCTTCGCCGCCCTGCCGCTCTTCACGGTTGGGGTTGCGACGCTTGCGACGACGACCCTGGGTCGCGTCGTCCGTGGGCGCTGCGGTCTTTTCGGTGGTTGCTTCAGCCTGCGTCATTGATCTTCCTTTTCTGCATTCCCGTTAAAACGACAGGCCCGCTTCGCGCGCTGCATCCGCCAGCGCCTTGACCCGGCCGTGGAACATGTAACCGGCGCGGTCGAACACGACCTCCTTCACGCCGGCCTTGAGCGCGCGCTCGGCCACCAGCTTGCCAACTTCGCTGGCCGCGTTCTTGTCGGCGCCCGCCTTGAGCTTGCCGCGCAATTCCTTGTCGATGCTCGAAGCCTGCACAAGGGTACGGCCGGCGCGATCGTCGATCACCTGCGCGTAGATGTTCTTGCCCGAACGGAACACCGAAAGGCGCACCCTGTCGGCCGCTACGCGCGCGATCTTGCGGCGCAGACGCTTGGTGCGACGGTGCTTGAGGGCGTTGATTTGCTTTGTCTTTCTCATGTCTGACCTTACTTCTTCTTTCCTTCTTTACGCAGGATCCATTCGCCTGTGTATTTGATGCCCTTGCCCTTATACGGTTCCGGCTTTCTGAAAGCGCGGATTTCGGCGGCCACCTGGCCAACCTGTTGCTTGTCGGTGCCGGTGATCGAAACCAAGGTCGGCTTTTCGGCCTTCAGCGTCACGCCTTCCGGCGGATGATATTTCACTTCGTGGCTGAAACCGAGCTGCAACACAAGGTCCTTACCCTGCACGGCGGCGCGGAAACCGACGCCGTCGATTTCCAGCGTCTTTTTGAAGCCGTCGGTCACGCCCTTGATCATGCCGCTGACGTTCTGGCGGACCGTGCCCCACATGGCGCGGGAGCGCTTGCTGTCGTCCCTGGGGGCAACAACAACCTTGCCGTCTTCCACCTTCACCGTCACATCGTGCGAGAAAGAGGTGTTGAGATTGCCCAGCTTGCCCTTGACGGAAACGATCCGGTCCTTAACCTCGACCGTAACACCCTGCGGCACCTGAACGGCATGTTTACCTACGCGTGACATGACAAAAACTCCCTTAGAACACGCGGCACAGCACTTCGCCGCCGACATTGGCAGCCCGTGCTTCATTGTCCGACATCACGCCGCGCGGCGTCGACAAAATAGAGATACCGAGGCCGTTATACACGCGGCCCAGATCCTTGATCCGCGCATAGACGCGGCGGCCGGGCTTGGAAACCCGGTCGATCTTGCGGATCACCGCATCGCCTTCGTGGTACTTCAGCTCGATTTGCAAAAGCGGCTGGCCGCCGGTTTTCTGCAGCTCGCTGAAGCCGCGGATATAGCCTTCGCGCTGCAACACATCGAGCACGCGCTTACGGAACGCCGACGCGGGGCATTCGATTACAGCCAGCCTTGCGTGCTGGCCGTTACGAATGCGTGTCAGCATATCGCCAATTGGATCACTGAGTGCCATGCAAAACTCCCCTTACCAGCTCGATTTGACCATGCCCGGGATCAGACCCTGAAGCGCCATCAGGCGCAGGGCGATACGGGACAATTTAAACTTGCGGTACGTACCGCGCGGACGGCCCGAAAGCTCGCAGCGGTTGCGCACGCGCACCTTGGAAGAATTACGCGGCATCTTGGCAAGCTTTTGCACGGCCGCGAAACGATCTTCCATCGTGTTCGCTTTGTTCATAATGATCGCCTTCAGTTCCTTGCGGCGGGCGGACTTGCTGCCCGACAGCTTGGCGCGGCGCTTGTTCTTGTTGATCATGCTCTGTTTGGCCATTTTCTCCCCCGCTTACTTCGTGAACGGCATGTCAAAGCCGGCCAGCAAGGCCTTCGCTTCGGCATCCGTCTTGGCCGTTGTGCAAATAATGATGTCCATGCCACGGACCTTGTCGATCTTGTCGAATTCGATTTCCGGAAACACGATCTGTTCCTTGAGCCCGAGCGCATAGTTGCCGCGGCCGTCAAAGCTCTTGCCCGAAACGCCGCGGAAATCGCGCACGCGCGGCAGCGCAATGTTCACGAGCCGGTCGAGGAATTCGTACATGCGTTCCTTGCGCAGCGTGACCTTGCAGCCGATGCTCTGTTCTTCCTTCAGCTTGAAGGTCGCGATAGCCTTGCGCGATTTGCTGATAACGGGCTTCTGCCCGGCGATCAGCGCCATCTGCTCGGCCGCGATCTTCATGATCTTGCTGTCGTTGACCGCATCGCGGCCCGGCGACATGTTGAGCACGATCTTGTCAAGACGCGGAACTTCCATCTTGTTCTTGTAGCCGAACTGCTTAACAAGGGCCGGAACCACGGTGGTTTCGTAACGGTCCTTAAGCCGGGGCTTTAATTTTGCTGCTGTCGTGTTCATCGCTCTTCTCTTTCAAACCTTATGCGTCGATCAGTTCGCCCGAACGCTTGGCATAGCGCGCCTTGCGGCCATCCTTCAGAAGCTTGAAGCCGATACGGGTCGGCTTCTTGCTGTCCTTGGGATCTACGTGCGCCACGTTCGAAATGTGGATCGAGGCTTCCTTGCGGATAATCCCGCCCGGATTCTGCTGCGAGGCGCGGGCATGACGCGCCACCATGTTGATACCCTGCACCACCACGCGGCCTTCGGCCGGCAGCACGCGGATGACCTCGCCGGTCTTGCCCTTGTCCTTGCCGGCAAGCACGATCACGCGGTCCTTCTTTTTGATCTTCAGTTTCGCGGCCATTACAGCACCTCTTCAGCGAGCGAAATAATCTTCATGAAGCCAAGGTTACGCAGCTCGCGCGTCACCGGGCCAAAAATACGGGTGCCGATCGGCTCCTTGTCCTTGTTGATCAAAACAGCGGCGTTGCTGTCGAAGCGGATCAACGAACCATCGTCGCGGCGCACTTCCTTGCGGGTGCGGACGATCACGGCCTTGTGCACGTCGCCCTTCTTGACGCGGCCGCGCGGGATCGCGTTCTTCACGCTGACGACGATCACGTCGCCCACGGAAGCGAACTTGCGCTTGGAGCCGCCCAGCACCTTGATGCAGGCAACCTTCTTCGCACCGCTGTTGTCCGCGACCTCGAGGGTCGATTCCATCTGGATCATGACACTAACCTTCTTCCTTCAAACCTTTGCAGCCTTATGATGCCTTCTTCTTGCCCGCGGGCGCCGCAGCGGCGCCATCGATCACCGTCCAGCGCTTGCGCTTGCTGATCGGCGGGCATTCGATGATCGAAACCTTGTCGCCGACGCGGCACTTGTTGGTTTCGTCATGCGCGGCGTACTTCTTCGAACGACGAATAAATTTCTTGTACAACGGGTGCATGAGGCGGCGTTCGACCTTGACCGTGATGGTCTTGTCGCCCTTGTCACTCACAACCGTTCCCTGCAATACACGACGCGGCATTTTCCTGTTTCCTCTTCCTCTTACGCGGCTTTCCGCTTGCGTTCATTCATAATCGTCAAGATCTTCGCGATCTCCTTGCGCACCGCGTTTCCGCGGGCGGTGTTCTTCTGCTGGCCCGTTGCGCGCTGGAAGCGAAGGTTGAACTTTTCCTTACGCAGGCTCGCGAGCTGTTCTTCGAGCTCTTTTTCCGTCTTAAGGCGCATATCTTTTGTCTTACCCTGTGGCATCATTCCCTCCATCAAGCCGCAATACGCTGGATGAACTTGGTCTTGATCGGCAGCTTCGCGGCCGCCAGCGTAAAGGCTTCGCGTGCCACGGCTTCCGGCACGCCATCCAGCTCAAACATGATCCGGCCACGGTGAACGCGGCATGCCCAGAATTCCGGCGAACCCTTGCCCGAACCCATGCGGACTTCGGTCGGCTTCTTCGAAACCGGTACATCCGGGAAAATCATGATCCACAGGCGACCCTGGCGCTTGATCGAACGTGCGATCGTGCGGCGCGCGGCTTCGATTTGGCGCGCGGTCACGCGATCGGGTTCCAGGGCCTTGAGGCCGAAGGCGCCGAACGTCAACCGCGTCCTGCCCTTGGCGGCACCGTGAATCCGGCCCTTGTGAGCCTTGCGGTACTTTGTGCGCTTCGGTTGCATCATGTTACGTCACCCTGATCCTTGTATCCCAAACCTTATTGCTGGCGCTGCGGCGATTGTTCCGCGGCGCGCTTGTCTTGCGCCATCGGGTCATGGTCGAGAATTTCACCCTTGAAAATCCAGACCTTCACGCCGCAGGCACCCATGGTCGTGTAAGCGGTCGATGTGCCGAAATCGACATCGGCACGCAGCGTGTGCAACGGCACGCGGCCTTCGCGGTACCATTCCGTGCGCGCGATTTCCGCGCCGCCGAGACGGCCGGCGCAGTTGATACGAATACCCTGGGCGCCCAAACGCATAGCCGATTGCACGGCGCGCTTCATGGCGCGGCGGAAGGCGACGCGGCGCTCAAGCTGCTGCGCGATGTTATCGGCCGCCAGCTTGGCATCGAGCTCCGGCTTGCGGATCTCGAGGATGTTGAGGCTGACCTCGGCATTCGTCATCTTCGCCAAATCGCTGCGCAGCTTTTCGATATCGGCGCCTTTCTTGCCGATCACGACGCCGGGGCGCGCGGAATGGATGGTGATGCGCGCCTTCTTGGCCGGGCGTTCGATCACGATGCGGGCGATACCGGCCTGCGCCAGCTTTTCCGTCAGATATTCGCGCAAGCGCACATCTTCATGCAGCAAGGTCGCGTAGTCGGCGCCGGCATACCAGCGGCTATCCCACGTGCGGTTGATGCCGAGCCTGAAGCCGACCGGATTGGTTTTCTGACCCATGATTACGTTCCCGCCTGTTCTGTTTCTGCCGGCTTGGCTTCCGCCGCCGGGGTTTTGGCCTTGCCGCTTGCTTTACCCTTGGCTGAAGCGGTCTTTTTCTTCTTTTCCTCTTCCTTGCGCTCGCGCACGATCACCGTCAGGTTGCTGAACGGCTTCTGGATCGCGGCGCTGCGGCCACGGCCGCGCGTGTGAAAACGATGCATAACGAAGCTGCGGCCCACACTGGCTTCCGCGACATAAAGCTTGTCCACATCAAGATTGTGGTTGTTTTCGGCGTTCGCGATCGCAGCCTGCAAAACCTTCTTCACGTCGATGGCGATGCGGCGCTTGGTGAAGTTGAGCGCAGTGATCGCATCGGAGGCGCTCAGGCCGCGAATGCTCGCCGCCACAAGGTTCAACTTGCGCGCCGAAGTGCGGATGACGCGGCCGCGCGCTTCCGCGGTATCGTCGCCCAGCCTGCGTTCTGTCTTTGGCTTACCCATCTTCCCTGCTCCCCTTAGGCCTTCACGGATTTCTTGTCGGCCGCCGTGTGGCCCTTGAATAACCGCGTCGGCGCGAATTCGCCGAACTTGTGGCCGATCATGTTTTCCGTCACTGCCACAGGCAGAAACTTGTTGCCGTTATAGACGCCGAACGTAAGGCCGACGAATTGCGGCAGGATCGTCGAACGGCGCGACCAGATCTTGATAATCTCGTTGCGGCCACTGGAACGCGACTTCTCTGCCTTATCCAGCAGATAGCTATCGACGAACGGACCCTTCCAGACTGAACGTGCCATTTTCTCTTCTCCCTATTCCCTACCGTGCGCCCTGCGCATCCTTGCGCTTGTTGGCGCGGCGGATGATCATGCCGTCGGTACGCTTGTTGTGCCGGGTCTTCTTACCCTTGGTCGGTTTGCCCCACGGCGTCATCCAATGCTTGCCGCCCTTGGTGCGGCCGCCGTTCGGGTGATCGACCGGGTTCATGGCGATACTGCGCGTCTGCGGGCGAATGCCCTTCCAGCGCGCACGGCCCGCCTTGCCCATTTCGGTGTTGCCGTGATCGGGGTTCGAAACCGCGCCGATCGTGGCCATGCAATCCTGCGGCACCTTGCGAAGCTCGCCGGAGTTCAGCTTGATCTGCGCATAGCCCGCGTCGCGGCCCACCAGCTGCACATAAGCACCGGCCGAGCGCGCCAGCTGACCGCCCTTACCCGGCTTCATTTCCACATTGTGGACAATGGTGCCGACAGGGATGTTCTTGAGCATCATGGCGTTGCCCGTCTTCACGTCAACGCGCTTGCCGCTTTCGACCACATCGCCCTTTTGCAGGCGCTGCGGCGCAATGATGTAGGACAGCGTGCCGTCCTTATACTTGATCAGCGCGATGAAGGCGGTGCGGTTCGGATCGTATTCCAGGCGTTCCACCGTCGCGGGCATATCGAACTTGCGGCGCGCGAAATCGACCAGGCGATAACGGCGCGCATGGCCGCCACCACGATGGCGGCTGGTGATACGGCCCTTGTTGTTGCGGCCGCCGGACTTGCTAAGACCCTGCGTCAAAACCTTGACGGGCTTGCCATCCCACAGCTCGCTGCGGTCGATCGCCACGACGTGGCGCATGCCTGCGGAAGTCGGGTTATATTTCTTGAGTGCCATGACCTACCTCAAACTCCTGTCGCCACATCGATCGACTGGCCCTCTTTCAGGGTCACGACCGCTTTCTTCACGTCGCTGCGCGTGCCGGGCTGGCCGCGGAAACGCTTAACCTTGCCGCCAAGGATGCTGGTGTTCACACCGGTAACCTCGACCTTGAACAGCGCTTCAACCGCCGCCTTGATCTGCGGCTTGGTTGCATCCAACGCCACCTTGAAGGTGATCTGGTTGAATTGCGAACCGTTGGTCGCCTTTTCCGTCACCCACGGCGCGACAATCACGTCATAGTGGCGCGCCATTTCCTCGGCGCCGGCGGCGACCGGGGGCTTGGATGCCTTGGCGGCCTTCTTGGCCGCGGGCTTGGTGGTTTTTGCTTCTTCGCTCATCATCATTCTCCGCTTAGGCAGCCTTCTTCGCCGCCGGCTTGCCGGCCTTCTGCAAGCGGGCCTGCAGCTGTTCGACAGCGTTCTTGGTCAACACCAGCGTATCGTGGCGCACGATGTCATAAACGTTCACGCCCTGCTCCGGCAGCACATCCACAAACGGCAGATTGCGCGCGGCGCGTGCGAAAGCGAGATCGAGGTTGGCACCGTCAACGATCAGCGCGTTCATGGCGCCGATCTTGGTCAGCTGTTGCGCGAGCTGCTTGGTCTTGGGCGCGTCCACCTTCGCAGCTTCAAGCACGATCAGCTTGCCTTCCTTCTGCTTGGCGGCCAGCGCCATGCAAAGGGCCTGCACACGCACCTTCTTGGGCATGTTGTAGGCGTGGCTGCGCGGATGCGGCCCGAAGATCACGGCGCCGCCGCGGAACTGCGGCGAACGCTTGCTGCCCTGACGGGCGCTGCCGGTGCCTTTTTGGGAATGCGGCTTCTTCGTGGTGCCCTGAACCGCCCAGATTTCCTTGGTCGAATGCGTGCCGGACCGGCGCTTGGCAAGCTGCCAGTGGATCATGCGGGCAAGAATGTCTTCGCGGGCCTCGACGCCGAACACGGCATCGGCCAGCTCGACTTCACCGACCTTCTTGTTTTCCAGATTTACGACACTAGCCTTCATGGCACATCCCCGATTTATGCTGCGGACTGTTCACCGGCAGCCTTAATGCCTGCCGGAAACGGTGCGTCCTTGGGCAGCGCGCGCTTGACCGCATCGCGCACTGTCACGACCGAACCTTCGGCACCGGGCACCGCGCCCCGCACCATGATCAAACCTTCTTCCGCGTCCACCGCAATCACTTCCAGATTCTGGATCGTGGTGCGCACCGCGCCCATATGGCCGGCCATCTTCTTGTTCTTGAAGACCTTGCCCGGATCCTGGCGCTGCCCGGTCGAACCGTGGCTGCGATGGGAAACCGACACGCCGTGCGAGGCGCGCAGACCGGAAAAGTTGTGGCGCTTCATGACGCCCTGAAAACCCTTGCCGATCGTGGTCGCGCTTACGTCCACGAACTGGCCCGGCACAAAATGCGTAACCAGAATCTCGGCGCCGACATCAAGCACGGCATCGGGCGAAACGCGAAATTCGGCCATCTGCTTCTTGGGCTCGACCTTCGCCTTGGCGAAGTGGCCGCGCTGGGCCTTGGTCAGATGCTTGGCCTTGCAAGCACCAACGCCGATCTGCAGCGCAGTGTAGCCGTTCTTTTCCTGGCTGCGCACGGCAACGACCTGGCAGCTATCCAGCTTCAGGACCGTCACGGGCACATGCTGGCCCGCATCGGTGAAGATACGGGTCATGCCCAGTTTTTCTGTCAATACGCCGGTACGTTGCTTCAGAGCCATGACATCCACCATTAAACCTTGATCTCGACATCGACGCCGGCAGGCAGATCGAGCTTCATCAGCGCGTCGATCGTCTGCGGGGTCGGGTCTTCAATATCCAGAAGACGCTTATGCGTCCGGATTTCAAACTGCTCGCGCGACTTTTTATCGACGTGCGGGCTACGGTTCACCGTAAAGCGTTCGATCCGCGTCGGCAGCGGGATTGGCCCGCGCACTTGCGCGCCGGTACGTTTCGCTGTGTTGACAATTTCCCCGACCGAGGTGTCAAGCACGCGATGGTCAAACGCTCTCAGGCGTATGCGGATCGTTTGCGTATCCATCTGTTTTTCTCACATCCAAAAAATGGGCCGCCGCCTGTTTTTGCGGGCGGCGGCCCGTTTAAACACCTTACTCGATGATCTTCGCCACCACGCCGGCGCCGACAGTGCGGCCGCCTTCGCGGATAGCAAAACGCAGGCCTTCGTCCATCGCGATTGGCGCAATCAAATGCACTTCGACCGAGATGTTGTCGCCCGGCATCACCATTTCCGTGCCCTGCGGCAGGATCACTTCGCCCGTTACGTCCGTCGTGCGGAAGTAGAACTGGGGACGATAGTTGGTGAAGAACGGGGTGTGACGGCCACCTTCGTCCTTGGTCAGAATGTAGCATTCCGCCTTGAACTTGGTGTGCGGCGTGATCGAGCCGGGCTTGGCCAGAACCTGGCCGCGCTCGACTTCTTCACGCTTCGTGCCGCGCAGCAGCGCGCCGATGTTGTCGCCCGCTTCGCCTTCATCAAGCAGCTTGCGGAACATTTCGACGCCGGTGACGACCGTCTTGGTGGTCGCGCGCAGGCCGACGATTTCGACTTCCTCGCCCACCTTGATAATGCCGCGTTCGACACGGCCGGTGACCACGGTGCCGCGACCGGAGATCGAGAACACGTCTTCGACCGGCATCAGGAACGGCTTGTCCTTCGGGCGTTCGGGCTGCGGGATGAATTCGTCAACCGCATCCATCAGCTTCTTGACCGCTTCGTCGCCCAGCTCGGGGTTCTTGTCCTCGAGCGCGCAAAGAGCCGAACCCTTGATGATCGGGGTTTTGTCGCCGGGGAACTGGTACTTGGTCAGCAATTCACGGATTTCCATTTCCACGAGATCGGCCAGTTCGGGGTCTGCCATGTCCATCTTGTTCATGAACACGACGATCGCCGGAACGCCGACCTGGCGGGCAAGCAGGATGTGCTCGCGCGTCTGCGGCATCGGGCCGTCAGCGGCCGACACGACCAGGATAGCGCCGTCCATCTGCGCCGCGCCGGTGATCATGTTCTTCACGTAGTCCGCGTGGCCGGGGCAATCGACGTGCGCATAGTGGCGCTTGCCGGTTTCATATTCGACGTGCGCGGTCGAAATCGTGATACCGCGCGCCTTTTCTTCCGGCGCCTTGTCGATCTGGTCATAGGCGGTAAACGAAGCACCGCCGGACTTGGCCAGAACCTTGGTGATCGCAGCCGTCAGCGACGTCTTGCCGTGGTCAACGTGACCAATCGTGCCGATGTTGCAGTGCGGCTTGTTACGATTAAACTTTTCCTTCGTCATACTCTTTCTCCATCAGTTGAAGGATTTGGAAACTTAACACTCACCAGACTTAACCAGCCAACTTCGCCTTGACCTCGGCGGCAATCGCCTGGGGCACCGGCTCGTAATGATCGAACACCATCGAGAACGAGGCGCGGCCCTGCGTCATCGAACGCAGTGTGTTCACATAACCGAACATGTTCGCCAGCGGCACAATGGAATCGATCGTGCGCGCATTGCCGCGCTGATCCATGCCCGTTACCTGCCCGCGACGGCTGTTCAAATCGCCGATCACGTCGCCCATGAAATCTTCGGGCGTGACAACCTCAACCTTCATAACCGGCTCGAGCAGCGTCGGGCCCGCCTGCGGCATGCCTTCGCGGAAAGCCGCGCGCGCGGCGATTTCGAACGCCAGCGCCGACGAGTCGACATCGTGGTAAGCGCCGTCCGTCAGCGTCACCTTGAAATCGATGGTCGGGAAGCCGGCAATCACGCCGTTATCCTTGGCAGACGCCAGACCCTTTTCGACGCCGGGGATGTATTCCTTCGGCACCGAACCACCGACAACCTTGCTCTCGAACAGGTAGCCGGAACCCGGGGGCAGCGGCTCGAAATCGAGGATCACGCGCGCGAACTGGCCCGAACCGCCGGACTGCTTCTTGTGCGTGTAATCGACCGTCTTCTTGCGCGAAATGGTTTCACGATACGCAACCTGCGGCGCGCCCACATTGGCATCGACCTTGAAGTTGCGGCGCAGAATGTCGATCTTGATGTCGAGGTGGAGTTCGCCCATGCCCTTGATGATGGTCTGGCCGGTTTCCTGGTCCGTGCTGATACGGAACGAAGGATCTTCCTGCGCCAGGCGCAGCAAAGCCGTGACCATCTTTTCCTGATCGGCCTTGGTTTTCGGCTCCAGCGCCATTTCGATGACCGGGTCCGGGAATTCCATCTTTTCCAGCACGATCGGCTTGGCGGAGTCGCACAGCGTGTCGCCGGTGCGGACATCCTTCAGTGAAGCCAGTGCGACGATATCGCCTGCGAAAGCTTCCTTTGCCTCTTCGCGCGAATTGGCATGCATCAACAGCATGCGGCCTACGCGTTCGCGGCTCTCTTTGATCGAGTTCTGGACATAGCTGCCGGCCTGCAGCGTACCCGAATAGATACGCACGAAGGTCAACGAACCGACGAAGGGATCGTCCATGATCTTGAACGCGAGGCCGGAGAACGGCGCTTCATCGGTGGGGGGACGCGAATCTTCCTCTTCCGTACCGGGCTTGAAGCCCTTCACGCTGCCCACATCCGGCGGCGAAGGCAGGAAGTCAACGACGCCGTCCAGCAACGGCTGCACGCCCTTGTTCTTGAAGGCGGAACCGCAGAAAATCGGGAAGAACTTGCGTGAAAGCGTGCCCTTGCGGATGCAGGCGCGCAGGGTTTCAACCGAAGGCTCCTTGCCGTCAAGGTATTCGGCCATCGCCGTATCGTCCATTTCCACGGCGGTTTCCAGAAGCGCGTGCCGGTATTCGGCCGCCTTTTCCTTCATGTCGGCAGGAATCTCGACTTCTTCGAACTTCGCGCCCAGCTCTTCACCCGACCAGATCAGCGCCTTCATTTTCTGCAGATCGACAACGCCCTGGAATTCGGTTTCCGAACCGATCGGCAGCTGCACGACCAGCGGGGTTGCGCCAAGGCGGCTCTTGATCATATCGACCGTGCGGTAAAAGTTCGCGCCGGTACGGTCCATCTTGTTCACGAAGCAGATGCGCGGAACATGGTACTTGTCGGCCTGGCGCCAAACGGTTTCGGACTGCGGCTCCACGCCGGCGACGCTGTCATAGACCGCAATCGCGCCGTCAAGCACACGCAGCGAGCGTTCGACTTCGATCGTGAAGTCAACGTGGCCGGGGGTGTCGATGATGTTGAAGCGGTGCTGTTGATCGCTGCGGGTCCAGAAACAGGTGGTGGCCGCAGACGTAATGGTGATGCCGCGTTCCTGTTCCTGCTCCATCCAATCCATCGTGGCGGTGCCTTCGTGCACTTCGCCGATCTTGTAGGATTTGCCGGTGTAGTAAAGCACGCGCTCGGTCGTCGTCGTTTTACCGGCGTCGATATGCGCCATGATGCCGAAGTTGCGATACAGGTTGATGGGTGTCTGGCGGGGCATTGCTCTCTGTCTTTCTTACCAGCGGAAATGCGAGAAGGCCTTGTTGGCCTCCGCCATACGATGCGTATCTTCGCGCTTCTTGATGGCGGTGCCGCGATCATTGGCCGCATCCATCAGTTCGCCGAACAACTTGTCCACCATGGTGGTTTCCGAACGGTCGCGCGCGGCGGCAATGATCCAGCGCATGGCAAGCGCCACACCGCGATCGGGCCGCACTTCAACCGGCACCTGATAGGTGGCGCCGCCGACACGGCGCGAACGCACTTCAAGATGCGGGCGGACCTTGGTCAGCGCATTCTTGAAGACTTCGAGCGGGTCGGTCTTCGATTTGGCCTTGATCTTGTCCAGCGCGCCATACACGATCCCTTCGGCAACTGATTTCTTGCCGTGAACCATGAGGCAGCTCATGAACTTGCTGACCAGGATCTCGTTGAACTTCGGATCCGGCAAGACTTCTCTTTTTTCTGCACGACGACGACGCGCCATAATTCCTGTCTCCCCTTACTTCGGACGCTTGGCGCCGTACTTCGAACGGCGCTGCTTGCGGTCTTTCACGCCCTGCGTATCGAGCGTGCCGCGGATGATGTGGTAACGGACACCGGGCAAATCCTTGACGCGGCCGCCGCGGATCATAACGACCGAGTGTTCCTGAAGATTGTGGCCTTCACCCGGAATGTAGGCGATCACTTCGAATCCGTTGGTAAGGCGAATGCGCGCAACCTTGCGAAGCGCCGAGTTCGGCTTCTTCGGCGTGGTCGTATAAACGCGCGTGCAAACGCCGCGCTTCTGCGGGCAGCGCTTCATCGCCGGCGCTTTGCTCTTCATCGCGTATGCTTTGCGGCCCTTGCGGACCAGCTGATTTACCGTTGCCATATTCCCTGTCCCTCAACCGGTTCAGTACATTTCACAAAGACAAAACCCACAGCGAGGCGACATCATTTGCCGCTTCGTGCAGGGTAAACTTCTAACACCGCGCGACCTGCAGACCGAAACTTCCGGCCGCCGTTCATCGCCATCGGCTATGTTCTCGTTTGCAACATCCGGATCCGCGTCTAGCCTGGCATTTCACGAAGTAAAACTGGGGCTACCACCGGTCCCAAAAGGCACGCGCTTTCTAGGGGATATGCCTAGGGCACGTCAAGCGAAGATTAAGGGATTTTAACTTTCTTGCGCCGCAAGGCACGCACTTGTTTCAATATTTCCTTGCCAGATTTAGCGCCAGTATTACTATCTTTTCCGATCAAGAGATTATTTAATAAAAATTAAATATATAAATCAATATGTTATAAGGTTTTTTAAGATGGGCTTGGTCCGCAGAACCATAGATATAGGGGTTGCCGCGCCGGCACTCGTGCTCTCGGCTCCGCTTATATTATTCGGCATAGCCGCCACCAGAATGACAACGCCTGGCCCCGGTCTATTCCGGCAAACGCGCTACGGGCTGCATGGCAAGCCTTTCACAATATACAAGATTCGTTCGATGACGAACGATGTGGATGCCGCAGGCTCTCTGCTCCCCGATCAGGATAGGTTAACGCCAACGGGAAAATTCCTGCGCCGATGGAGTATCGACGAGCTGCCCCAGCTCTGGAACATCGTTAAAGGCGATATGACATTGATCGGGCCGCGCCCGATGCCCGTGGAACACGATATTCCCGGCTTCAAAGATCGTTACCGGGCCAAGCCCGGGCTAACCGGGCTTGCGCAGGTACAAGAACGAGGCCGCTATTCGATGAAGGCAAACCCCGAACGCCGGCTACAATACGACCTTATGTATGTCGCAAGGGCTGGCAACTTCTGCCTGAATATGTGGATTGTGTGGAAAACAATCACGACCGTATTTGGCGGCAAGGATACGAACCCGCCGCCACGGGGCAATACACAGCCGCCGGATTTTACCCCCCGGGCATAAAATGCTACCCTGTCTGTACGGCAAAATTACATTCACACCCGCCTTGTTTGCACACGGAATCACAGACACGAAGGACTGATGGCCAAAACACCCCTGCACCGCCTGCCAAGGCTTTATATAGAAACGCCGCTGGCGCCGGGGCCCGAGGTCGCCTCATCGGAAGAGCAACTGCACTACCTTAAAAACGTTATGCGCCGTGAAATCGGCGACGAAGTCCTGCTCTTTAACGGGCAGGATGGCGAATGGCACGCCTCGATCAAATCGCTCAGCAAGGACCGCGCCTTTTTCGGGCTGATCGAACAAACCCGCAAGCAGGCGCACGAACCCGATGTGTGGCTGTTCTTCGCGCCGCTCAAGCGCGCTCATACCGATTTCATGATCGAGAAAGCAAGCGAGCTGGGCGCGGCGCGGCTTTGCCCGGTGATGACGGCGCACACGAATGCCGAACGCGTGAACACCGACCGCCTGCGCGTCATCGCCATCGAAGCGGCGGAACAATGCGAACGCCTGAGCATCCCGGAAGTTGCCGAACCCGTGACGTTCGACGCCATGATAAAAAATTTCCCGCCCGACCGCGTATTGCTGTTTTGCGCCGAAGCGGGCGCCGTCATGCCCATCGGCGAAGCGTTGCGCAAACTTGCGCCCGCCGGGCTTACATGGCGCAAGGCCGCGATCCTGATCGGCCCCGAAGGCGGCTTCAACGAGCAGGAACTGCAGGCCGCACGTGCCTTGCGTGGCACGGTCGCCGTAAGCCTCGGGCCGCGCATTTTACGGGCAGACACCGCCGCCATCAGTGCGCTAAGCTGCTGGCAATCGTTTCACGGTGACTGGCCGCAAGCCACCGCCGCCCGGCCAACCTATTCCTGATAACCGCACATATGGCGCTGTCTAACGATTTCCTTGGCGATCCGGTGACCGACCGCCGCCAGCTTACCGCCTATATCGCTGACGGCTGCAAGCCGAAGGCCGAATGGCGCATCGGCACGGAGCATGAAAAATTCGTCTTCAACACGGCTACGTTTGCACCCACGGGCTATGACGGCCCCGCCGGCATCCGCGCGCTCATGCTTGGGATGAAGGCATTCGGCTGGCAAGAAGTGTTCGAAGGCAAAAACCTTGTCGCCATGAAGCGCGGCCAAACAACCATTTCACCCGAACCGGGCGGGCAGTTTGAACTGGCGGGCGCGCCGCTCGCGAACCTGCATGAAACCGCGGCCGAGATCGACCAGCATTTCACCGAGGCACGGCAGGCAGCGGCGGAACTCGGGCTCGGGTTCCTCGGGCTCGGCTTTCACCCGACCGCGAAGCGCGAAGACATACCGTGGATACCGAAGGGCCATTACGCGATCATGCGCAAATACATGCCAAGCGTCGGCACGCTCGGGCACGACATGATGCAACAAACCTGCACCACGCAAGTGAACCTCGATTACGCCGACGAAGCCGACATGGTTTTGAAAATGCGCGTGGCGACGGCACTGCAACCCATCGCCACTGCACTTTTTGCCGCCTCGCCCTTCACCGAAGGCCAACCGAACGGTTACGCCAGCTACCGCATGCACATATGGCAGGACACCGATGCCGCGCGCTGCGGCATGCCGGAATTCGTGTTCGAAGACGGTTTCGGTTTTGAACGCTATGCCGATTACGCGCTTTCCGTGCCCATGTATTATGTGCGTCGCGGCGGCGGCTTCATCGATGCAAGCGGCCAGAGCTTCGCCGATTTCATGGCCGGCAAGCTGCCTGCCCTGCCCGGAGAAACGCCGTATATCGGCGATTGGCTTAACCATCTCGGTGTTCTCTATCCCGATGTGCGGCTGAAAAGTTTTATGGAAATGCGCGGGGCCGATGCCGGCACGGTCGAAAGCATCCTCGCGCTGCCAAGTTTCTGGACCGGCATTATGTATGACAGCATCGCGCTCGATGCCGCATGGCAGCTTATAAAGGTCTGGTCGGCGGAAGACCGCGCCGCGCTGCACCGCGATGTGCCGAAGCGCGGCCTCAAAACGCCGGTCGCGGGCAAAACGGCGGCATGGTACGCGAACGAAGCCGTCAAGCTGGCGCAGCAGGGCTTGCGCCGCCGCGCCGTGCGGCTGCACGGCATGGCCGACGAAACCCGCTACCTCGACCGGCTTTTCATGATCACCGAAGGCGAAATGAGCTACGCGGACGATCTGTTGATGCGCTTTGAGCACTTCTGGAAAGGTGATATAAGCAAGGTGTTCGAAGATTGCCGTTTGTAACGGAGAAGCACCATGGCCGACGAACCCGTCAAACAACTGGAAATGCGTAAAAACCTGAACAGCATGCTGATTCCCAGCGATGTGTTTGAAGGTTACCGGCCGGATCGCGTGCATTGGGGCGGCGGCGTCGCCAGTTTGAAAAACCCCGGCCTTGCGGTCACCAACACGGCGCAAAACATCGCGGAACGCAAACGCGCCTTCAAGGCCGCGCAGGACGCGAACAAGGAAAAGAACAGCTAGGTCGGCAGGAGACGCGCAATGCTTTCCCAAATAGAGGGACTCATCATACTGGCCGTTTTTGGCATAGCCATGATTGGCTTAACATGGATAAAGACTCATACAGAACGGCACGCCGATGGCTTCCTCGTAGCCGACAGGAAAGTAGGCATATGGCAGGGCTCCTTTAGCATAGCCGTAACGTGGGTTTGGGCCCCGGCAATTTTTGTCTGCTCCCTACAGGCTTATAATCTCGGCTTGCCCGGCGTTTTTTGGTTTATCGCACCCAATATCGCCTGCTTTTTCCTGTTTGCCTTTCTAGCCATACGGCTGAGAAATGTTATGCCAAAGGGATATACGATCCCCGAATACGTTGCCGAGAAATACAAGAACGGCAAGGCGGGACATATAATATTCATCATCGGTAATTTCTTGTATCTCGGCAGCGCGATTGTTGCCAATGCCAATGCTGGCGGCATACTGTTGAACGCAGTGAGCGGGATCGACACCCGTACGGCAATTATCGGCATGGGCGTCATAGCCCTGTCATACTCCCTGTTAAGCGGCCTTAAGGCCTCCATATTCACCGACGTTCTGCAAATGATCATGGTGCTTGGGCTCGCACTAATCATTGTTCCCATGGTTTTCTTTGAAGCGGGCGGTTTATCCGTTTATCTTGAGGGGCTAGGTGGGGCGGACGGAACCCATAAGAATTTGTTTGACCTTGATGTCGCGTTGACTTTTGGCATTCCGGCAACAATTACCTTGATGACCGCCCCTATTGCCGACCAGATGTTTGTGCAACGCGCCTTTGCCGTGAAGAAAGAAAATATAAAACCCACTTTCATGTATGGCGGCTTGTTGTTCGGGCTGGTTCCCATAGCCCTATCCGCCCTCGGCTTCATAGGCGCCACATTGGCTGCGCAAGGGCACATCACGGTCGATAATCCTGAAATGGTTGCCCCGGTCGTGATCAATCACCTTCTACCACGGGCAGCACTGTATGCATTCGTTCTCATGGCTTTTGCAGGCTTGTGCTCGACGCTGGATTCCGCCTTGTGTGCCATGAGCTCTATTGGCGGCATTGACATATATAAGCGCTATATAGCGCCAGAAGCAGGGGACAAGAAACTATTGATGGCGTCACGCATGACCATGCTGACCGTCGGCGTACTAAGCATTCTTATTGCGCTGACCAATCCAAAAATACTTTGGGTGTTTATGTTGAACGGCGTTATTACCGCGACAATGTTCTTTCCCATCGTGCTTTCACTGTACTGGAAGCGCATGAATGGCAAGGGGTTGGCATTCGCCGTTGGCTCCGCACTGCTTATAGGCCTGCCATTCTCAATTTACGCCAATATCAAGGACGATGGCATGCTTGTCATGATAGCCTCCCTGACCACCATTTCAATCAGCCTGATCGTCTCCGTGCTATTTGGGCTTGCGCAGAAAAAATCGGCGCCCTAAACCCCCGCGCCGCCCACGGTCATTGCCTCGAGCCGCATGGTCGGCTGGCCGACGCCCACGGGCACGCTTTGCCCTTCCTTGCCGCAAGTGCCGATACCGGCATCGAGCGCGCTGTCATTGCCGACCATGCTGATCTTTTTCAGCGCCTCGAACCCGGTGCCGATCAACGTCGGCCCCTTTACGGGGCGACCGATTTTACCGTTCTCAATTTCATACGCTTCCGAAGCGGAAAACACGAACTTGCCGGATGTAATATCCACCTGCCCGCCGCCGAAATTCACGGCATAAAGCCCCTTCTTCACCGAAGCGAGGATCTCGGCCGGGTCCTGCGTACCTGAACGCATGATCGTGTTGGTCATGCGCGGCATGGGTTTGTGCGCGAAGCTTTCGCGCCGCCCGTTGCCGGTGGGCTTCACGCCCATCAGCCTTGCGTTCAACCTGTCCTGCAAATAGCCGACCAGCTTGCCGTCCTCGATCAAGGTGGTGCATTGCGTGGGCGTGCCTTCGTCGTCGATCGTGAGCGAACCGCGGCGCTGATCGAGCGTGCCGTCATCCACCACCGTGACGCCCTTGGCCGCCACTTGCTGCCCCATCAGCCCGGCAAAGGCGGATGTTTTCTGGCGGTTGAAATCGCCCTCAAGCCCGTGGCCGATTGCTTCGTGCAACAAAACGCCGGGCCAGCCGGGGCCAAGCACGACCGTCATCTCGCCCGCCTTTGCCTCGACCGCCTCCTGATTGACCAGCGATTGACGAAGCGCTTCATCCACCTGCTTTTGCCAATGTTCTGGCGCAAAATAACGTTCATAGCCGGTGCGGCCGCCCGCACCGTCGGAACCGGCCTCAAGCCGGTCGCCGTTCTTGGTCACGATCGAAAGGTTCAGGCGCACGAGCGGGCGGATATCGGCCCCGCGCCAGCCGTCGGCGCGCATGATCTGGACCGCTTGCCAGCTGGCAAGCAACGAGATGCTGACCTGATGCACGCGCGGGTCGCGGGCGCGCGCATAGGCGTCTATTTCCTGCAACAATTTAATTTTTTCCTCGAACGCCTTGCTCTGCAACGGGTTCTGGTCGTCATACAAATGCCGGTTGGTGCCGACGGGCTGTGCCGCCAGCGTGCCGCTATACCCCTTGCTGACCGCGCGCACACTGTCGGCCGCGCGCCGCAGCGCCTTTGCGTCCAGCGCGGCGGCATGGGCGTAGCCGGTCGCCTCGCCCGCCACAGCGCGCAGCCCAAAACCCTGCGCCGTATCGAAGCTTGCGTTCTTCAGCTTGCCGTCATCCCATACGAAACTTTCCGATTGATGATATTCAAGAAACAATTCGCCATCGTCGCAACCCGCAAGCGCCTGCTTAACGGTGCGCTGCGCCGTATCAATATCGAATCCGGTTGAACCGAAAAAGATCCGGTCCGTATGTTGCAGGTTATTCGTTGCCATCGAGCACATCCTTCACCTTGCTGGCCAGCTGCTTGAGCGTAAAGGGCTTGCCGAGAAAGTAAACCACCTCGCCTGCCTTTAGCTGGTCGCGGAATTTATCTTCCGCATAACCGGAAATGAAGATCACCTTCAGCTTCGGCCAATCGTCCTTGATCTTGCTATACAACGTCGGCCCGTCCATCTGCGGCATAACGACGTCGCTGATCATGAGCTCAAGCGTTTTGCCTTCCTTCTCGATCACCGCGAGCGCTTCCTCGCCGTTACGCGCCTCAATCACGTTGTAACCCTTGTTGCGCAGCGCACGAGAGGAGAAAATGCGCACCGCATCTTCGTCCTCGACCAGCAAAATGTTGCCGGAACCCGTAAGGTCGGCGGCCTTTTCGGGCGCTTCCTCGACCGCCGCTTCCTCAACCGCCTTGCCGTCACGAATATGCGCGGGCAGGTAAACCATGAATTTGGTGCCGCGGCCAACCTCGCTCTCAAGATTAATAAAGCCGCCGGTCTGGCGGACAATGCCGTACACGGTCGAAAGCCCGAGCCCGGTGCCGTGGCCGACTTCCTTGGTCGAAAAAAACGGTTCGAAGATACGTTGCTGGATTTCCTTGGGGATGCCGGTGCCGGTATCGCTCACTTCGATCAACACATACTGCCCCGCCGGCATTTCGTCCTGCCTGCGCAGAATCCCCACAGCCTGCTTGTGGTTGCTGGTTTTTACCGTGATGGCGCCGCCCTGCGGCATCGCGTCGCGCGCATTGACCACAAGATTGACGATCACCTGTTCGAGCTGCATCTGATCGACCTTCACGGGCGCGAGATCGCGGCCGTGAACCATCTCCAGCCTGATGGTGGGGCCGATCAGGCGGCGCAGCAGGTTG
Organism: Alphaproteobacteria bacterium; assembly: GCA_016124955.1. Lineage (NCBI taxonomy): Bacteria > Pseudomonadati > Pseudomonadota > Alphaproteobacteria > Alphaproteobacteria bacterium. Next base: position 86,695 of record WGMR01000005.1, on the reverse strand, counting down.
GAAAGCTCGGCCAGCACATCGACCATACTAAGCACCTTGGGCTGCAAGGTTTGCTGGCGCGAAAAGGCCAGCAATTGCCGCACAAGATTGGCGGCGCGGCTGCCGTTCTGTTTGATCTGCATGATGTCGGCGAAGCTCTGGTCGCCCGGCTTGTGCCGCTGCAGCAAAAGATCGCAGAAGCCGATCATGGCGGTCAGCAGATTGTTGAAATCGTGCGCGATACCCCCCGCGAGCTGGCCGATGGCCTGCATTTTCTGCGATTGCGCGAACTGCACCTCGAGCCGTTTTTGCTCGGTCGTGTCGATGAAATAAAGCACCAAGCCGCCTTCGGTCACGTTCGGGTCGGTACCCTGCCGGGTCAGCGCCGGGGCATCGAAGCGTTTCACATATATAAGCACCGCCACGTCGCGGTCGGCGATCAGATGCACTTCAAGCGGCTTGACGAAATCGCGGCCGCCCAGCACGTCGCGCAGCTGCGTTTCCGCAGCATCACGGCTATCGCTTCTGATCAGTTCGGTCAGCGGCAGATTGATCAGCGCCTCGCGCGTGCGGCGCAGCAGGCTAACAAGCGCCTGGTTGCATTCCATCACGTTCAAATTCATATCCACCAGCGCGACGCCGATGGGCGCCTGCGCGAACAAACGCTGAAAACGCTGTTCCGATTGCAGCAGCGCTTCTTGCCATTCGCGTTCCGGCGTCAAATCGCGGACGATCGAGCGGGTACGCAGCATTTTGCCGTCGTCGTTCGTCACCACGGTTTGCGTGATCGCGACCGGCAACAAGCGTCCGTCCTTGCTGGTCATCACGACTTCGCCGCGGCGCTCGCCTTCCATGCCGGGCACAATCGCGTGCGGCGCGATTTCCTTCGATGGCGCGTTGATCACATCGTGCAGCCGCACATTATTACTGATCAATTCTTCCGCCGAACTGCCAAGCCATTCCGCCAGCGTGCGGTTGACGAAACGGAAACGCCCGTGCTGATCGACCGAATAGATACCAACAGGCGCGTTGGCCATGAAGTCCACCAGCTTGGCTTGCTCTTCGCGCATCGCGCGTTCCATACGGCGGCGCTCGCTCACATCTTCAAGCCGCCATTGCAGGTAATTGGGCCAGCCGGTCAGCTGGCGCACGGTGATGCGGCGCCATTCCACCATCCTGCCGTTGCGCATCACCGGCAATTCGGCCACCGCCATCTGGCCGGCGCGGGCGGTTTTTTGCAATTGCTTGAATTCCGCCGCCGCCGCCTGGTTGTCGGCGAAGCGGCCCGCCAGCGCATCTTCCGCGTTCTGGTCGCTGATATCGATCCAGCCGATGAAGGCGCGATTGGCCAGAACGGCGTTACCGGATTCGTCCGTGATTGCCTGCGGGATCAGCACGCTATGGAACGCTTCACGCAGCAAAATTTCCTGCTGCGCATGGTTGCGCGCCTGTATCAAAATCCATAGCGCGCTGCCGGCCGATGTCACCGCAAGCACGAACAGCGGCCCATAGACCAGCGGCGAGGTTATCTCGGGCGCGACCAGCGAAAGAAAGACGGTAAAGATACCCACGACCGCAAGGATGCCGCAGGCGAGCAGGCCGCGCGTGATCCAGCGTATCGATGGCACGGCGGTCGCGGCCGCAAGCGATAATTCCTGCACCGAAGGCTGTTTTTGCAGTTGCGGCTTCATATCCAGCATTCGCTAGGTTTTTTTGCGCTTGATCTTGTAAACATAGGAAATAATCTCCGCCACAGCCCGATAATGCTGCGCCGGTATTTCCTGGTCAACCTCGACCGTTTTATAGAGCGCGCGCGCCAGCGGCGGGTTGGCCACCAGCGGAATATTGTGTTCGCTTGCCAGCTTGCGAATACGTTCTGCTACCGCATCGACCCCCTTGGCCAGCACCATCGGCGCATTCATACGGCCCACGTCATATTTCATGGCAATGGCATAATGGGTTGGGTTGGTGATGACCACATCGGCCTTGGGCACCTGCGACATCATGCGCTTGCGGGCCTTTTCCATGCGAAGGCGCGCGAGGCGGCGTTTGATCATCGGATCGCCTTCCGATTGCTTGTATTCGTCCTTCACCTCCGACTTGGTCATGCGAAGGCTCTTGTGGTGCGTATAGCGTTGGTAGATCAGATCGGTGACGGCAATGATTGTGACGATAACCATAATGAGAAGCAGGAGCTTGAACGATTCATGCGTGATGGCCTCCAGAACGCCCAGCATGTCTTTGCCGACATAAAGCGCCATTTGGTCGAAGAATGGCCGCAGCAGCATGTATGCCGCGCCGCCAACCACGAACAGTTTTATGATGCCCTTGAACAGCTCGAACAAGGCGGCCGCGGAAAATATCTGCTTAAAGCCCTTGGCGGGAGATAAGGCGCCAAGCGATGGTTTGATCGGATCAAGCGATGCGAAAAACCCGGTCTGTATGATTGTGCCAGTCACAGAAGCGACCAACAGCACAAAAAAGATCAACAACACGGCAAGGCCGACTTCGAGCGCAACGGCGCCAAGAACATTCTGCAAGCCCTGATCGCCGACACGGATCTGGTGCGGCAGTTCGAAGAACACGCGCAACGCCATCAATATCTTTTGCCCGACCATCGGCATAATCACGGTAAGCGTGACGATGATACCGGCAAACTGGAACCAGTTGCCAACCTCACGGCTGACCGCAAGCTGCCCTTTGTCGCGCGCTTCTCTAAGCCGTTTACCGGTAGGCTCTTCGGTTTTTTGGTCTTGGTCCTGGTCTTCTGCCATGGCTCCCTGCCCCCGCTACCAGCCAAGCTGGCGTAATTCATCCATGAATTGCTGCAACCAGTATAAAAGCACGCCGCCAATCGTGACGCCGAAAAGCGATATCCCGACCCCGATGTGAAGCGGCATCGAAAGTGTGAAAATTTGTATCTGCGGCATCAATCGCGCCACGACACCGAATGCGACCGAAACCAAAGTGCCTACGATAATGAAAGGTGCGGCCATTTCCGCGCCCAGCGCAAAGGAACGGTTTACGACCCGGATAATCGTGGCATAGATGTCGTCCATCACAATTTCTTTTCCCGGCATGAACACGTCATATGTACCGATAACGCCGCGCAGCAACGTGCTTTCAAGCCCGGTCGCAAACAGAAACGCCACGGCCGCAATACTTAGAAATGCGCCGGAAAAGGTGCCCTGCGTCGCCAATGTCGGGTTAAAGATACTGGCGTTCGACAGCGACATTTGCATCGATATGAACGTACCGCCGATCTCGAGCGCGCTCATCATCAGCCGCAGAATGGTCCCGAAAAACAGGCCGATCAGCACTTCATGCATGACCAATAAAGCAAACTGCGCCGGCTGTTCGGGTTGCGGCGGCAGCATATCGGCCACAAGCGGCAAACATACAAATGTAAACACAAGCGAAAACAAAAGCCGCACGCGGGTATTGACGAACGCTTCACCGATACCGGGGAACAGCATCATGATCACGCCGACGCGCGTGAAGATCAGCAGGAATGCGAAAACCTGGCCCGAAAGGAGCTGGCCAATATCAAGCGACATTGCGCGCCCCGTTCATGTATCAGCCTCCGCCGCCATGAACGATCTTATCCGTCAGCATATGGGTAAAGCTGGTCAGCGTCGAAAACATGAACGGCAATAGCCAGATTGTAAGCGTGAAGGTCACGACAATCTTCGGAACGAACGTGACCGTCATTTCCTGAATGTGTGTGATCGCCTGAACCAGCGAGATGACGACGCCCATGATAAGCGAAGCCATCAGGATCGGGCCTGATACCTTGAACATCACCATGATCGCGTCACGGCAAATTTCTATGACTTCTGTTTCGGTCATGTGCGGGCGCCAGAAATCCGGGGTCGGTAAAGCGAATCAATATAACACAAAAAGCCGCGCCCGATAGCTTGAAGGGCCTTTATCAGGCCCGCAGCTATACGCCCATACGGATGATTTCCTGATAGGCCGAAACCACGCGATCGCGGATCGAAACGACCGTCTGAAGCGTCATTTCCGCCTTATTCACGGCCATCACCACGTCTGTCAGGTTGGCCTTGCCGACCGCACCGGCGGCCGTGGTTTGTTCCGCCTGTTTCAGCGAGTCTATCGTTTCGTTCGAAAGCTTCTCAAGCAGCTCTCCGAAACCGCCGCTTTCCTTGCTGGCGGCCGGCTTGGCCCCGGCAATACCGGAAATGCCGTTGACCTGGCGGTAAGCGCTCAGCGCGTCAGATACGTTCATGACCATGGTCTATCCCCCTTAGTTTCTCAGCAGATCGATCGTGCGCAGCATCATGCCGCGCGAAGCTTCGATCACGTTCAGGTTCGCTTCATAGGAACGTTGCGCGTCGCGCATATCCATGACTTCTACCAGCGGCTTCACGTTCGGCAGCAACACATAGCCATCTTTGTCGGCGGCCGGGTGGCTGGGGTCGAAACGGCGAGTAAAATCGCTCATATCGGGTTTGACGCCGGAAACCGTAACCTTGTTGGCGTTCATTTCCTTGTCGAACACCTGGCGGAAGGTCACGACCTGGCGGCGGTATGGGTCTGCGCCCGGCGCGTCCGCCGTTGTGTTCGCGTTGGCCATGTTCTGGGCGATGACGCGCATGCGCTGGCCCTGTGTTTGCAGACCGGAAGCCGCAATGCCCATTACCGTATCAAGATCGCCGCTCATGCTGCTTCATCCTTCCTACTGCTGCTTGCCCATGGCAAGACGGAACATCCCGTGCCACTTTTTCAAAAGGCCCGTCATGGCCTGATATTCCACGGCCGTGGATGAAATCTTGGTCATTTCCGTTTCAAGATCGACCGCATTGCCCGAAAGGCTGGTCTCCGTAGAGCCAACAACCTTCTCGACAATGCCCGGCGCCAGTTCGGCCCGGGTCTGGATATGTCTGGCGTTGGTCAGCTTCGGCGCCACCATAACTTGCTGCAAGGTGGTCTTGAAATCGGGCTCCACAAGGTCGCGCGCCTTGTAATTGGGCGTATCGGCGTTGGACACGTTTTCGGCCAGCACCCGCTGCCGCTCGTTCAGCCAGGTCATCCGGTTGGCCATAAGGCCTACAATGCCTTTTTCTGCATCCATTACCCGTTCCCCTAAATATCAACCCCCTGCTTTTACAGGCGGTTTTCTTCCCACAGACCCATTTTCCGCTTTCCGGTTTTAAGAAAGCGTAAAAACGTCTAAAATTTTAAATAAATGTGATTCATCAAGAGTTTGCAGATGGCCAATAACCCGGAAAATCCCAAGGCAAAGCCCGCCCCGCAACAAGTTGCGGTCGCCATCAAGCAAAGCGGCAGCGCCGAATCGTTGCCCAAAATTGCCGCCAGCGGCCGCGGTTTGCTGGCCGAACAGATCCTCGAGCTCGCTTTCGAGCACGGCGTGAAGGTGCGCGAAGATGCCGATCTTGCCGAAATCCTCGCCACGCTTGATATCGACAGCGACATCCCGAGCGAGGCCATCGTCGCGGTCGCCGAAATTCTCACCAGGGTTTACGAAGCCAACGCGGCGATGGCCGCACGTGACAACGTGCGCCCGCTGGAGCAAACTCCGGATAGCGATTCACCCGGCAGGAACGATCCATGACAGAACCGGCCAAGGCCACCCGCGAGGAGTTTGAGGAAGAGCTAAGCACGCTTTCCGATGCGTTCCGTGAAACCCGCGATTTGCTCCGGCAAGGCCAGCAGGTAGATCTATCGGGTCTGGACGAGCGCATCAACAGCTTTTGCGAACGGTTGATGGGCAGTGACGATGCGACCAAGCAAGGCCTGCTGCCCGGCCTTTCCTCTATGTTGGTCGAACTTGAACAGCTTGAAAACCAGCTGCGCCGCGCGCAGGATACGTTCGAACGCAGCCGCGCCGCGGGCGCTTACGGCAACGCGCCCGGCGCGGAACCCGACGACAAAGACAACAAATAACGCAAGCGACCCGCATGGACATGTCCAGCTACATACAATTCGCTCTGGCGCTTACGTTCGTCCTGTGCCTGATATGGTTCCTCGCCATCGCGGCACGGCGCTGGCAAGAAAGGGGCCTGCCGATTTTCCGCCAGAACAACCGCCGCGTCCGGGTGATCGAGGTTATGCCTGTCGATACGCGCCGCCGCGCCGTGCTGATCCGCCGCGATGACCGCGAACACCTTATTCTTATCGGCGGCGGCAACGATATCGTGATCGAAAGCGGCATCACGCCGCCGCCCGCCGCAACCGCAAGCAAGGAAAGCCCCACACAACCGTCATGAAACCCGGCAAATCCAGATTTTCCACAGCCCGCCTTCTCGGCATCGTCGCCGGGGCCGGGCTCGCGCTCCTGATCGGTTTCTACAGCGCAGACGCCATCGCCCAGACACTGAACATCGATCTAGGCGGCGGCGCCACTGCCACCGCGCGCATCGTTCAAATGATCCTGCTGGTGACGGTCCTGTCGCTGGCGCCGTCCATCCTCGTGATGGTTACGTCCTTCACCCGCATCGTCGTCGTGCTTTCGCTGCTGCGCAGCGCGCTCGGCGTGCAACAAACGCCGCCAAACGTCGTGATGGTCAGCCTTGCGCTGTTCCTGACGCTCTTTATCATGCAACCGGTGTTCGAACAGGCATGGAACAACGGCGTGCAACCGCTGATGGACGACCAGATCAACGAAAAAACGGCGTTTGAGAAATCAGTCGAACCGTTTCAGGCCTTCATGCTGCAGCACACGCGCCCGCGCGACCTTCAACTCTTCATGGATCTCGGCAAGGTGGCGGATGTAAAGGAAGCCAAGGAAACGCCGCTGCGCGTGCTGATCCCGTCCTTCATGATATCGGAACTAAGGCGCGCGTTCGAAATCGGCTTCCTTCTGTTCCTGCCGTTCCTTATTATCGATATGGTGATCGCGTCGATCCTGATGTCGATGGGCATGATGATGCTGCCGCCGCCTACCATCTCGCTGCCGTTCAAGATCATATTTTTCGTGCTGGTTGACGGCTGGTACCTTGTCGCCGGCAGCCTCGTGCAAAGCTACGGGTGACCGCCCGCGTTAATGCTTGCCTTCTTCGCTCTCGATGAAGCGGCGCAACGCATCTTCGGCGCTTTCATAAAGACGTGCGACCTTGGCCCAGATAGCGTGCAGCTCGTTATGCGGTTGCGGTAGGGTTTGCATGGCTCGATTCTCCTCCTTTGAAGGAATCAGCCATCATTATATTGCGGCGCAGCAAAGAAACCGTGAAGGAAAGATTGGATTTGAGCTAAATGCTATTCCGCTGCGTGCGGGATGCTGTTTTCGCTGTCTTTTTCCGGTGTCCACTTCAGCACAGGCTGGCGCGCGGCGCGGGTTTCGTCCAAACGGCGGCGCGGCGTATAGTGCGGCGATTGCTTGAACATATCCACCTTGCCCGCGTGCGCCTGCGCCGCAAGATCGCGCAACGCGGCAATGAAGGTATCGAGCGTTTCGCGGCTTTCGGTTTCCGTCGGCTCGATCAGGAACGCGCCGTGCACCACAAGCGGGAAATACATCGTCATCGGGTGGAAGCCGCGATCGATCAGCGCCTTGGCGATATCAAGCGTGGTCACGCCCGTATCTTTCAAGAACCTGTCGTCGAACAGCGCTTCGTGCATGCACGGGCCCTTGAACGGCGCGCTCATAACATCCTGCAGGCTCGCAAGGATATAGTTGGCGTTCAAAACCGCATCGCTCGCGACCTGCAGCAACCCGTCCGCGCCGTGGCTAAGCATATAGGTCAACGCGCGCACGAACATGCCCATCTGCCCATGGAAACCCTTCATGCGGCCGAACGGCTTTTTGCCTTTCGCGTCTGCCGCATGTTCGACAAGGCCGTACGCATCGCCCTGCCGCACGACGTAAGGCAGAGGAACATAAGGCGCGAGGCTTTCGGCAAGCACAACAGGGCCCGAACCCGGCCCGCCGCCGCCATGCGGCGTGGAAAATGTTTTGTGCAAATTGATATGCATCACATCGATGCCCAGATCGGCCGGGCGCACGCGCCCGACGATGGCGTTGAAGTTCGCGCCGTCGCAATAGAAATAACCGCCCGCCTTGTGCACCATGTCCGCGATTTTGATCACATCCGGTTCGAACAGGCCGCAGGTGTTGGGGTTGGTCAGCATGATCGCAGCGACATCATCCCCCAGCTTCGTTTCAAGCGCGGCAAGATCCACGCGCCCCTGCGCAGTGGCGGGGATGGGATCGACCGTAAAACCGAGCGCGGCGGCCGTGGCCGGGTTGGTGCCGTGTGCCGATTCCGGCACCAGCACGCGCGTGCGCTTTTCGCCGCGCGCATCGAGCGCGGATTTGATCGCGGCCATGCCGCAAAATTCGCCGTGCGCCCCGGCACCGGGTGACATCGCCACGGCGGGAAGCCCCGTCAGCTTCATAAGCCAATCCGCCAGCTGATCGATCAGTTCGAGCGCGCCCTGCACCGTCGCTTGCGGTTGCAGCGGGTGCAGATCGGCAAAGCCGGGCAGCCGCGCCATTTTTTCATTCAGGCGCGGATTGTGTTTCATGGTGCAGGAGCCGAGCGGGTAGAAAACGCTGTCGATCCCGAAATTTTTCTGGCTGAGCCGCGTAAAATGCCGCACCACCTGCGGTTCGGAAAGGCCGGGCAGGCCGATTTTACCTTCGCGCCGTACGGACCCGAGCCGCGGCTTGTGCTTCGGCACGGGCGGCAGATCAATGCCGCAACGGCCTTCGGCGCCGCGCTCAAAGATCAAGGGTTCTTCCAGATGCAGCCCGCGGTTGCCTTCCGCCGCCGCAAGAGCGGCGGGGCTGGAAGGGCGGCCGGTGCTGTTCATGCCGGTCATGCGCACACTTCCCGCAGCGCGGCCGCGAGCGCGTCCATGTCCGCTTCGCTGGTCAGCTCCGTCGCCGTCACCAGCAAAAGATTTTCCATATCCTTGTTGCCCGGATACAGGCGGCTGGCCGGCACGCCGGCCAGAAGCGGCCGCTTAGCCAGCGCATCCACTGCCGCGGCGGCTGGCCGGGGCAGCTGCACCGTGAATTCGTTAAAGAAGCTGTCGTTCAAAACCTTGCAGCCCGGCACTTTATCAAGCCGTTCGGCCAGCAGGCAGGCATGGGCGTGGTTCAGATCGGCCAGCTTGGTCAGCCCCGCCTCCCCCATCAGGCTAAGATGGATCGTGAAGGCAAGCGCACAAAGGCCTGAATTTGTACATATATTGCTGGTCGCTTTTTCGCGGCGAATATGTTGTTCGCGGGTTGAAAGCGTAAGCACAAACCCGCGCTTGCCTTCCGCATCCACCGTTTCCCCGCACACGCGGCCGGGCATCTGGCGGATGTATTTTTCCTTGCAGGCGAACAGGCCCACATAAGGCCCGCCGAAGTTCAAGCCGTTGCCGATCCCCTGCCCTTCGGCCACCACGATATCGGCGCCCATCGCGCCCGGCGGCTTGACGAGGCCGAGCGAAACGATTTCGGTTACCGCCACGATCAGCAGCGCGCCCTTGGCGGCGCAGGCGCCGGCAAGCGCGGTGTAATCGTGCAGATTGCCGAAAAAGTCCGGATTCTGGACCACGACGCAGGATGTTTTATCGTCGATCTGCGCGGCGATATCTTCCACTCCGCGCGGCGCGGGCGGCAACGCTTGCAGCGAAAAGCCGGTGGTGCGCGCCATCATTTCCGTCACTTCGCGGTAATGCGGGTGCAGGTTGCCGGAAATCACCGCCTTGCTTCGCCGCGTCACGCGGTTTGCCATCATCACCGCTTCGGCACATGCGGTCGGCCCGTCATACATCGAAGCGTTGGCGACATCCATCGCCGTCAGCATCGCAACCTGCGTCTGGAATTCGAACAGATATTGCAGCGTGCCCTGGCTCACTTCGGGCTGGTAGGGCGTATAGGAAGTCAGGAATTCGCCGCGCAGCAAAATATGATCGACGCTCGCGGGCACATGGTGACGATAAGCGCCCGCGCCAAGGAAGGAAGGGCATGAACCCGCCGCCACATTGCGCGCCGCAAGCGCGCCGACATGGCGTTCGACCGCATATTCCGATTGATGCAACGGCAAGTCATGCACCGCACCCTGCAAACGGGCGGCTTCGGGCACATCGCGGAACAGGTCATCGACGGAACCGGCGCCGATTTTCGCCAGCATGGCGCGGCGGTCGTCATCCGTCAGCGGTAAATAACGCATACCCCAATATCCTTGCTAGGAAGCCAATCCCTTCACGTAATCCTGGTAGGCGGCTTCATCCATCAAACCATCGGCCTGCCCGGCGCTCGCGGGCTTGATCTTGAAGAACCAGCCATCGCCCGTCGGCGCGGCGTTGACCTTGGCCGGCTCGCCGGAAAGGTTGTCGTTCACGCCAACGACCTCACCCGCAACGGGCGCATAAACCTCGCTCGCGGCCTTGACCGATTCCACAACCGCCGCCTGATCGCCCTGTTTCACCTGTTTGCCTACCGCCGGCAATTCCACATACACGACATCCCCGAGCGCCTTCTGCGCGTAATCGGTGATACCGCATACGGCGACATCGCCCTCGATCCTCACCCATTCATGGTCTTTGGTAAAACGCAGCGTGCTCATATATTAGGTCCCCCTGAAATAACGATGCTGGACAAAAGGTAGCGCAACGACGCGCGCGGGCAAGTCATTTCCACGTACCTTCAAAAACACTTCGGTGCCGGGCTTTGCGAAAGCGGTTTGCACATAGCCCATGCAAATCGGGCCGTTCACGCTCGGGCCAAAGCCGCCGCTTGTGACAACGCCGATTCGCCCCTGACGTTGATCGAATATCTCGGTCTGTTCGCGGGCAATCGCCTTGCCGGCGGGCTTGATGCCCACGCGCTTGCGGGTCGCGCCGCTGGCAAGCTGGCCTTGAACATGCGCGGCGCCGATAAAGCCGCCTTCGCTGCGGCGGCGCTTGGCAACCGCCCACATCAGATCGGCATCGACCGGCGAAGTGTTGGTATCGAGATCGTGCCCGTACAGGCAAAGCCCGGCTTCAAGCCTGAGGGAATCCCGCGCGCCAAGCCCGACCGGCATCACTTCGGGTTGCTCAAGCAACCGGCGCGCAAACTGCTCCGCCGCGTCACTGGGCACCGAAATCTCGAAGCCGTCCTCGCCGGTGTAACCGGAGCGGCTGATGTAACAGGTGCCGGCTTCCTTCACTTCAAACTTGCCCGCGCGCATAAATTTCAGTTTCGCGGGCGCATCGCAGAAGCGCGCCAGCACGCTGGCGGCATAAGGCCCTTGCAGCGCGAGCAGCGAACGATCGTCCAGCATCGTCGTTTCCACGCCGGGCAAATGGTTCTTGATATGGATAAGATCGTGTTCCTTGCAACCGGCATTGACGACAAGGAACAAGGTGTTGTCCGCGCCTTCAACGGGCCGCGTGATCATGAGATCATCCAGAATTCCGCCATGCTCATCAAGCAAGAAAGAATAGCGCATCGCGCCGGGCACGAGATCGCGCACATCGCCGGGCACGATCATCTCGCACTGTTCGCGAATGTTGCTTTCGCCCTGCAGAAAAACCTGCCCCATGTGTGAAACATCGAACAGACCCGCGGCTTTGCGGGTATGCAAATGTTCCTGCATGATCCCGGCGGGGTATTGCACCGGCATTTCGTAGCCGGCGAACGGGACCATTTTACCGCCAAGCGAAACATGAAGGTCATAAAGCGCCGTACGCCTTGTGGGTGTAGGGTAAGGTTGCTTCACGGCCGCTTCACTCATTGGCATTCCCCGTCGCTTCCCCGGCGGCACTTTCTGTCGTGCCGCGCAGGCGCGCCACCTGCTGTTCACTTAACTGGAACCCGAGCCAGACGCGATATTGGCCCGGGTCCTTATCCTGACCATACGGAATGTAAACGTCCAGCTTTTCCTTTTTCTCGGTCGGCTTGCCCTCGTCCAGTTTGATTTCAAGCGAAACCTGCTTTTTTTCGATAATCTGGTCGCCGGGGCCAAGCACGGCGATGAAATAAGGCAGCGACACACGGTCGCCGCCAAGGCCGGGCCCGCGCCGGGCGATGACATTGAGGTTGAAATCGATATCGATACCGTCATCCTCGAAACCGCAATCGCCTTCGATCCCGGTCATCACCGCTTCGGCCACGAGCGTGTCGCTGTTCTGCACGTCGGCGCGGCCATGGTCGATGTAACGCGCCAGCTCGCGCACCACGGCAACCTGCGGGCACGGAAGGCGCACCTTATCCTTGTCCGAAGAACAGCCCGCAAGGGTGGCAACGGCCAAAATCGCAAGCGGCAGGGCGGCGGTTCGATATCGGTTCATGCTTTCTCCCGTCCAAGACACCATAGCAAAACGGCTTTTTGGGCGTGCTTGCGGTTTTCGGCCTCATCCCATACGACAGATTGCGGGCCGTCGATCACATCGTCGGTCACTTCCTCGCCGCGATGCGCGGGCAAACAATGCATAAAGATGGCGCCCGGCGCCGCCGCGCTCATCAGCTTGCTTGTCACCCGATAGGGTTCGAGCAGGCTGTGCCGCCGCGCGACATCCTTGTCGTGCATGGAAACCCACGTGTCGGTCACGATCGCGTCGCTGCCCTCGGCCGCCTCGAACGGGTCTTCGCCCGCCGCGACATGGCCGCCGTTGGAATTGGCCCACGCGACCAGCTCCGCCAAAGGCGCAAGATCCGCCGGGCTCGCGATCGTTATCTTGAAGCCGAAGGCCGCGCTGGCATGGATCAGGCTGGCAAGGATGTTGTTGTTGCCATCGCCCACCCAGGTGATGCGACGCCCGGTAATGGGGCCGACCCGTTCTTCGAACGTCATGATATCCGCCATCACCTGACACGGGTGGGAATCGTTCGTCAGCCCGTTGATAATGGGGATCGAAGCGGCCTTGGCCATTTCCGTCAGCTTGGTCGGCTCGAAGGTCCGCACCATCATCACATGCACGAAACGGGACATCACGCGCGCGGTATCGCCCAGCGTTTCGCCGTGCCCGAGCTGCATTTCCGCGCCCGTGAGCGCGACAACATCGCCGCCGAGCTCAAGCATGCCAACTTCGAACGAAACGCGGGTCCGGGTCGATGGCTTTTCGAACACCAGCGCCAGAACCTTGCCTTCCAGCCGCCGGTAATCCTGCGGCTTCTTCTTTATCGCCTTCGCCTGATCGATCATGGCCCGTAAATCGGCCTTGTCGATCTGGTTGAGGTCCAGAAAATGTCTCATACTCATTTTAACCCGTCACTTTCCTTGCTACCCGGTCGAGGATATCGATCGCTTCGTCGATTTCCTTTTCGGTAATGATCAACGGCGGCAGCAGACGAATAAGGTTGTCGCCCGCATAGGCCACCAGCATCTTTTCGTCACGGAGCATATTGGTGATCTCCATGTTCGGCGGGGCGCATTTCAGCCCCTGCATCAGGCCGACGCCTCGTCGCTCGGTGAACACCTTCGGATGCTTGCGGACAAGCTCATCGAAACCCTTGGCAAGGTACTTACCCTTGCGCTCCACCTCGGCCAGAAGGCCGGGCGCCAGCAACATATCGAGCACGGTATCGGCAACCGCGATCCCGAGCGGGTTGCCGCCGTATGTCGTGCCGTGCGTGCCCGCCGTCATGCCCTGCATCGCCTTGGCGGTCGCGAGACAGGCGCTGATCGGGAAGCCGTTGCCCATCGCCTTGGCGATGCACATCACGTCGGGCGTCACGCCCGACCATTCATGCGCGAACAGCTTGCCGGTGCGGCCCATGCCGCACTGAATTTCATCGAACAAAAGCAACAGGCCGAATTCGTCGCAAATCTTGCGAATCTCGCGCAGGAATTCGGGCGAAGCGACCCGCACGCCGCCCTCGCCGATAATGGGCTCGAGCATGATCGCGCCGGTTTCCGGCGTAATCGCGGCGCGCAGTTCGTTCAGGTTGTTCCACGCGACCTGGTCGAAACCGTCGGTCATGGGGCCGAAGCCCTTCGACATCTTCTCGCTTTTCGCGGCGGCGATCGCGGCAAGCGTCCGGCCATGGAAGCACCCCTGAAAGGTAATGACCCGGTAACGTTGCGGCTGGCCTACGCTGCTTTGGTATTTGCGCGCGACCTTGATGCAAAGCTCCCACGCCTCGACGCCGGAATTCTGGAAAAACACGCTGTCGGCGAAAGTGGCGTCCACGAAACGCTGCGCCAGCTTTTCCATCGCGTGCGATTTATAATAGTTGGACGCGATCCAAAGCTTTTGCGCCTGCTTGTGCAACGATTCCACCAGCTTCGGGTGCGCGTGGCCGAAGGCGCACACGGCGATGCCCGCGACCATATCGAGGTAACGCTGCCCCTTGTCGTCGTATATGTTGCAGCCCTCGCCGCGCTCAAAGAATACGTCCTGCCGCGCATAGACGGGGAAAACGGGGGGCACAGTCGCAGATTGTTCAGCCATGATGATTACTCGCTACCAAAAAAGAACCGACGGGGTTTTATTTTCTGCCTTATGGCGGGGTCCCTGCGCAACCTTGCAAACGGCACAAGGGCGGCGGGACGGCCGGGCAGATTCACGGTCGTCGTGCGAGAAAGCGCGGGGCCAGGGCCTTCAGGGCCCGGCAGGGGGAATCTGTCTTCGTCATGGTGCCGGAACATTGCCATAGGCCGCGCGGGCCTGTCCAGTAATTTTGTAATTATTTTTAGGGCTTAGGCCTTGAGCTTATACCCGGTTCTGAGCATGCCATAAGATATGCCAAGCAGGATAAGATTAACCCCGGTCAGCACCGCCGCCCCCGTGCCCAGCGTGCCATCGGAAACGCCGATGAAGCCATAGCGGAAACCGTCGATCATGTAGAAGAACGGATTGAGGTGCAGGATGAAATGCCAATCCTGCGGCATGCGGTCAATGGAATAAAAGGTGCCGGACAGGAACGTGGCGGGCATGATGATGAAGTTCTGGATCGCCGCAAGGTGATCGAACTTGTCGGCCCATATGCCGCCCACGACCCCAAGCAGCGCCAGCATCAGCGAGCCCATGACGCCATAGAACAACACGGCCGCGATCGAATGGAGCGGCAGATCCACAAGAATGGCCATGGTAATGGCGCTGACGGTGCCGACAACGATACCGCGCGCGATCCCGCCGACCGCGAAACCGGTGATCAGCTCGCCCGGCGAAAGCGGCGGCATCAAAAGATCGACGATGTTGCCTTGTATCTTTGATATGACCAGCGAGCTTGATGTGTTGGCGAAGGCGTTTTGCGCCACGCTCATCATGATCAGGCCGGGCGCAAGGAATTGCAGGTAACCGACATCGCCCATGGTCCGCAAATCGCCGCCAAGCGCGACCGCGAAAATCAGATAGTACAGCAGCGCAGTCATGACCGGCGCGGTGATGGTCTGGGTATGGACCTTGATGAAGCGACCGATTTCCTTCTCGATCAGCGTATAGAGTCCGAGCCAGTTGGCATCGCGCTCAAAGCGTACGGGGGCGGGTTGTTGAGGGGGCATCTGGCTGGGTCCGGGGCAATCTTGGATGAAGTCGCCCACTATCTAGCGCAAATTCAGGCGACCGCCAACCATTCCAGCTTATGCTTGCTGTTCTTGATGTATGCGCGCAGCGCATCGACAATACCCGGGTCAAAAGCGGAACCGGCCTCGCCGTGCATGCTCTCAAGCGCGCCCTGCGGGCCAATACCGGGGCGGTGGGCGCGCGGGCTCACGAGTGCCACAAATGCGTTGGCGACCATCACAATACGCGCGGTCAGCAGGATGTTTTCACCCTGGCGGCCTTCCGGCACGCCGGTACCGTCATAGCGCTCCAGCACTTGCCGTAACGTCGGCACCACCGGCTGGGAAAAGCCGATCAGCGCGAGAATATCGGCCGATGTCAAAATACTGTCCCGCACCTGCTTCAGCTCGTCGCCCGAAAGCGCGGCGGTTTTGGTCAGAATATCGCGCGGCACCAGAACCTTGCCGAAATTCATCAACAGCCCCGCAATCTCGGCGGTTTCGATCTGCTCGGTCGGCAAGCGCATTTCCTCGGCGATTGCGCGCGCGATCTGGCCTACGCGGGCGGAATGCCCGGCCGCATACGGATCGCGCCGGTCAACCACCGCGACCAGCGTATCGATCACCTGACGGAACATGCGTTCGCGCGCTTCGCGCTCGACCATCAGCGAAGTAACGTCATCTTCGTTCACGAGCACGGCGCCGGAAAGGCCCGTGACATCCGGCAGGGAAATGATGCTGGAGCGTACGTAATGTTCGCTGCCCTGCCCTTTGATGCGGTCGATGGTATCGAGCGGCATTTTGCTGTCGCGTACCTGCTGCAACCGCGCGCGCAATTTCTGGCTTTCCTGCTGGCCAAGCACCTTATCGATATTTCGGCCGACCATTTCCTTCGGGTTCATGCCATGCCGGGCGGCGGAAACCGTGTTCACGAACCAGTAGCGCCCTTCGACATCGATGATTGCGGTCGCGCCCGGCCGGCTATCGGCCACCAGCCGCACAAGGTCTTCGTGGTAGCGCAGCCGCTGCTGCAGCCCGTCGATGCGGGCCTGATAGTCGCCCGTCGCGCGCATGCTGCCGAGCGCGACACCGCAGAACGCAGCGATCAGCGCAAAAAGCGCCAGCGGCGCCACGGCCCAAGCAAGGTTGCTGACCAGCTCAAACCGATCGAGCTGTTCTTGCAAGGATACCCAAGCGAACAGGCGCCAAAGCCCGACACCGCCAACCGCAAGCAAAAGCGGGCAGACGCCGTAGGCAACAATCCGGGTTATGGCAAGGCGCTGGGTCATGACCGGGCGAAGGTGATTGGCAAGAATCCGTGTTGAATCAAGATGGTAGATACAAAAACTGCGTGTGTCCATGCCTCTTGGCCACAAGGGGCAACATGCCTTTTTAGCCTATGATCATTGACGTATCTTTAACAAAAGATGCTTTGTGGCCTGTTCCACGGTTTCCACGGCAAGGCTGTTCATCAAGTTGGGTTCGGAAGCGCCGGGGTATGGCAAACGCGCCCAAAGCTCGGCCGCGCTTTCCGGCGTGCGCACAACGGCCGTATGTTTGCCCCATGGCCCGTACATTTTTTCATAGCCGGGCCCGAAAAGCCCCAGCGTCGGCGTGCCAATGGCAGCCGCCAGATGCATCAAGCCAGAATCGTTGCCGATAAAAAGCTTGCACGCCTGCAGGCAGGCGGCAGCGACGCGCAATTCGCCGCCGATCAGCTCGATGCGCCTGTCGTCCGGCACGGCTTCACAAACCGTCTTGATCTGTTCGCGTTCCGATGCCGCGGCAAGGATCAACACATGGGCATCCGGAAAAAGCCCGCCCGGCGCGCGCAAGCGCGCGACAAGTTCTGCAAACTTTTCCGCCGGCCATTGCTTGGCCGCCCAATTGGCGGCGGGGCCGAGCGCAACGGTCGCCGCATGCGGCGGCATCATATGGTGTGCGCGCAACCGGTCGTCGGTCGTCAGCCAGATATGCGGCGAGGGCGGTGGGTCGAAACCGGCGACGGCCGCGTTTTGCACAACCTTGTGTTCCTCGCCGCCGCCCGCACGGTATGCCTTGCGCCGCGCGCGCAACAAACGCGTGACGATGCTGTTGCGCAAATCGACAATCAGATCCCAGTGTGTCGCCGCGCACAAACGCCACAACTTCACCCAGTGCATGTTGTAGCGTTGCTTTTTAAGGCTGATCACGGCATCGATACGCGGCGCCTTTTCGAAAAGCGATACGCATAGCGGCCCGCAAGCCACTGTAAAACGCGCATCCGGCATGGTTTCGGCCATGCGCTGCAGCACGCCGGTCGATAAAATCCCGTCACCGATACGGTTGGATGCAATATATAAGACGCGTGGCGCTGCCACATCGAACTCCGGCAATTTCTGACGGGCGGCACACTATCACGATTTTCCCGCCAGTACAGCGCCGCAAGCCTTTGCAGGCCCCAATTGCTTCCCCCGCGCGGCTTGCTATAACAGGGCTCATGGATACCCAGCCCGATAGCGACCCCACCGGTAACGCCGGAACAACACAGCTGCCGCAAGCGGTCGGCAGGCTGAATGCCGTAAGCTGGGTGGCCGAGCTGATCATCGCCACCAAATACCTCACCCGCATCCGCATTCCGTTGCGCCGTACGCCGGAAAAGGCGCTGATCGCCCGCTCGATGGCGTGGTTCCCTGTGATCGGGGCCGTGATCGGCGCTTTCGGCGCGACGGTTGAAACCGTCACCGGCTGGCTCGGCATGCCTTCCACTATCACGGCCGCGCTCGCGGTATCCGCCATGATGTGGCTGACGCGCGCGCTGCATGAAGAAGAGCTCGCCACGCTGGCGAACCAGTATGGCGATGCGGGCGATAAATCGCGCCGCGTTGGCTGGCTGAAGGAAGACCGCTCGATCCGCTACGGCACCTTTGCCGTGATCCTTGCCATCCTGCTCAAGGTGTTCGCGATCGGCAGCATCAACAACAGTGAACTTGTGTTCATAACCCTGATCGCTTCCTGCGCCTGGTCACACGCCGTCATGTCGGTCGCGGCCGCATGGCTGCACCCGCTGCCGAACGATCCCGTGTCCGACCATTTTGGCCAGCCGCCGGGGCTGCGCGTGCTGATGGCCGTGATGCTTGGCGGCGCGATTGTGTTCGGTGCGCTCGGGCCTGCGGCGGGCATCCCGCTCGGCATCGGCATCCTTGCCGCGATCTGTGTCATCTTGCTCGGCGGCAAGCTGATGGGCGGCTATAACGGCCCCCTGCTCGGCGGCCTTCAGCAACTTGTCGAACTTATCGTCATCTGCACGATCGTGGCGGTGCAATAACCCTATGCAGGATGCGCTTGTTTTTCTCTCGCGGCTGTCGCGGCGGCCCGACCGCATAGGCGCGATCGCACCCAGCGGCCCCGTGCTCGGCCGCTTTATGGCGCGGGAGATTGATCCGGCGTTGCCGGGATTGGTTGTCGAGCTTGGCGGCGGCACCGGCGGCATCACGCGCACGCTGCTTGCGCAAGGCGTGGAAGCAAGCAACCTCGTTATCATTGAGCGGGACAGGCACCTGCACGCCTATCTGAAAGATACGTTCCCGCAGGTAGGAAAAATTTTGCGCGGGCACGCCGCATCGCTGCGCTCCCTGCTTGGGCACGGCGGGCAAGTACCGCCGGTCAAGGCGGTCATTTCCGGGCTGCCCCTGCTTAACATGCGCCCTGCCATGCGCGCCCGCATCCTCGCAGAGGCGTTTTCCTGCCTCGTGCCGGGCGGCGCTTTCATACAATTCACCTATGGCCTGTTCTGCCCGGTACCGACCGCAATCCTGAAAAAGCTCGGGCTCAGGGCCCGGATTATCCGCCGGGTGTGGCTGAACTTCCCGCCAAGCGCCATATGGCGCTTCGAAAAATTGACATAAAGCTGTTCCAGCTTTATCCGGGAATGAACCCGGAGGTTTCCATGCGCCCGATTCGCTTTCTTTCCCGTCTGTTTACGTTCGCCGTACTGCTCGCAGCCCTGCCGCTCGCGGCCTGCTACAACAGCGACGATCTCAGCACCGAGCCCGAGCGCATCATCAACAATTCCGCCACGACGGCGGAGCGCATGTATTCCGATCCGGAATTTACAACTCTGCTCGATCTATCGACGCGGGCCAAAGCGCTCTTGATCTTCCCCAACATGCTGCGCGCAGCATTCATTTTCGGCGGGCGCGGCGGCAACGGCGTGCTGATCACGCGTGACGCCACCACGGGCAGCTGGAGCGCGCCCGCCTTCTACACCATCGGCGGCATCAATTGGGGTCTGCAATTCGGCGGACAGCAACAGGAAATCATCGTCGCCATCATGACGGAGCGCGGCCTGAATGCCGTGATCGACCGGCGCGCCACGCTTGGCGCCGATGCCAGCGTCGCGGCAGGCGAGGTTGGCAAGGGCGTGCAAGCCTCGACCGGTGTCGGTATCAACTCCGATATGTACGCCTTCGCAAAAACTGCCGGCCTTTATATCGGCGTTTCGCTTGACGGTTCCGTGATATGGCCCCGCCATGAATGGAACGAACAGCTTTACGGGCCAGGCGCAACGCCGCAGGGCATCCTGATCGACCGGCTTTTCACCTCGGATAAAGCTGCGCGGCTCACAAACGCAATGCCTTGATTCCTTTGTGAAACTAATTCCGTAAGTCCAAAATAAATACTTGCTTGATGCTTTTGTATTACCTTTTGATGGGAACATCAAAGGGTTAGGCATGGCATTTAACATTCGCTGGGCGGAATACCGCATCCCCCGCCTCGTGCAGTCGTGGAAACACCGCAACATCAAGTTGCTTAGCCTGCGCGGAATGCTGGCAGGTCTTGGCGGCAGCGGACTCGACACCGCCGGCCACGCCAGATTCGCCAGCCTGGTAGGCGAAATTGGCGCAGCCGAAGCCGACGAACGCCGCGCCTTCAACCGCATTGTCGAAGCGGAGGAAAAGCACAGGCTGCAGCGCCACAAGAAACACCTGCGCCGCGTCGATGCGGATGAATTGCGCAAAGATCCTAAGCGCAAACAGGAAATTGTTGCGATGGGCGAACCGGAACCCGAAGAAAGTTTCTTCGGCAAGTGGTTCTGGTTCCTGCTTTTTATCTTGCTGCTCAGTCCTTCAAATCGTCCCCGCCCTTAACCTTATCTTACAGCGCCCCTGATATTATGGCCTTGAAATAATTATCAAACCGGTTAGGTAGGGGTTATGGCTGACATTAACTATGCGGAACTTGTGAAGCCTTTGGTGGCCAACCAGCCGTTTCGCAAATGGCTGCAGCCGCTTTCCTATCAGATGTACGAAAACATGCGCGCACTGATCGCACCGTGGCGCATGGCGGCCGAAGCCGGCCAATATATGCTCAACCACCCCATGCTGCCCTCGTCATACACGCGCATGGGCCGCAGCTGGGCGGCGGGGCTTGAGATATTCGAGCGCGTCACGCGCCAGTACCGCAAACCGGAATTCGGCCTCAAGACCACCGAGGTCGATGGCGAAACGGTCGAAATCGTCGAAGATGTCCTGACCGATCGTAACAAACCTTTCTGCCGCCTCCTTCATTTCCAAAGGCTTGTTGAGCGCAACGATCCGCGCGTACTGATCGTGGCGCCGATGTCCGGCCACTATGCCACGCTTCTGCGCGGCACGGTTGAAGCCATGCTGCCGGACCATGATGTATTCATCACCGATTGGGTCAATGCCAACACCGTGCCCGTATTCCGCGGCAAGTTCGATCTCGAAGATTACATAACCTATGTGATGGACTATATCCGCCTGCTCGGTCCCGATGTGCATGTCGTGGCCGTGTGCCAGCCCGCCGTGCCGGTGCTGTGCGCCGCCGCGCTGCTGGCGCAGATGAACGACCCCCACCAGCCCCGCAGCATGACGCTGATGGGCGGCCCGATTGATGCCAGCGCCGCCGAAACCGAAGTGACGCAGCTCGCCGATAAGCATCCGATCGAATGGTTCCGCGACCATCTGGTCTCCCGCGTGCCGGTCAACTACCCCGGTGCGACGCGCGAAGTTTATCCCGGCTATATCCAGCTCAGCAGCTTCATGCTCATGAATCTCGGCCGCCATATGAAGGCGCACGAAGAATACTTCCAGCACCTGATCCGCGGTGACGGCGAGAGCGCCGAACGCCACCGTACGTTCTACGATGAATATCTTGCGGTCATGGATGTCACGGGCGAATTCTACCTGCAAACGGTCGATCGCGTGTTCATCGAAAAATCATTGCCGAACGGCACGTTCAAATGGCGACACATGACCGTTGACCCCGCCGCAATCACGAAAACCGCGCTGCTGACTATTGAAGGCGAGCTTGATGACATCTCTGCCCCCGGCCAGACTGTGGCGGCACACGCGATGTGTTCGGGCCTCCCTGAAGACAAAAAGCAGCATCATTTGCAGGAAAAGGTCGGCCATTACGGCATCTTCAACGGCGGCACGTGGCGCAACGCCATCTACCCGATCGTGCGCAGCTTCATCAAGCAGCATAACTAGGGCCGGTCAGGCCCGCAGCGTTTTTATTCCTTAGCCGGCGGCGGTTCAGCGCCGGGCAGCGCATCGGTTTGCGGTTTGCTTTCGGCCTTGTTTTCTTCCGGCGCGGCTTCGGTTGCGGGCGGCGTTTCATCCGGCGCGGCGGGCAACATAAAGGGCAGCGGGATCGTATCTTCCTGCGGTGCGGCGGCCTTTTCCGGGGCCGGAGCAGCAGCTTCCGCCGGTTCCGGTTTCACTTTTTCCGGCGTTTTTACCTCAACCTTCGTTTCTACCTTTTCCTCCACCTTGGGCGCAGGCTCAGCAGCAGGCTCAGGTGCGGGGGCTGCGGCAGGCTTGCCGGTCTCTACGCCGGGCGCATCCGGCGGTTCGGGCAGCTCGTCCGGCGGCTTGGGCAGATCGGCTTCCCCCGCCTCATCCAGCCTGATCGCATCATTCGGCGCAGCCTCGCTCTTGGCCTTCCCGGCGGGCGCCTTTTCGCCGTTATCTGTTTCTTCCGCCGCTGCGGCCTTCTCGGTCTTTTTCTTGAAAGCGGTCTTCTTGGCCTTCTTCTTTGCCGCCTTCTTGCCCTTGGCCTTATCAAGCTCGGCCGCCACATTGCCGTCGGAATATTTGGCCTCGAAACTGGTGCACCCGTTCACGCCTTGAAACACGCCGCTGAACTTTTTGCGTTCCGGGTTGAACGTGCCGATCATAATGGCTGTGTAGAAATCATCCGGGTGATGGATCCACGCGCCGGGCTCGATCAAAATGCGCTTGGTTTCCTTGTCATACTGGCCGCTGACGTAATAGCTTCCGGCGGGCACGCTCTGGTTTTGCGGCGTGGGGTAGAAACGGAACACGCCCTTGAACGATTCTCCGGAAACGCTGCTGATCGTCAGCGTGCCGCCCGTATAACCTTGCGCACAGCTATAACCGCCGATCCAGCGGCCCTTGGGCGAAAATTTGGGATAGGGATCGACGAAATCCTTCTTCGCGGCCTTTTCCTTGGCTTCGGGCAGCGGCACGGTCGCAGCCGTAAGCGCGCCCTTCTTGCCACCGGCGGCCTTTACGGCCTTGTCTTTCGCGGGTGCCGGCGGCTGCGCATCGCATACCAGCAGCACGAGCCCAAGCTCGCCCGCCGACCAAACAAACATCAAATCACGGTCGGGCCGCGCGGCCGTGAAAACCGTTACATCGCTTGAAACCGAGCGCGGCGCCTGCGGCTTGACCGCATAGCCAAGAGCGCGAAGCCTGTCCACCGTCTGCGCGAAGATCTGGTTCACCCTGCCTTGCTCGCCCGCCCCCAAACGCCAGCCATAGGATTCGACCGCGCTGCAGCTGCGGCCCAGTTCACGGCTTACGGCCGTCATTGCGATTTCAAAATTGCGCGCAAGCGGCAAGGTAATCGGTTTATCGTCGAACACCAATCCCGACAGCGGCGATTCAGCCGCGCGCGGCAAATCTGCGGCGCGCGCATGCGCAGGCAACAATGGCACGACGACAAGCCAGCAGAGAACCGCGGTCAGGCAAGCACGCATCACGACAACCTCGCGCGAATCAAGAAATGAATAACCTTTTTCATACAATAGGATAAGCCGCGCCACAACTGCGGCCATGGCAACGGTTTTTTGAGGATATAGCAAGAAAGAATCAACACAGTTTAAGCGGGGCTTAACGGCGCGGCGCCGATACCGCAACAAACCGCAGAAAAGCTGGAAAAAAGACAAATCGCTTGGATTTGCCGCGTATTGTCTTTACCCATTTGATACGATTCAGCCTGTATGGTCATGCTTGCTGGTCGTGGTCTCCATTTCCTTACCCGTTCATTAATCACACAACAGACCCGAGTTTGATGCAGCCACATTCTGTAGAGCTTGTGATTCCGCAAAAAACGCTGCCCCTTCCCGGCAG
The DNA here is from genome assembly GCA_016124955.1 of Alphaproteobacteria bacterium. Taxonomy (NCBI): domain Bacteria; kingdom Pseudomonadati; phylum Pseudomonadota; class Alphaproteobacteria; species Alphaproteobacteria bacterium. The sequence continues at coordinate 62,925 of WGMR01000005.1, read as the reverse complement.
GGAGATCGCACGCGTCAATCCCGCGAGCCCGAACCGCGGATACGGCCCGCAAAACGCATCCGAATATCTTCAGCTGCAAGCAATTCAATCGAACAAATCTTCCTACAACCAGCCAGGCCAGCAAACCGGCCGTGCCGAGTTGCGCCTTGTGGTCGAATTCAATCCCGCTTCGCTTGGCGTGCAAGCGACTGCAGCCGAACCGCCGCCCAAACAAGGTCTGCGCGGCGCGCTTTCGTCCGATGTTTTAAGCCAGCTTCTGTCTTTGAAAAACGAAGCGGATGCATCCAAGCCCGCCTATGTCAGGAACAACAATGCCGCCGACCGCTACAGCGCGGCGGAACAACACTCTCCCATCGCCGCCGACAGCCTGTTCAGCTTCGCGGTCTAGGCCGCGCCGGGCGCCGCGATGGCGTCCATCTTCTTCGCCAATTTGATATCAAGCTGGGTTAGCCCGCCCGCATCATGCGTGGCAAGCGTTACATCAACGCGGTTGTAAACGTTGAACCATTCGGGGTGATGGTCCAGCTGTTCGGCTGCCAGCGCGGCGCGGCACATAAACCCCCACGCCTCGCTGAAATTCCTGAACCTGAAGGTTTTGCTGATCGCCTCGCGGCCCTGCGCCATTTGCCAGCCGTCCAACGTCGCCAATGCCGCTTCGCGCTCCCGGTCGGTCAATCGTTCGCGCATGCCGCCCGCCTATTGGAACGCGGTTTCGACAAAGCCGCGCAGCTTGCGGCTGTGCAGCGCTTCGCGGCCCCCGGCGCGCAGAAGCTCGATCGATTTCAGCCCGATCTGCAAATGCTGGTCCACCTGCTGCTTGTAGAATTTGTTGGCCATGCCGGGCAGCTTGATTTCGCCATGCATCGGCTTGTCGGAAACGCACAGCAACGTGCCGTACGGCACGCGGAAGCGGAAGCCGTTCGCGGCGATAACCGAAGATTCCATATCCAGCGCGATCGCGCGGCTTTGCGAAAACTGTTCGACCATCTTCTGGTAGCCAAGCAATTCCCAGTTGCGGTTGTCGGTCGTCACCACCGTGCCGGTGCGCATGACGGATTTCAGCGCCTTGCCGCTGGTGCCGGTCACATGCGCAACCGCCTGTTCCAGCGCGCGCTGGATTTCGGCAAGCGCCGGCAACGGCACCCAGACCGGAAGTTCGCTGTCCAGAATATGGTCGTCGCGCACATAAGCGTGCGCCAGCACGTAATCCCCAAGCTTTTGCGCGTCGCGCAGCCCGGCGCAGTGCCCGAGCATAATCCACGCGTGCGGCCGCAGCACCGCGACATGGTCGGTGATCGTTTTGGCGTTGCTTGGCCCGACGCCGATATTGATCATCGTGATGCCGCAATGGTCGTCGCACACAAGGTGATAGGCGGGCATTTGCGGCAGCCGTTCGAGCCTGCTGCCCGTCGGCTTGTCCTGCGTCAGGTTCGCGTTCCACGTAACGTGCCCGCCGGGCTCGACGAAGCATTTGTACTGCTTGCGCCGCGCGGCCGTTTCCACATCGTCGCTCGCGCGCATCGTATCGAGCGCATGGCGCACGAATTCATCGACATAGAACTGATAATTGGTGAAGATCACGAAATTCTGGAAATGCTCCGGCCCCGTGGCGGTATAGTGGCGCAGCCGGTGCAACGAATAATCGGCGCGCGGCGCGGTGAACAGCGCAAGCGGGTAATAACCGTCGGCATCCTGCTGATAAATGCCGTTGGCGATGTTATCGTTCATCATATCAAGGCCGGGAAGGTCGAAGGCGTCGCGCAGCGCTTCGATCCGCTCAGGCATCAGGTCGCCTTCCACATGTACGCCGTCGGGGAACGCAAAATGCACGGGGATCGGCACGTTGCTCACACCAACTTCAAGCGGCACGCGGTGGTTGGAAAGCAGAAGCGCGAACTGCTCGCGGTAATAATCCGCGAACACATCGGGCCGCGTCAGGGTCGTGCGATAGCGGCCGGGGCCGGAAATAAAACCGTATGACCGCATCGATGTATCGATATGGTCGGTCTTGTCGGTCGTCAGCGCGACATAGGGGTAACCGGCGCTGACATGCCCGCCGATATCCTTGCCCGCGGCATAGGCCTGAAAACTTTCGCGCAAATGCTTGGTGTTTTCGGCATAGATTTCCTGCACCCGCTTGCAGGCCTTGTCCGGGTTATCGAACAGTTCGGGCTTGAAGCGGGTGATGTCCGGGCGGATAGTGCGCACGTAATGTCCTTCAGTTGTCCAGCGCCAGCAGCGAAGCGGCAAATTCGCGCGCGGTGAAGGGTTTCAGATCCTCCGCCGCTTCGCCCACGCCTATGGCATGCACGGGCAGTTTGAAGCGGTCCGCGAGTGCAATCAATACCCCGCCTTTGGCCGTTCCGTCCAGCTTGGTCACAACCATGCCGGTCACCGGCGTCAGCTTGTCGAAGGTTTCGGCCTGTGCCACCGCGTTCTGCCCCGTGGTGGCGTCCAGCACCAGCAGCGTGGCGTGCGGCGCGCTTTCATCCAGCTTCTTCATCACACGCACGATCTTGGCCAGCTCGGCCATCAGATGCTCCTTGTTGTGCAGCCGCCCGGCGGTATCGACCAGCAGAAGATCGGTGTTCGCATCGCGCGCCCGCTCCAACGCGGTGAAGACAAGCCCGGCGGCATCCGCGCCTTCTTTGCCCGCGACAACCGGCGCGCCTGTGCGCTCGCCCCATATCTGCAACTGCTGTACCGCGGCGGCGCGGAAGGTATCGCCCGCCGCCATCATCACCTTCATGCCCGCCCCCGCATAGTGCTGCGCCAGCTTGCCGATGGTGGTTGTCTTGCCAACGCCATTGACGCCGACCACCAGCACGACGAACGGCTTCTTGCCCCGGTCGATCTCAAGCGGCTTCGCGACGGGACCGAGCAAGGCGGCGATCTGTTCCGCCAGCGCTTCGCGCACCTCGCGGTCGCTCACTTCTTTGCCAAAACGGTTCTTGCCGAATTCCGCCGCCAGACGCGCCGCCACGGCGGGGCCGAGATCGGCGGCAATCAACAATTCCTCAAGCTCCTCCAGTATCGCGGCATCAAGCTTGCGCTTGGTGAAAATGCCGCCGATTCCGTCCGCCAGCTTGCCGGAACTTTTCTGCAAACCCTGCTGCAAGCGCTTGAACCAGCTCATACCAGCCTGCCCGCCATGTGCGATGTTTCACGTGAAACAATCCCGGCCATTCTGATTTGCCCCGCTTGCGCCGTGCCGGCGAAACGCACTTCCGCATACTGGCGGGTGCGGCCGATGCCCGCTTGTTCGACGAAAATTTCCTGCCGCGTTCCGACAAGCGCATCACAGTGCCGCCGCTGCATCACACCCCCCAGCGTGCGCAATGCGGCGGCGCGGCGCTTGCGCACATCCGGCGCGACCTGCGGCATCTTCGCCGCCGGCGTGCCGTGGCGCGGCGAATAGGGAAATACATGCAGCCATGTAAGCCCGCATTCTTCGACCGCGCGCAGCGTGTTCGCGAACATTGCTTCGTCTTCGGTCGGGAACCCGGCGATCAAATCGGCGCCGAAGGCAATATCAGGCCGCAACGCCCGCGCCCGCGCGCACAAGGCAACCGCATCGGCGCGGCTGTGGCGGCGCTTCATGCGTTTCAAAACCATGTCGTCGCCCGCTTGCAGAGAAAGATGCAGATGCGGCATCAGACGCGGCTCTTCACCAATCAAGCGCCACAGATCATCATCGATCGCCGCGGGATCGAGCGAGGAAAGCCGCAGGCGCGGCAATTCGGGCACCAGCGCCAGCAGGCGGCGCACCATTTGTCCCAGCGTCGGCCGTCCCGGCAAATCGGGCCCGTAGGATGCGATATCGACGCCCGTGAGCACGATTTCACTATGGCCAGAGCGCACCAGCGCGCGCGCCTGCTCTACCACAGCGCCGACGGGAACAGAGCGCGAAGGCCCGCGCCCGAACGGAATAATGCAAAAGGTACAGCGATGGTCGCAGCCGTTCTGGACTTGCACGAATCCGCGCGGAATACCGGTGACGCCGACAAGATGCGCCGCGGTTTCACGCGCCGCCGCGATATCGTTGACGATTATTTTCCCGCCGTTCAGCGCACGCCAGGTATCGGGGCGCAATTTTTCATCGTTGCCGACAACATAATCAACTTCGTCCATCGCCGCATAGCGCGCGGGATCGATCTGTGCCGAACAGCCGGTGACGATAATGCGTGCGCCCGGCTTTTCGCGCCGCAGCCTGCGGATGGTTTGCCGCGCCTGCCGCTCCGCCTCCGCCGTCACGGCGCAGGTGTTGACGATCACGGCATCGCCCGCGCCCGCCGCGCGCGCATGCATGCGGATGACTTCCGATTCATGAATATTCAACCGGCAACCGAAGGTAACGATTTCAGGTTCCGCGCTCATGCCGCCCGCCGCGCTGCCGCCAGCAGTTCGGGCGCAATCACGCCGCTGCAAACAAGCGCCGTGCCGCCGGTAAGCAGGACGCGGTTATCGCTTTCCCGCCATTCGACCCGCAGGCTGCCGCCATCGAGCAGAATTTCAGCGCCGCGCCCCGCAATCAAGCCGCGCCGCACGGCCGCAACCAGCACGGCGCACGCCCCGCTGCCGCACGCCATCGTAATGCCGACGCCGCGTTCCCACACCCGCATGCGGATTTTTTCCGGGCCCAGCACCTGCGCGATTTCAACATTCACGCGGCGGGGAAACAGCGGGTGCGTTTCGATCTGCGGGCCGAGCGCGGCAAGCGGTATGACATCGACCCCGGGCACAAAAAACACGGCATGCGGGTTGCCGACATTGACGCAGCACGGATCCGTCAGCGGCGGCATTGCGAAATCGACTTTCTGCGTATCCTGTTCGACCGCGAGCGGAATTTCATTCCAGCCGGTTTTCGGGGTCGCAAGGTCAACCTCGACCAGATCATTCACGCGACGAACGGGCAGCAGGCCTGCGGCGGTTTCGATAACGGCGGAATCTTTTCCGGTTTCCTCGAACAGCAAGCGCCCGACGCAGCGCGTCGCGTTGCCGCACGTATTTTCCTCGCCGCCGTCGGCGTTAAAGATAGCGATGTAAGCATCGGCCCCGGCTGTGCGCGGCGGCAGCATGACGATGAGCTGGTCGCAGCCGATGCCGCGCCGTCTTTCGGCAAGGTGAAGTCGCATGGCAAGGTCGGGCACAAAGCCCGTTTTGCGGCTATCGAGAATGACAAAGTCATTGCCGAGGCCGTGCATTTTCCGGAAATGAACGTCCATACGGCTTTTATAGGCCAAACCGCCGGGCAGTTCCACAGGCAGCGGAAACGCGCAGTTTAGCGACGCGCCACAAGCTGGGTGGGGCCACCGTCTTCATCTTCGGCATCATCCGGCGTGAAGAAGGGGTTGCCGCCGCCCTGCTGCTTATCGTTCGATTGCGCCTCGTTGCCCGGTTCAGGCTGCGCCTTGCCGTTGGCAGCCGCAGGCTGCGCGCCTTCGCCCGGCTGTTGCTGCTGTTGCTGCTGCTGTTGCGAGGGGTAGAACGGGGCATCGGGTTGCTGACCGCGCGCGCGCTGTTCGTTCGCGGTGGCTTCGTTGATAGCTTCGATGATGCGGTAATAATGTTCGGCATGCTGCAGGTAGTTTTCAGCCGCAACGCGATCGCTGGCCGAGGCCGCATCGCGGGCGAGCGCCTGATATTTCTCATAGACCTGCCAAGCATTGCCGCGCACGCGCACATCGGGGCCATTGCTGTCGAAGGTCTGATGACGCAAGGAAGAGGGTGAGCGCGGACGGTTGCCGCCATGGTTGCCGCTGTTGCTGTTGTTGCCGCCACCACCGCCGTTACCGCCGCCGGATTGATGATTATGACGGCCGCGTCCACGGCGACCATTCGGACCCTGTCTCATGCGCTTTATCCCGATCTGTTGTTCGTTTCCGGTTAACTTGTTTTCCGTTCATCGTGGGGTCACTGTTCCGTCGCGTCCTTCGCGGGGTTTTCAGTGCGATACATCCACGTTTCGATGCCCGCCGATTCATGACTTTGGCATCGCAAGTGCGGCGAGAATAGGCGGACATGCGGCCAATGCCAAGAATTATTTTTTCCTAGCTTTTACGCAGTATTTCCGCCGCTTCTAGCGCCGCATAGGTCCAGATGGCATCGGCCCCGGCCCGCTTGAAGCACAGCATGGTTTCCATCATGACCCTGTCATAATCGAGCCAGCCGTTCTGCGCCGCAGCCTTCAGCATCGCGTATTCGCCGCTGACATGGTAAACGAATGTCGGCATCGCGAAGGCTTCCTTCACCCGCCGCACGATATCGAGATAGGGCAAGCCCGGCTTGACGATCAGCATGTCGGCACCTTCGGCGATATCGAGCGCGACTTCGCGCAAAGCCTCGTCGCCGTTCGCCGGGTCCATTTGATAGGTTTTCTTGTCGCCCACCAGCTTGCCGTTGTTGTTCAACGCATCACGGAAGGGCCCGTAAAAACCGGAAGCGTATTTGGCAGCGTAGGATGAAATTTTTACGTCTCCGAAACCCGACGCATCAAGCGCATCGCGCACCGCGCCGATGCGCCCGTCCATCATATCGGACGGCGCGATGATATCGCAGCCCGCCTGCGCCTGCACGACCGCTTGCCTGCACAGTATTTCGACCGTTTCGTCGTTCGGCACCCTGCCATCCACCAATAAACCGTCATGCGCGTGGGTCGTGAAGGGATCGAGCGCGACGTCGCAGAACACGCCCATATCCGGCACGGCTTCCTTCGCGGCGCGGATCGCACGGCACACGACATTTTCCGGGTTGAGCGCTTCGCGCCCTTCCGCATCCTTGCGGTCTTCATCGAGCGCCGGGAAAAGCGCGACCGCGCCGATGCCCAGATCGGCCGCGCGCTTTATTTGCGCGCCCAGCAAATCGACCGTATAGCGTTCGACCCCGGGCATGGAAGCGATCGGGCGCTTTTCGCCCTTCCCTTCGATCACAAAAACCGGCCAGACAAGATCGGCGGCGGAAAGGCTGTTTTCCGCGACCAGCCGGCGCACCCACGCATCGGTGCGGTTGCGGCGCATGCGCGTGCGCGGAAAACCCGGCGCCTGTTGTTCGTTTTGTTTGATAACTGGTTTCACAATGGCCTTGTTCATAGGCGACCCCATATCCACGCCCCGGCGGCAATGCAGACAAAATGCACCCGCCGCCAGGCAGTTGCAAGCAGGCAGATTATCGGCACAATGGGCGGCGCAACAAGCGGCGCAGGCATGACCAACCCCCTTCCCATCATCAGCGAAATCAAGGGCCGGATTGGCCTCATCACGCTCAACCGGCCCGGCGCGCTCAACGCACTGGATACCGTGATGATCGAACAGATCACATCGGCGCTGGACGCATGGCGCATGCATGACGAAGTATGCGCGGTTGTGATCCATCACAAGGAAGGCCGCGCCTATTGTGCGGGGGGCGATGTGCGCGCGCTGTGGGAGCTGCGCACGCAATACCCCGAAAACCGCGACACCAACGATTATTACACCGCCACCTATTTCCGGACCGAATACCAGCTCAACCACAAAATACGCTTCTACCCCAAGCCCGTGGTCGCGATTATCGATGGCATGACGTTCGGCGGCGGTGTCGGCATTTCGGTCCATAGCAGCTTCTGCGTCGCCACTGAAAATACGCAATGGGCGATGCCGGAAACCGCAATCGGCTTCGTGCCTGATATCGGCGCAAGCTATGTGCTTTCCCGCCTGCCCGGCCACGCAGGTATCTGGCTTGCGTTGACAGGCGCGCGCCTTGGAGCGGGCGATTGCGCACAACTCGGGATCGCGTCACACATTGTGCCCGCTGCGCAAAAAGCCGCGCTGATCGCAGACCTTGCGGCGGCCGACCTGTATAAAGACGCGCCGGGTACGATCGATACGCTTTTGCGTACCTACGGCGCGCCGCCGGGCCTTGCGCCGTATGAGGCCGTGCGCGCGATGGTCGATGATGCCTTCAGCCAGCCGACGGTGGAAGCCATTATGGAACGGCTTGCCCGCCACGGCGCATGGGGACAGGAACAGCTTGCGCTGCTCGCGCGCATGTCGCCCGCCAGCCTGAAAGTTGTGCTGCGCCAGATCAACGAAGCGAAGGCGCTTTCCTTCAACGATTGCCTGAAACGTGAATACAGGTTGGGACAGGCGCGGCTGGCGGACCATGATTTCTTCGAAGGCGTGCGCGCCGTGCTGGTCGATAAGGACCGCAAGCCGAAATGGCAACCCGCCACCGTGCCTGACGTGACGCAGGATATCGTTGACCGCCATTTCGACCCGCGATGGGATACGCCGAACGGCGCGCTGGAATTGCCGGCGGAGCTTGACCATGCCTGACTTTTCCTTCGAGATTGCGGCGGGGCGCGATGCCGGAAAGATTGTTTGCGGCGTGGACGAAGTCGGGCGCGGGCCGCTGGCCGGGCCGGTGCTGGCGGCGGCGGCTATCTTGCCGGGCGATTTTCCACCCGCGCTGGCCGCAAAAATCACGGACAGCAAAAAGATGACCGCACGGCAGCGCGAAGCGATCTTCGATGAACTAACCAGCCATTGCACCCATGCGGTGGCGGAGGCCAGCGTGGCGGAGATAGCGGAGCTGAACATCCTGTGGGCCAGCATGCTGGCGATGCAGCGTGCCGTGGCCGCGCTGGCCCGCCCGCCCGCCATGGCACTGATTGACGGCAACCGCTGCCCCAAGCTTCCCTGCCCTGCGCAGGCAATCGTTAAGGGGGACGGCAAAAGCCTTTCCATCGCCGCCGCATCGATCATCGCCAAGGTCAGCCGCGACCGGTTCATGACGAAATTGGCCCAAAAACACCCGGGCTATGGCTGGGAACGCAATGCCGGCTATGGCACCACGGAACATATTGCGGCATTGCAACGATTGGGCCCCACCCCCTGGCATCGTGACTCTTTTGCACCAGTCTATGAACTAATTAAAGCAAGAGGCTGATTCATAAGACTCTTTTTAAAGATTTAGCTTGTAAATTACGCTCCTGTGGATAACTTGGAAGTTCAACAAGGTATTCTCATGAGCAAAAAAGCCAAAGCCGCCCGAACCGCGCCCGCCGCCCTGCCGATCGACAAGATTCTGACGGGCGATTGCATTGCGCATATGAACAGCCTGCCCGAAGGCTCGGTCGATGCCGTTTTCGCCGACCCGCCCTATAACCTGCAGCTTGCGGGCGATCTGCACCGCCCCAACAACACGCTGGTCGATGGCGTTGACGATGCGTGGGACAAGTTCGCCGATCTGACCGCCTATGACGAATTCACCCGCGCATGGCTGACCGCCGCCCGCCGCGTGCTGAAGCCCGACGGCGCGCTTTGGGTGATCGGCAGCTATCACAATATTTTCCGCGTCGGCAGCATTTTGCAAGACCTTGGCTTCTGGATGCTGAACGATATCGTCTGGCGCAAAACCAACCCGATGCCCAACTTCCGCGGCAAGCGCTTCACCAACGCCCACGAAACGCTGATCTGGGCCGCGCGCAGCCAGGAAAGCAAGCCGACCTTCAATTACGAAGCGATGAAAAACCTGAACGACGAAACCCAGATGCGCAGCGACTGGCTTTTGCCGATTTGCAGCGGCGGCGAGCGGCTGAAGGGCGCGGACGGCGCCAAGGCGCACCCGACCCAGAAGCCCGAAGCGTTGCTTTATCGCGTGATTCTTTCATCCACCAAGCCGGGCGACGTGATCCTCGATCCGTTTTTCGGCACCGGCACAACGGGCGCGGTCGCCAAGCTGCTCGGCCGCCATTTCATCGGCTGCGAACAGGATAAAACCTATATCCGCCACGCCGAAGCGCGCTTGCGCGGCATTACGCCGGTAGAAAAGCCGGAATTGCTGATTACGCCTTCGAAGCGCGAAGAACCCCGCGTCCCCTTCGGCACCGTGCTGGAACGCGGGCTTTTGAAACCGGGCGACAAATTGTTCGACAACCGCCGCCGCCATCAGGCGCATGTAAAGGCCGATGCAACGCTGGTGGCATCGAGCCGCAACGGCAACCATCGCGGTTCGATCCACCGCGTGGGCGCCGAGGTGCAGGGATTGCCCGCCTGCAACGGCTGGACCTTCTGGTATTTCAGCCAGCAAGGGAAGCTTGTTCCCATCGACATTCTGCGCCAACGCATACGCGCCGAGCTGTACGGCACCAACTGATCAGGGCGATCAGGGCTCAAAAGTATAGATAAGCTTCGTCATATCCTTGTCTTCATAAAATTCGATATTCTCGAGCCGCGCATCCATGCGCGACAGGTTCTTTTGCAGCATTTTGTCATCCATGTTGAGCTGTTCGACGAACGTGACATGCATGTTGAACCTGACCCAAATTTCCCGCGTCAGGTTGCCCGCTTCCGTCATGCGGGCCAGAAGGGCCTTGGCTTCCTCTTCGGGGATATATAGCCCCTCGACCGTCACGGGCCGGTCGAGCGCGGCCTGAAACGCGCGCGGCACGAAGCGCGATGCCGGATCGCCGCAATCGTTGAATTCCACGCGCGCGAGATTGAGAATATTGACGTTCTGGATGCCGGTATCGATCCCCAGCTTATACATCTTGCGGTCGAAATCGTAGCGATCGAGATAGAGGCGGCCGCGCACAAAAAAGCCGGTCGGAAAGCGGGCAAGGTTTTTTTCAATTTCCTTGCGCAAGCCGCTGCGGATCTTTTCCCACTTAAAATCGTTGTCGTGGAAAGCCTGATAGAGTTCGCATTCCTTGAACTTGCCGTATTCGTCGATCACGCGGTCGTCGGCGGGGTTAAGCGCGCCGAAGCGGATCAGCACCTGCATGATGGTGGTGGGCGTCGCGGGGGCGTATTCATCGCTCGCCTGTGCGGGCAACGCTATACACGCCGCAAGCAGCCAGAGCATAAAACCGGAGAGGCATTGACGCATGGCTTGCACGGATGTGATGTCCCCGCTTGGTTGTCCCGACCGATTAACCCGATGCCGCCAGGGCATGGCGCGCGATTTTGCGCATCACGCTTGGCAGGCCCTGATCTTCCACCGCGCCGCGCTTGACCCAGAAGCCTTGTATGGAACCGCCGGCACGGCTTGACCTTATCTTACCTACCGCAACCCTAATATGAAGGTCAAAATGGGTAAAACTGTGGCGCACGTCGCCCGCAAGCATTTTCCAGCGCGTACGTGCGGGCGCATGGGTTTTTTCTGCCCCGTCTTTATTCTTTTTTAACCGAACCGGCTGCTTTTCGCCGCGTTCTCGCCACGGCGCCGACGGCACCTCGACCATGCCGCCGAGCAAGCCTTCGGGCGGACGGCGGCGCAACAACACTTCGCCGCGCTGATTGACCAGCCAGTAAGCCGTGGTTTGCCGCAGCGGCTTGGCCTTTTTCACGGCGCGCGCAGGCAATGCGGCGGCGATGCCGCGCGCAAAGGCAACGCAAGCGCCTTGCAGCGGGCAAAGATAGCAACGCGGCTTGCCCGGCGTGCACACCGTCGCGCCCAGATCCATCAGCGCCTGCGCATAATCGCCGAAGCGCGACGCGGGCAAAAGTTTTTCCGCATGCGCGCGCAAGAGCCGTTTGGATTCCGTCAGCGGTTTTTTTACGGCGAACAAACGGGCCATCACGCGCTCGACATTGCCATCGACCACATTGGCGCGCCGGCCGAACGCGATTGCGGTCACCGCCGCCGCCGTATAAGCGCCGATGCCCGGCAGCGCGCGCAGCGCCGCTTCATCGGACGGGAATTGCCCGCCATGATCGGCAACGACAGCGCGGGCACAGGCATGCAGCAGCCGCGCGCGGCGGTAATAACCGAGCCCGGCCCACGCATGCATCACATCGTCCAGCTTCGCGCGCGCAAGCGCGCCCACCGTAGGCCAGCGCTGCAGGAATTTTTCGTAATAGGGCCCGACAGCCGCGACGGTGGTTTGCTGGAGCATAATTTCAGCCAGCCATACACGATAGGGATCCGGCCTTTGCCCCGGCAGCGCACGCCACGGCAACACCCGCCGGTGCCGATCATACCAGGCAAGCAGCAAAGATGCCGCAGGCCCGGCATGAACGGGGCGGGCACGGGCGGGCTTGGCTTTATTTTGCTGCTTTTTGGGCATGGAATGCCTTAGTATAGCGCGATGTCGCAGCCACGCCAGCTCAAGAACGCCGTCAACCAGGTCGCCGGACAGGTGATCGGCCGGGATTGGTCGCTTTACGCCACCTTGCTCGATAACTGGCGCGATATCGTCGGGCAGGAGCTGGCGGCGCACACCATGCCCGTGAAAATCGTGCTGGCAGGCGGAACGCCGGGGCCGCGCAACAAGCGCGAAAACGGCACGCTGCATATAAAGTTGCCGCGCGGGCTGGCTATGGAAATGCAATACAAGCTGCATCAGGTGCAGGCGCGCGTGAACGGCTTTTTCGGCTATGACGCCATCACCCGCATTGTGCTGGAGCACGACAACAAGCCGGCAAAACCGCCGGAACAAGCACAGCCGGAAGCAGCATTGGATGCGCAGGAAATAGAGCGGATCGAACAGGCCGCCGCTGCCATAGCCGACCCGGCGCTGCGCGAAGCCGCCGCAGCATTTGGCCAAGCCGTTGCAATGCAGGCAAAAAAACAAGGTTAACGCCGGAATTTTTATCGCACGCGGCGCTTGTGGCCGCGCGCTGCTTTCAGATAAACTGTGATTCTGCGAATCAAAATGGATAAATGAATATGCATCAATGGGTTATAGGTGCGCTGGTAGCACTGGCTTTGGCCGTAGGCGGGGCTTTTTACTTCACCGGCAGCACGCAGGCACAGGAAGACGGAAAAACGGCCGGCGAAGCCGTAGCCGCCGACACCGCCGCGCCCGCAGAAACCGCGCCGGAAACCACGACCGCCGAAACGAGCGGCGACGCGCGCCTGGCTGACCGCATACTTGGCAGCGCCGATGCGCCGGTGACGATCATCGAATACGCTTCGCTGACCTGCAGCCATTGTTCGCATTTCCATAAGGAAATTTTCGACAAGCTGAAGGAAGATTACATCGATACCGGCAAGGTCAAGTTCATCTTCCGCGATTTTCCGCTGGATGGCACCTCGTTGCAGGCTTCCGCGGTCGCGCGTTGCATGCCGCCGGAACGGTTCTATGCCTTCATCAGCATCTTGATGAAGGGACAGGAGCAATGGAGCACCCTGCCCGACCCGCTTGACAGCATTGTGCGTTATGCGAAGCTTGGCGGGCTGAGCGAGGAATCGGCGCGCGCCTGCGCCAACGATGCGGCGCTGCAGGAAGGTATCAGCAACATCCGGCTTAAAGCCCAGCAGGAATTCGAAGTAACCGCCACGCCGACCTTCATTTTAAACGACGGCACCGGGCGTGTTCAGGGCGCGATGCCGATCGAGGCATTTGCCGAAGAAATCAACAAATTGACCAAGTAACATAACAGGGAAACAAAGGTTATTGTCATGGCGCTGCATTTTTCAAAACTCCATCTGCACGGCTTCAAATCCTTCGTCGAGCCGACCGATCTGCTGATCGACAACGGGTTGACCGGAATCGTCGGCCCCAACGGCTGCGGCAAATCCAACCTTGTCGAAGCTTTGCGCTGGGTCATGGGCGAAACATCCCCCAAGCGCATGCGCGGCAGCGGCATGGATGATGTAATCTTCGGCGGTACGGCCACGCGCCCGGCGCGCAACCTTGGTGAAGTTTCGCTCAGCCTCGACAACACGCAGCGCAGCGCGACCGCCGAATTCAACGATACGGACGAGCTTGTGGTCACCCGCAAGATCGAACGCGAAGCGGGTTCGGAATACCGCGTCAATGGCCGCCCGGTGCGGCAGCGCGACATTCAGCTTCTGTTCGCCGATCAGGCGACGGGCGCGCATTCCACCAGCCTTGTCGGACAGGGCCAGATCGATGCGCTGATCCGCGCCAAACCCCAGGACCGCCGCCAGATTCTTGAAGAAGCTTCGGGCACCGCCGGGTTGCAGGCCCGCAGGCACGAAGCCGAATTGAAGCTCAAGGGCGCCGAACAAAACCTTACGCGCGTCGATGACGTGCTTGCCGCGCTCGATACCCAGTTGCGCGGGCTGAAGCAACAGGTGCGGCAGGCTTCGCGCTACCGCAACCTTGCCGAACATATCCGCCGCACCGAAGCGGCCTTGATGCATCTGCGTTGGACCGCCGGGCAAGAACAGCTTGAACAAAACCGCGCCGCGCTGCAGCAGGCCGAGCAGGCCGCCAACGAATTCCTTGCCGTCGTGACGCGCGGCAATACGGACCGCACCGAAGCCGCCGCCGGGCTGCCGGGTTTGCGGCAGGCCGAAGCCGCCGCCGCCGCCGTCGTGCAGCGGCTGACGCTGAAGCGCGAACAGCTTGAAAGCGAGGCCAAGCGCCTTGCCGACGATACCGCGACGCAGGAACAGCGCCTGACCGAGGCGCAGCAGGACCACGCCCGTGAACAGGGATTGCGCAGCGATGCCGATGCCGCGACCGAGCGGCTGCAGCGGGAGGGCGAGCAGCTTGAAAAGAAACTGGGCACGCTGACGGCGCTGCAGCCTTCGCTCGCGGCTTCGCTGGAAACGATTGACGGCGAGGTTGCGGCGCTTCAGGACGCGCTCGACCGGCTGACCGAGGAAGTTGCGAACGCCGAGGCGCGCCGCACCACGCTGACACGCGAAATCGAACAGCTGACCGGCCAGCAAAAGACCTTGCAACAACGCCGCACCGAACTGGAACAGCAGCGCGACGTGCTCGCGGCCGAAAGCGGCGCGCGGCCCGAACTGGCGCTGGCGCAATCCATGCTGGCAGCGACCGAGGCCGATTTCACCAAGCGGCAGGCGGCGAACGAAAGGGCCGAAACTTTCCGCAAACAGGCGGAACAAACGCTTGAAACGGCACAGCAAGGCGCGCGGGCGGCCGATGCCCACATCACCAAGCTGCAGGCCGAGGCGGGCGCGATCAAAACCCTTTTGGCCGATACCGACCAGGACGGCGAGAAGCTGATCGATGTCATTAACGTTGCGCCCGGCTTCGAAGCCGCGCTGGCCAGCGCACTTGGCGAAGCGTTGACGGCGCCCGTTGGCGCGCACAAGGCGGCGCACTGGCGCGATCTTCCTGCCTATGACAACCCGCAGCCGCTGCCGGCGGGCGCAGCTCCGCTTGCGGCCCAGATCACCGCGCCGGAAGCGCTGGCGCGCAGTCTGTCGCAAATCGGGCTCGTGAACGGCACCGAACAGGGCGATGCGCTCGCGGCGCAGCTGAAGCCGGGGCAAATTCTGGTTAGCCGCGAAGGCTGGGCCTGGCGCTGGGATGGTTACACCGTCACCCCCGAAACCCCCACCGCATACGCCGTGCGCCTGAAGCAGCGCAACCGGCTGGCGGCGCTGGAAGGCGACATCGCCGAAGCCGAGGCCGCCGCGAGCGGCGCGCGCGAAGCGCTTGAAATGGCGGAAAGCACGCTTGGCGAATACCGGCGCGAAGTCGAAACCACCCGGCAAGCGATGCAGCAGTCTTTTGCCGCGTTGAATGATGCCCGCCGCAACTATAGCGAAAAGGCCGAAGCCGCCGCAGCCGCCAATTCAAAGCTGGCCGCGCTGGAAGATGCGCTTTTGCACGCCAACCACGATCTCGGTCATGTCACGGAGCGTATGGAAGGCGCGGCGCGCGAGCTTGAAATTGCCCGCGCGGTTGAAACCCGCCGCCCCGAGATCGACAGGCAGCGCGCAGCGCTGACGGAAAAACGCGCCAGGCAAACCATCAGCCGCAGCGAGCTCGACCGCATCACGCACGAACTGACCGCCTTGCGCGAACGTGCAGAGACCGTAACAAGCGAGACCGCATCGTGGCAGCAGCGTTCGCAAACAGCGTTCGCGAAGCTGGATGAGCTGGCGACGCGCATCATGGAACTTGAAGAAAGCCTTATCGGGTTGCGCCAGCGCCCGGCGGCAATCGCAAGCGAACGCAGCGCCTTGCTCGATCAGCTGGGCGAAGCCGAAACACTGCGCGGCGCGGCGGCGGAAAAGCTGATGACGGCGGAAACCGCGCTGGCCGAGGTGGAACAGAAGCTGAAGCGCGACGAAGCCGCCTTGGCGGGCGCGCGTGAAAACCGCGTGCGCTATGAAGCCGGCGTGCAGGCAGCCGAAGAACATCTGAAGGACCTGCAGGAACGCATCACCGAAAAGCTGGATTGCACGGCAGACCAGCTTTTGCAGGTAGCCGAGCTGGCGGAAGGCGAAACCGCGCCGGATATGCGCGATCTGGAAGACAAGCTGGCACGCCATTTGCGCGAACGCGACAATATGGGCCCCGTGAACCTGCGCGCCGAGGTGGAATCGGACACCGTGCAGGGCGAAATTGACCGCCTGCAGGCGGAAAAGGACGATCTGGTGGCCGCTATCGCCAAGCTGCGGCAGGGCATCAGCCAGCTCAACAAGGAAGCGCGCGAACGGCTGCAAAATGCGTTCGTTTCCGTGAACGAGAAGTTCCAGGCCCTGTTCCAGCGCCTGTTCGCGGGCGGGCGGGCGCATCTGGAGCTGATCGACGATGAAGACCCGCTGAATGCGGGGCTTGAAATTTTTGCCGCGCCGCCGGGCAAAAAGGTGCAGGTGCTATCCCTGCTTTCGGGCGGCGAACGCACGCTGACTGCGCTCGCGTTGCTGTTCGCGGTGTTCCAGACCAACCCTTCGCCCATCTGCGTGCTCGACGAAGCCGAAGCCGCGCTGGATGAAAGCAACGTGGACCGGTTCTGCAAACTGGTGCGCGAGGTCGCGACCGAAACCAAAACCCGCTTCCTCATCATCACCCATCAACGCCTGACTATGGCGCGGATGGACCGCCTGTTCGGCGTGACGATGATGGAAAAGGGTGTTTCGCAGCTCGTGTCCGTCAATCTCAGCCAGGCCGAGGCGATCAGGGACGGCGAAGTGCCGGAAAATATCGACGATCTGGTCGCGGCGGAATAAAGCTAGCCCAGCGCCTTCGCCACGTCCGCAACCACATCACCCCAATTCCCCACCGCCGATTGGCGATAAATTTTGATGCATGGGTACCACGGGTTATCGGCGCGGTCGCGGAACCAGTACCATAGCGATCCAAGCCCGCGCGGCAGCATCAGGTGGCATTCCTTCCCCAGCGCGCCGGCCATATGCACAGTCGTGTTGCTGATGGAAACGATGCAATCGCATGCCATGATCTGCGCCGCAAAATCATCGAGGTTCCTTGCCTGATCAACCGCATCATCGTGAAACAGGGTGATGCCGGAATGGGCGGCGGCGAAGGCTGCGCGCTCGGCCGCCGTATCGCCGTATTGCAGATCGATAAAGGCGGTATCCGGCGTTTGCAAAAGCGGCAGCCATTCGGCCAGCGGGCTGCTTTTGTATTTGCCCAGCTTTGCCCCCGAACGCCACGCGATGCCAATGATGCGCTTTTTGCCCAAGGCTTCATAACGTGCGCGGATGGAAGCTGTTTTTTCCGCATCCGCCTTCAGGAACGCGCGGCGCGATACGGGAAACGCATCGAAGCTGCGGCGCAGGTGGATCGCGGGCCAGAAGGTCGGGCACTGAAAATCGATCGCGGGATCGAGCGCGCGCTTATCTGTCAGATCGTCGCGGATATGCTCCGGGTCCGGCATCGGCGGTTTGACCACGCAATCGACCTGCGGATAGCTGCGTTTGCATATGGGAATAAGCCGTTCGGACATTTCCGCCATCACCTGCGCGCCCTGCGCGAGCAGATCGTCGATCGTGCTGAAGGTAATAATATCCTCGCCGATACCCTGATCGCCCCACAGCACGACCCGCTTGCCCTTGAGCGGCGTTCCATCCCACAAGGGTTGCGGGAAGTTGCGCTTGTTCTTCAGCTTGTGGCGCGCGATCCAGGTATCCCACCCTTCCGCCAGCCTGCCGAATGTTAGCAAGCACAGGGCGCGGTTATAGAGCGTGAGCAGATCGCCGGGATCAAGCTTGAGCGCGGCATCATAGGCCGCGATCGCGCCTTCAAAATCTTCCATATCCTGAAGCACGACACCAAGGTTGCCGTGCCCCTTCACGAAACCGGGATTGAGAGCGGCAACGCGGCGAAACAAATCGGCCGCTTCGGGCAAGCGGTTTTGCGTTTGCCGCAACATGCCCATGTTGTTGACCACGCCGTAATGATCCGGCCTTTGCCGCAAGGCTTCTTCGAGCAACTTTTCCGCTTCCGGCAATTCGCGCTTGTCGCGCAAAAGTTCGCCAAGATTGGTCAGGCTTTCGACATGGCCTTGCATATGCGCAAGCGCCTCCCAGTAATATTTTATCGCCTCTTCCTTCTTTTCCTCGCGTTCGCACAGGCGGGCATGTTCGAAGCATGCGCTGCCGAGGTTTTGGCGGAATTCCGGCACGTTGGCATCGACCGCGTGCGCACGGCGGAACAAATCGGCCGCTTCGGAAAATTTCTTTTCGCTTGCGCGCAGAACGCCGAGCCCGTTCAGCGCCGTCAGCGTGCGGGGGTTAAGCGTCAGGGCCTTGATATAAAATTCTTCGGCCTTCGCCAGATCGCCGCGCTGATGCGCCGCCATGCCATCGAGGCCGAGATCGCGCACAGGTTGCTTGGGCTGCTGTTGCCGGGGCTTTGCCATGGCCAAAGACTAGAACGCCTCGGCCGGCACGTCCATAATCGGTTTCGCGCCAGACATAATAGCGAGGTTAAGCGCATTGACCTGCGGCATCAGTTTCAGAACATAATAGCGCGCGGTCTTGATTTTGGTTTCATAAAACGCCTTTTGCGCGCCTTCCGCCTGCGGCAGCTTTGCCGCCGCCACCGCCGCCATCTTGAGCCACATGTACCCGACCGCCACGAGCGCGAACAGCTTCAGGTAATCGCTGGCAGCCGCGCCCGCTTCCTCCGGGTTCACGAAGCCGCGCGTGGCAACCGTGAGCGAAGACATCTGCAACTTGCCAAAGCCGCTCATGAACAGGGGCAGCAATTCGGCCAGCGCCGGGTTTTCTTTTTCCGCTTCGATGAAGGCCAAAACGGGGTGGAAGAAACGGCGCATCAGGCGGCCGTAATTATCGCCCATCTTGCGGCCGACGAGATCGAGTGCCTGAATGCCGTTGGCGCCTTCATAGATTTGCGTGATACGCGCATCGCGCACGAATTGTTCCATGCCAAAATCGTGGCAATAGCCATGGCCGCCATAGATTTGCACGCCGATATTGGCGACATCGAAACCAACATCGGTGAGAAAGGATTTGATAATCGGCGTCAGCAGCGCCACCAGATCTTCGGCATCCTGCCGGGCTTGCGCATCGCCGTGCTTGGCGGCGATATCGAGCTGATAGCCGATCCAGTAGGCCAGCGCGCGGCAACCTTCAACATAGGCGCGCATGGTCAAAAGGTTTTTGCGGATATCCGGGTGCACGATCAACGGGTCCGCCGGTTTATCCGGGTACACGGGGCCTTTGAGCCCGCGGCCCTGCAATCTGTCATGCGCGTATTGCACGGCGTTCTGGTAGCTGACCTCGGCAAGGCCAAGACCCTGAAGCCCGACCGCAAGGCGCGCTTCGTTCATCATCGTGAACATGGCCTTCATGCCGCTGTTAGGCTTACCGACCAGCCAGCCGGTCGCGTTTTCGAAATTCATGACGCAGGTGGATGAAGCCTTGATGCCCATTTTGTGTTCGATCCGCCCGCATGCAACGCCGTTACGCGGGCCGGCCGTGCCATCTTCTTTGGGGAGGAATTTCGGCACAAGAAACAGGCTGATGCCCTTGATGCCCGGCAAGGCATCGGGCAGCTTGGCGAGCACGAGATGGATGATGTTATCGGCCAGATCGTGCTCACCCGCTGAAATGAATATCTTGGTGCCGCTGATCTTGAAACTGCCATCGGTATTCGGTTCCGCCTTAGTGCGAATAAGGCCAAGATCGGTGCCGCAATGCGGTTCGGTCAGACACATCGTGCCGGTCCATTCGCCCGTGACCATTTTCGGCAGATAGCGCTGTTTCAGTTCGTCACCGCCATGCGTGTGGATCGCATTATATGCGCCGTGGCTGAGGCCTGGATACATGCCGAACGACATGTTGGCCGAACAAACCATTTCATCGATCACGAAGTTAAGCAGCAAAGGCAAGCCTTGCCCGCCATAAGCCGGATCGCAGGAAAGGCCGGGCCAGCCGCTTTCGCAGAACGTCTTATAGGCTTCGGGAAAGCCCTTGGGCGTGCGCACCACGCCGTTTTCATAGACGCAGCCTTCCAGATCGCCGCTCTGGTTCAGCGGCTGCAATACTTCTTCGCACACCTGCCCCGCGGCTTCGAGCACGGTTTCGAACATCTCCGGCGTCGCTTCCTCATACCCCGGGAGCTTCGAAAGGCCTTCGATACCCAACAGATCGTTCAGGACGAAATTGATATCCGCGTGCGGGGCTTTGTATATCGGCATCGCTTCCCCCTAATTCCTTAGCGGCTTGCCGGTGCCGAGCATATGCTCGATCCGCGCCAGCGTGCCGGGCGTTTTCACCAGTTTCATGAATTCGCTGCGCTCAAGCGCGAGGATATCGGCTTCGGTCAATTCTGCCGTGATATCGGTATCGCCGCCCGTGAGCACATTGCCGAGCGCAGAGCTGACAACCATATCGTGCGGCGTCACCTTGCCCGCAAGCCGCATGCCTTGTAGCACGAGCGAAAGCGCGGCGCGCCCGGCCTTGCCCGGCAACCTGAATTTCATTTCTTCCGGCGGCTTGTAGCCCGGCGCCAGCGCCAAAACCTTTTGCTTGGCATCGAACAAAAGCCTATCACGGTTCATGGTAATGCCATCGGATTTGCGCAGATACATCAAATCCTTCGCTTCGGCGGCGGAGCGCGAAACCTTGGCCGTGCCGACGGTTTCAAACACCTGCGCCAGCGGCGGCATCGGGCCGCCGAAACGCTTCTTGCTGCTGAAGGCGCGCATCAGCATTTGCGCGCAGCCGCCCCAGCCGGGAACGATACCGACGCCGACCTCGACAAGGCCCATGTAAAGTTCGGCATGCGCCTGCACGGCGCTGCAGCCGAGATTAACTTCGCACCCGCCGCCGAGCGCGAGGTTGAACGGCGCGCCCACACTGGGGAACGGCGCGAAGCGCAACGCGCGGAAAGCCTTTTGGCCCTGTTCAACAAGACTATCGATCGCCGGATACAAGCCGATATTGAGCGCGAACAACGCGAGCCCGAGATTGGCGCCGGCGGAGAAATTATCGCCTTCGTTATGGACGACCATGCCCTTCCAGCGCAAACGGTCGGACGCAATCAGATCGACCGATTTGAGCACGAGCCCGAGCACATCGGGGTCGAACGAATTCATCTTGGTGTGGATTTCAAAACAGGCGACGCCATCACCGATATCCCAAAGGCTGGCGGAACCGTTCTTCAATACCGGCTTCGCGCCGCGCTTGATATCGGCCAGCAGCAGCACGCCTTCGGGCCGCGTAACGGGTGCGTAAGTGCCCTGCAACGTCAGGTATTCGCACGCCCTGCCTTCGATACGGTAGAACGGGCGGCCCTTCGCGGCTTCAAGCAGCGGCGGCACCGGGCGGCCTTCCTTCTTCAGGCGTTCGGTGAACCAAGCTGTGCCGAGCTGATCGATCAGCTCGAACGGGCCGAACTTCCAGTTGTAACCCCAGCGCATGGCGTTATCGATGGAAACGATATCGTCGGCAATTTGCCCGGCCAGCGAGGCGGCATAGGAAAGCGTTTGCCCGAGCACGGCCCAAGCGAGCTTGCCGTGTTCGTCATCGGTTTCGCAAAGTTTGCGCAGATCCTTGCCCGCATTCTGCAGCGCGGCGATTTTGGGCTTGCCCGCTTCGCTGTATTGGCCGGTTTTCAGATCGATCGCTTCCTTGACCTTTTTACCGCCCTCGCGGTTCAGGCGATAGAACCCGCCCTTGCCCTTGCGGCCGGTATAACCATCGGCGATCATTTTTCCGAACAGTTCCGGCTCGCGGTAAATCTTGCGGTATTCGTCATCCGCGGGCAGCGTGCCCATGAAGCTTTTGGCGATCAAGGGCATGAGATCGAGCCCGACAAGATCGATCAAACCGAACACGCCGGTTTTCGGGACGCCCATGGGGCGGCTGCACACCGCATCCGCTTCCTGCACCGAAAGGCCGAGATCGAGCGTGGCATTGATCGCGGTCTGCATGAAAAAGGTGCCGAGCCGGTTGGCGATGAAACCGGGCGTATCCTTGCAGCGCACGACGCCCTTGCCCAGCTGGATATCGACGAACGCGCTGATGGTGGAAATTGCGTCATCGCGGGTTTTCTGGCCGACAACCAGTTCAAGCAGATGCAGGTAGCGTGGCGGGTTGAAGAAATGCGTGATCAGGAAATCGCGCGCGAAGGCGGCTGACTGGTCCTTTATCAGCACTTCAAGCGGAATGGTGGAGGTGTTGGACGATACGATTGAACCCGGCTTGCGCACTGCATCGACCTTTTTATACAGGTCGGATTTGATTTGCGGATTTTCCAGCACCGCTTCGACCACCCAATCGACATCCTTCAGCTTGGGCAAATCGTCTTCGATATTGCCGGGGGTGACGAGACGGGCGTTCTTCTTGTGCATGAAGGGCGCCGGGTCCATCTTCAGCAGCTTTTCGATCGCACCCTTCGCGAGCTGGCTGCGGTCTTCCGCGCCTTTCGGCACGATATCGAGCAGCAACACGGGAATGCCCGCATTGGCGACATGCGCCGCGATCTGGCTGCCCATCACGCCCGAACCGATAACCGCAACCTGCTTGATCTCGTTCGCCATTGCCGCCGCTTACTCCGCCGCTTCAAGGATGGTGGCGATCCCCTGCCCGCCGCCGATGCATTGCGTGGCCAGCGCATAGCGCTTGCCTTCCCGCTGCATGATTTGCGCCGCCTTGCCGGTGATACGGGCGCCGGTGGCGCCCAGCGGATGGCCGAGCGCGATCGCGCCGCCATCAATATTGATCTTGCTTTGATCGAGCCCGAGATCGCGGATGCAAGCGATGGACTGTGAAGCAAACGCTTCGTTCAGTTCGATCACATCCATATCCTTGGCTTCAAGCCCCGCGCGCGCCAGCGCCTTGCGCGTGGCGGCCACCGGGCCGATACCCATGATTTCGGGCGCGCATCCGGCAACGGCGACAGACCTGATCCGCGCCAGAATGGGGAGCCTGTGCGTGCGTGCGAATTCCTCGCTCGTGACCAGCGTGGCCGCCGCGCCATCGGTCAGCGGCGAAGATGTGCCCGCCGTAACGGAGCCACTTTCATCGAACGCAAGTTTAAGCGTCGCGAGCTTTTCCGCGGTGGTGCCGGGCCTGATGCAGCCGTCTTTTTCCACCATGCCTTCGGGCGCCTGTACCGGCACAATTTCGGCCGTCAGTCTGCCGCCTTCCTGCGCCGCGCTTGCGCGGGCGTGCGACACAACCGCGAATTCTTCCTGCTCCTTGCGCGATATCTTGTATTTGCGCGCGACATTTTCCGCCGTTTCGCCCATGCCCATATAGGCGGCAGGCAGCGTTTCATACAAGGCGGGGTTGGGCAGCGTGTTGTAGCCGCCCATTGGAATGCGCGTCATGCTTTCAATGCCTGCGCATATAAAGGCATCGCCCGCGCCCATCTGGATCGCGCCGGCGGCCATGTGAATGCTTTGCATGGAAGAGCCGCAAAAACGGTTGACCGTTACGCCCGCGACCGATTGCGGCAGCCCGGCGATAAAACCGATCAGCCGCGCCACGTTCAAACCCTGCTCCCCTTCCGGGAAAGCGCAACCGACGATCAGATCCTCGATCGCGTTCGGATCGACCTTCGTGCGTTCAAGCAGGCCGCGCACAACGGCGGCGGCGATATCATCCGGCCGCACCTTGGCAAGCTCACCCTTGGCGGCGAAGCAGAAGGGTGAACGGGCGTAACCGGCGATGACGACTGGCTTCATTGCAAACCTCGGGCATGGCCTTCGGGCGGGCTGCTGCAGTAGTATAGGCCAAACAATTCATATTGGTGAAACAAGGATTAAGAAATGGTTACGCCGTGCAGCCGCATGTGGGCGTCACCCAAGGCCATGCTTGCGTAGCTCGTCGCCCAGCCGCCCCGTGGCCCACAGATAGAACATGTGAAAATCCCCGCGCAGCGACCATAACGGGTAGCTGAAGGTGGCGGGCCGGTTCTTTTCGATGAAAAAATGCCCGATCCAGGCGAAGAAATAGCCCATGAAAGCGGCGCCAAGCAGCCAGAAGGGGTTGAAGCTGAAAACCGCCTTGCCGATATATAGGATAGCGACCCCGGTGCCGAACAGATGCAGCGCCCGCGTGCCGCGCCGCGCATGCTGCGACAGATAAAAGGGCCAGAAGTCTTCGTAGGTGGTATAGGCCTTTGTCATTGCCGCCTCCCGCCTCAAAAACGCTAAATAATTATAGCATAAAATCCGCCGCTCTGGTTATATCAATGGCGCGCGATGTTGCGCTGCACAAACGATTTTGAACGGCGGAAAGATATGGGGAAGTACAAGGTAGCGGTTGTCGGGGCCACTGGCGCCGTGGGTCAGGAAATGCTCAAGACGCTGGCGGAGCGCAAATTTCCGGTCTCGGAAGTGTATGCGCTTGCCTCCGCGCGCTCGGCCGGCGGCACGGCCAGCTTCGGCGAAGACGAAACGCTGAAGGTGCAGGACCTCGCGAAATTCGATTTCCGCGGCGTGGATATCTGCCTTTCTTCCGCCGGCGCGAAAATATCGGCCGAATTTGCGCCGCGCGCGGGCGCCGCCGGTTGCATCGTGATCGACAACACGTCGCATTTCCGCATGGACCCGGATGTGCCGCTGGTGGTGCCGGAAGTGAACCCGCAGGCGATCGCCGGTTATGCCAAGAAAAACATCATCGCCAACCCCAACTGTTCGACCATCCAGCTTGTCGTGGCGCTGAAGCCGCTGCACGACCTTGCGAAAATAAACCGCGTCGTGGTCGCGACCTATCAATCGGTTTCCGGCGCGGGGCGGGAAGCGATGGACGAACTGTTCAGCCAGACGCGCGCGGTTTACGTGAACGACCAGATCAAGAAAGAACAGTTCACCAAGCAGATCGCCTTCAACGTCATTCCGCAGATCGATGTGTTCATGGAGGACGGCTCCACCAAGGAAGAATGGAAAATGATGGTGGAGACCAAGAAAATCCTTGATCCCAAGATCAAGCTTACCGCCACATGCGTGCGTGCGCCGGTGTTCATCGGCCACGCCGTGAGCGCGAATATAGAATTCGGGAACCCGGTGAGCGCGACCGAAGCGCGCGCCGCGCTGAAAAAGGCCGCGGGCATCACCGTGATTGACCAGCATAACGAGGAAGGCTTCGTGACGCCGGTCGAATGCGCGGGCGAAGATGCGGTTTTTGTCAGCCGTATCCGCGAGGATATGACCGTGGAAAACGGGCTGACTATCTGGGTCGTGGCCGACAATCTGCGCAAGGGCGCGGCGCTTAACGCCATCCAGATAGCGGAACTGCTGGCAAAAGATTATCTGAAATAGCGCTGCGCGCGGCTATCAGCCGCCGAATGCCTTAAGGTTGGCCGGCAGCAGGCCCGCTTTCTGCATCACATCCTGCATCAGCTTTTCCGTTGCCTTGCTTGCGGCCACGAGCGGCAGGCGCAGCTCGTTGCGGCACAGGCCCAGCAGTGAAGCGCCGAACTTCACCGGCGCGGGGGAAGATTCCACGAACAAAGCCTGGAACAACGGCGTCAGCAGGACATTGATGCGCGTGGCGTTGGCGATATCGCCCGCACGCCAGGCCACCTGCATTTCGCTGCACAGGCGCGGCGCGATGTTGGAAGCGACCGAGATGCACCCCACGCCGCCCTGCGCGAGAAACGCGAGCGCCGTGCCATCTTCGCCCGAAAGCTGGCAGAAATCATCGCCGCACGCGACGCGCTGCAGCGCCGGGCGCTGCAGATCCGCCGTGGCGTCCTTCACGCCCACGATGCGCGGCAATTCGGCCAGACGCGCCATGGTTTCGACCGACATATTCACGACGCTGCGGCCGGGAATGTTATAGATGATGATGGGCAGGCCGCTGTTATCATGGATGGCCTTGAAGTGCTGATAGAGGCCTTCCTGCGTGGGCTTGTTATAATAAGGCGTGACCTGCAGCGCGGCATCCGCGCCCGCCTTTTCGGCGTGCTGCGTCAGGCTAATGGCTTCGGCCGTCGCATTGGAACCGCACCCGGCGATCACGGGCACTTTGCCCTTCGCGGCTTCGATGCACAGTTCGATCACCTGATGGTGTTCTTCGTGGCTTAGCGTCGGGCTTTCGCCCGTGGTGCCGCAGGGCACAAGACCGTGGGTGCCTTCATCGATCTGCCATTGCACGAACTTCTGGAATTGCGCGGCATCGACCTTGCCATCCCGGAACGGGGTGATAAGGGCTGTAATGGAGCCGTAAAATTCCGTTTGCGTAGCCTTCTGTGCCATGACCGACCTTCCTTGTTTCGATGACAATATAATAGCCGCCCGCCATGGTTAATTCAATCAGCTTATTGCCGTTTAAAGGGGTTTTCAGGCCTTCCCGACCAGTAAATCGAGCCCGCCGGACGGCTGCCGGTGCTGTTCGAACGGTATGGTGACGTGCGCGAGTTCGCGGTAGCGCTTCGCGCGCGCTTCAAGCAAGGCCGGGTAGCAGCGCTTCAGCGCATCGCCCGGCGCTTCGCCCGGCTGCGGGACAAAGGCATCGCCCCATATCACCGGCTTTGGGGTGGCGATGTAGGTTTCGAACAGATGCGCGGTATGTTCGGGCGAGGCTTCGAGATAGATCACGCGCGTCAGCGCCTGCAATTCTGCAAGAATTTTACCGTCCACATAAATCACGCTGCCCGTGGTGTCGGCTACCAGCGGGGCATCGTCCGGATGGGCACGAATCTGCTCCAATACATCGCGCATAATCTGCGTTTCGTGTTCAATATACTGCCGGCTGGCCGATGCGTAGCGCGTGTCGTATGGCTGGCCCAGCCATTTTGCGACGTTCGCGAGGCCTTCGCCGAATTCCGCCATCTCGGGGCCAAGGCTGCGCTCGACCAGAAGGTCGCAATCGACATACTCGAAGCCGCGCTCTGCGGCCAAGCGGCGGGCCCAGTGGCTTTTGCCGATGTTCGACATGCCGATCAGCGTGATATGCACCGTGGGTACCCCTTATGCGCGGCGCTAGTCGCGCAGCAGTTCATTGATCGATGTTTTGGCGCGGGTCTTTTCATCGACCCGTTTCACGATCACGGCGCAAGCGAGGCTCGGGCCCGCGCTGCCGTCCGGCAACGGCTTGCCCGGCATGGCGCCCGGCACAACTACCGAATAAGGCGGCACGCGGCCGACGAACACTTCGCCCGTCGCGCGATCGACGATCCGGCTGGTCGAGCTGATGAAAACGCCCATCGAAAGCACGGAGCCGCGCCCCACGACCACACCTTCCACAACTTCGCTGCGCGCGCCGATGAAACAATCGTCTTCGATAATCACCGGGCCTGCCTGCAACGGTTCCAGCACGCCGCCGATCCCGACGCCGCCCGAGATATGACAGTTTTTGCCGACCTGCGCGCAGGAACCGACGGTAACCCACGTATCGACCATGGTGCCTTCGCCGACATAGGCGCCAAGATTGACGAAAGAAGGCATCAGCACCACGCCGGGCGCGATATAGGCCGAGCGGCGCACGATGCTGCCCGGCACGGCGCGGAAGCCGGCGGCCTTGAATTGTTCCGGCCCCCAGCCATCGAACTTGGACGGGACCTTATCCCACCAGTGTGCGCCGCCGGGGCCGCCGGAGATCATTGCCATGTCTTCGAGCCGGAAGAACAGCAAAACCGCCTTCTTCAGCCATTGATTGACCCGCCACGCATCGCCCGCCTTTTCCGCCACGCGGAACGCGCCGCTATCGAGCCCGGACAAAGCGGTTTCCACGGCATCCCGCACCTCCCCCTTCGTGGCGGAGGTGACGGCGGCGCGGTCTTCCCACGCCTTGTCGATAATGGTTTGAAGCTGTTCTGTTTGCATATGTTTTTGTTACGACCCCGCGCCGTTTTTGGCAAGTGGCTGACGATACAGATAAACCGGTATCCCGAGGCCCAAAATTGTCACCTCCGCGGTTTCCAGCGGACGTATGCCGGGCAACGCAAACGCGTTGGATATGACGCATGCTCCGGGCTTCAGTTCCTGCACGAATTTTTGCTCAAGCGCCTCCATCAGGCGCGGCGACAGGTAGCATAATACGAGATCATACGCGCCAAGATCGTCTTGCATGAAATCACGGTTCAGCACTGTTATGCTGCCGCGGTTACGCCGCGATAAAAACGCACGCATCTTTGAAACCAGAAAAGCGAACGGAAAAACCTCATAGCCGGTTATATCCGCATCTCTGTAATGCCGGGCAAAGCGCATAAGCAGCCCGCCCCAACCACAACCCAAGTCGGCAATGCGCAATGGCCGCGCGGCATTACCGTGTGCGACGGCCAGCGCAAGCATTTTTTTTGCAGCGGGCGACAATGTGGGAACAGCGCCTATCTTGGCCTTTTTTTCGTAATACAGGCCAAGACACAAAACTGTAACGAACAAGCAGGCAAAGGCTACATAAATATGGTCGATCATTTGCGGCCCGGGGGCAATTTACGGCGTTCCAACCATACCGGCATATCAGATAAGAACCGGTATCACTAACCCCCTGTTCCACAAGGATATTGCGGTTTCCGGCTCCAGCGCCTAGGATGCTTGGCGTTATAGAATCATCCCGCCCGGAATTATTCGCCAAGGTTCGCAATGCCAGCTCAGCAGCCAGCCAAAACCCCGCGCCCGCTTTCACCGCATCTTCAGGTTTACCGCCCGCAACTGACCTCGGGCATGTCGATTTTCCACCGCATGACGGGTGTCGGCCTGTTGCTCGGGCTGCCTGTGCTGGTCGCGTGGCTGTGGGCAGCCGCGTTCAGCGCCGAATGCTTCGCGCAGATCAGCGCCGCATTTTCCTCAAGCATCGGGCTTGCGCTGCTTTCGGGATGGGTGTGGGCGTTTTTCTATCATCTGTGTTCCGGCATACGCCATCTGTTCTGGGACGCCGGGCTCTTTCTTGAAATCAAGCAAGTCTATACGACCGGCTATCTCGCACTGATTGTGTCCGCCGCCCTTACGTTGCTCGCCTGGGCACCGCTTTGGGGGTTTGCGCCATGAAGAACAAGAACAGCATGCGCACCCCGCTGGCCCGCGTGCGCGGGATCGGTTCCGCCAAAAGCGGCGCAAGGGCATGGATGGCGATGCGCCTGAGCGCGCTCGCGCTCATTCCGCTTAGCCTCTGGTTTGCAGGCAGCCTTGTTTGGTGCGTACAAGCGGGCGACCGCGCTGCCGTGACCGAATGGCTGCACAACCCGGTCAGCGCCGGGCTTATGATCTTGCTGCTTGCCGCCGGGTTCCACCACGGCGCGGCGGGGATCAAGGAAGTGATCGAAGATTACGTGCATTGCGAAGTTACAAAAACCGCCAGTTTTGTCGCGATCAAGCTTGGCGCCGTGGCGCTGGCGCTTGCGGGCGTGCTGGCGGTGTTGAAAATTTTTCTGGGGGCCGGAGCGTAATTGATGCCGAAAGCATACGAATATATCGACCACACCTATGATGTCGTTGTCGTCGGCGCCGGCGGCGCGGGTTTGCGCGCGACCTTCGGCATGGCGCTCAAGGGTCTTAAAACCGCCTGCATCACCAAAGTATTCCCGACCCGCAGCCACACCGTGGCGGCGCAGGGCGGAATTTCGGCAGCCCTTGGCAATATGGGCGAGGATGACTGGCGCTGGCATATGTACGATACCGTGAAGGGCTCCGACTGGCTCGGCGACCAGGATGCAATTGAATATATGTGCCGCGAGGCCATTCCCGCCGTGATCGAACTTGAACATTACGGCGTGCCCTTCAGCCGCACCGAAGCGGGCAAGATCTACCAGCGCCCGTTCGGCGGCATGACTACGAAATTCGGCACCGGTCCCGCCGCGCACCGCACCTGCGCCGCCGCCGACCGCACCGGCCACGCCATTTTGCACACGCTCTATCAGCAATCGCTGAAGCACGATGCCGAATTCTTCATCGAATATTTCGCGCTCGATCTCATTATGGACGAAGAAGGCGCATGCCGCGGCGTTGTCGCCTGGAACCTTGATGACGGCACGATCCACCGTTTCCGCGCGCACACGGTCGTGCTCGCGACCGGCGGTTATGGCCGTACATACTTTTCATGCACGTCCGCCCACACCTGCACGGGCGACGGCAACGCCATGGTGTTGCGCGCCGGGTTGCCGCTGCAGGACATGGAATTCATCCAGTTCCACCCGACCGGCATTTACGGCGCCGGCTGCCTGATCACCGAAGGCGTGCGCGGCGAAGGCGGCTATGTCACCAATGCGAGCGGCGAGCGTTTCATGGAACGCTATGCGCCAAGCGCCAAGGACCTTGCCAGCCGCGACGTCGTCAGCCGCTCCATGACCATCGAAATCCGTGAAGGCCGGGGCTGCGGGAAGGAACAGGACCATATCCACCTGCATCTCGAACATCTCGATCCCGCCGTGATCCATCAGCGCTTGCCCGGCATCGCCGAAACCGCGCGCATCTTCGCGGGCGTGGATGTAACGAAGGAACCCATCCCCGTTCTGCCGACCGTGCATTACAACATGGGCGGTATCCCCACCAACCACCAGACCGAAGTGGTGCGCCCGGTAAAAGACAACCCGGACGCCGTTGTGCCGGGGCTGATGGCGATCGGCGAGGCCGCCTGCGTTTCGGTGCATGGCGCGAACCGGCTCGGCTCCAACTCGCTGCTCGATCTCGTGGTGTTCGGCCGCGCCGCCGCCAACCGCGCCGCCGACGTGATCAAGCCCGGACAGGGGCATAAGGAATTGCCCGCGGATGCCGGTGATTTTGCCATTGAGCGGCTCGACCGGCTGCGCAACGCCAAGGGCGATGTGCGCACCGCCGATCTGCGGCTCGAGATGCAGAAAACCATGCAGACCTATTGCCCCGTGTTCCGCACCGGCGATGCGCTGGAAGAAGGGCGCAAGAAAATACAGGGCGCGTGGGCCAAACGGGAGAAGCTTGGGGTCGGCGACCGCACGCTCGTATGGAATTCGGATCTCATGGAGACCATCGAGCTTGATAACCTTATGGCACAGGCCGTGACCGCGATCGATGCCGCCGCCAATCGCAAGGAAAGCCGCGGCGCGCACGCGCGCGAAGATTTCCCGGACCGCAACGACAAGGAATGGATGAAGCATACGGTCATATGGATCGACGAAAAGGGCAAAACGAAGATCGATTACCGCCCGGTACACATGAACACGCTGACGGACGAGGTGAAACCCATCCCGCCCAAAGCGCGCGTTTACTAAGGGGGCCGCCATGGTTGAATTCACATTGCCTAAAAATTCCAAGGTCAAGAAAGGCAAAAGCTACCCCGCGCCCGAAGGCGCGACGCGCACCAAGACCTTCAGCATCTACCGCTGGAGCCCCGACGACAGCGAAAACCCGCGCGTCGATGACTACACGATCGATCTCGATAAATGCGGGCCGATGGTGCTGGACGCGCTAATCCATATCAAAAACGATATCGACAGCACGCTGACCTTCCGCCGTTCCTGCCGCGAAGGCATTTGCGGCAGCTGCGCCATGAATGTGGACGGCACCAACACGCTTGCTTGCCTGAAACACATCGACGAAATCAGCGGCACCGCCAAGGTCTATCCGCTGCCGCATATGCCGGTTGTGAAAGACCTGGTGCCCGATCTGACGCAAATTTACGCGCAGTACGCTTCGATCAAGCCGTGGCTGCAAAGCCAGACCCCGCCGCCGCCGGACCGCGAGCGGCTGCAATCGCCCGAAGAACGCGCGAAGCTCGATGGCGCATATGAATGCATTCTGTGCTTCTGTTGTTCGACCAGCTGCCCGAGCTATTGGTGGAACAGCGACCGCTATCTCGGCCCCGCCGTGCTTTTGCAGGCCTATCGCTGGGTGATCGACACGCGCGACGAAATGGCGGGCGAGCGGCTTGACGAGCTTGAAGATCCGTTCCGGCTCTATCGCTGCCACACGATCATGAATTGCACCAACACCTGCCCCAAGGGGCTGAACCCCGCGAAGGCGATCGGGGAAATGAAGCAAATGATGGCGGAGCGGCAATCCTGAGATTATGCCCGGTTTTCTCCGCCACATTTCCGCCTGCAACAAGCATGATCTGAAGCCATACCGCCCCTTTATAGTGGCGGGCGCACAAGTCGGCTGGATGCGTGAAACGCTGGCAGACATGCTTGCATCAAGCGGACAAAATTTTACGGCTTCCGGCAACGGCATCGCGCTTTCGGAAAAGCTCGACAACTTCAAGGAACGCACTGCCGCGCTGGCCGAAGCCGCCGCGCTGATCGCCGCGCGCCAAACGCCGCCACCGCAAATGCGCGGCGAATATTACCCTGTAACAACCGCCTATGAAGCCGAGCCGCTCGCCGTGCTCGATCGCGCTGCCGTACCATGGTTCGGCACCCATAGCTGGGGCGTGCATGTGAACGGCTTCGTGCGCAAGCACGGTGCATTGCATATTTGGCTGGGCGAACGCGCCGCCGACAGGTTTGTGGCGCCCGGCAAGTTCGATAACATCATCGGCGGCGGGCAGCCCTTTGGCCTGACGACCGAGGAAAATTTGCGCAAGGAAGCGGCCGAAGAAGCCGGCATGAGCCCGGAAATGGCCGGCAAAGCCATTGCCGCAGGCGATATCAGCTATTTGTACGAACAGGCCGAGGGCCTGCGGCAAGACACGCTGTTTATCTATGACCTTGAATTGCCGGAAAGCTTCGTGCCGCAAAACCGTGACGGCGAAGTGGCCGCCTTCCATCTTTTGCCCGCGCCCGAAGTGATGGCAATTGTGCGCGATACCGATAAATTCAAATTCAACGTCAATCTGGTGCAAATAGATTTTCTGATGCGCCACGGCATCATCGCACGCGACGAACCGGAATATGAGGCACTTGCGATCGGACTAAACCGTCAGCCGCCAAAACCAGCCATGGCGCGCACTTCCGCCGCCGAATGACCGGCGGCACGCAACTGGCGCAGCGTAAGCGCGCCATCGCGTTTCGAAAGACGCTCCCCCTCCCGGTTTGAAAGCATCTTGTGATGGTCATAGGCCGGCGTTTCGTAGCCAAGAAGCGCCTGCAGCAAACGGTGGATATCGGTCGCGCGCAGCAAATCTTCCCCGCGCGTCACCAGCGTAACGCCCTGCAACGCGTCATCAACCGTAACGCTAAGGTGGTATGAGGTTGGCGTTTCCTTGCGCGCCAGCACGATATCGCCGAAATCCTGCGGCTGCGCGGTTACGGTATCGCGTTCGCGATCCTGCCAAACAAGCGGCCCGGTCATGGCGGCGGCCTTTTCCATATCGAGCCGGAAGCTGTGCCCGTCCCCGCTTTTGATGCGTATATCGGCTTCCGCTGCATCCATGCCGCGGCAAATGCCGGGATAGACGGCCCCGTCGGGCCCCCCACGGGATGGCAGGTGCGGCGCGTGGCCAGCGGCGGCAACTTCGGCCTCTATCTCCCTGCGGGTGCAAAAGCATGGATAGATAAGCCCCATGCCGCGCAGCCGGTTCAGCGCGGCTTCGTAATCCGCCATATGTTTCGATTGATTGCGCACCGGGTATTCCCATACCAGCCCGAGCCAGGCGAGATCTTCGAGCAGATCTTCGGTGTAGTTCGGGCGGCAACGGGTCGGGTCAATATCTTCAATGCGCAGCAAGAACTTTCCGCCCGCCTGCTGCGCCGCTTGCGCGGCATAGAGCGCCGAATAGGCGTGACCGAGATGCAGATGCCCCGTGGGGCTGGGTGCGAAACGGGTTACGGTTGTCATTCCGCCGCCGCTTCCTGCGCCTTTTTGCGCGGATACTTTTCATACAATTGCCGCGCGAGCGCCTGCTTCGGGTCGCGGCCAAGGGCCGCTTCGGCATCAAGCCGGGCATTGGTGCCGTTGCCGAGCTTGTCCCACACGCTGGCGCGCCACGCATAGGCGTCGGCCGAGGTTTTATCGAGCTTGATGGCCTGTTTCAGATCATCAAGCGCATCCCAGTAACGCTCGCCGTCCATCGCGGCGACGGCGCGATCGGTCCAGTTGACCGGATCGTCCGGCGCCTTTTCGATCGCGCTGGAAAATTGCGCTTCCGCTTTTTCGGCCATGCCCGCGCGCACCCACGCCCAGCCTGCGCGGTTAAAGATCGCGGCAGCCTTTGCCGCATCCTTCTCCCCCGCCGCCAGCGCGGCAAGGCGCGGCGCAGCTTCGGCAAAGTTGCCGCGATTGAATTCCGCCATCGCGAGGCAGGTGGACGCTTCGCGCCCGCCCTTGCCCTGTTTTTCCCACACAAGGGCGGCGGCATAGGCTTCGTCCGGCGCTTCTTCGCTGCGCTTCAGGCAATCCTGCAGCTGTTGCGACGGCGGCGCGGCAAGCGCCGGCGCCGTAAAGGCGGCGATAAGGCACAGCGCAGAAAGGCCATGTATATGCTTGAGCGCGGGTGTTTTCATGCCTAGAGTGGCTCCGTCATGGCACGCATTTTCATCTTCGGCCTTGGTTATACCGCACTGGCGCTGGCCGGTCAGCTAAGAAGTTACGGCTGGGATGTGGCCGGCACAACGCGGCGCGAAAGCAAGCTGCGCGACCTTGAGCGGCTCGGTATCGAAGGCTATCTGTTCGACCGCGGCCAGGGCATCAGGGCGCTGCCCGCCACGCTGGCGGGGGCGGATTACATCCTGCACAGCATCCCGCCCGACAGGTTCGGCGACCCGGTTTTCGATATCCATGATTGCGATATCGTCGGCCACGCGCCGCAAATGAAATGGTTCGGCTATCTTTCCAGCACCGGCATATATGGCGACCGGCAAGGCGGCTGGGTTGACGAGCAAACGCCCCCTGCGCCCGGCGGCGAAAACGGCCGCGCGCGGCTGGAAGCCGAAAACCGCTGGCGCGGGTTGCAGGAATACGGCGTGCCCGTGCACACATTCCGCATTGCCGGAATTTATGGGCCCGGCCGCAACGCACTTGAAAACCTGCAACGCGGCACGGCCACGCGCATCGACAAACCGGGACATATCTTCAACCGCATCCATGTTGAAGATATCGTGCAGGTGTTGTGCGCTTCGATGAACCGGCCCGAGCCGGGCGCGATCTATAACCTCGCCGACGACCAGCCCGCGCCGGGGCATGAGATGGTGGCATACGCCGCCGAACTTCTGGGCATGGAGCCGCCGCCGCTGGTGCCGCTGGCGGAAGCCGAGGCCGCCATGTCCCCCATGGCGCGCGGGTTTTACGCCGAAAGCCGGAAGGTGCGGAACGACCGCATCAAACAGGCGTTGCACATAAAGCTGAAATACCCTACCTACCGTGAAGGACTGCAGGCACTGGCACCGGAGAAAAGCGCATGACACAACCGACCGGCCCGGCATGGGACTACCTGCGTTGGTTCCACGAAACCAACGTATGGAAGCACATGAGCTATCGCGGCGTGCGCACGCTGAAATACCCGCCGGACATGTGGAATTACCAGGAAATCATCTGCGAACATAAAATCGAATGGATTGTGGAAACCGGCACGCGCCACGGCGGCTCGGCGCTGTTTTTTGCCGATCTGTTCACCAATCTCGGCCGCAAGGGAAAGGTTTTCACCATTGACCCGATGGCCGAATGGCAGCTCGATCATACCGCCGTGCCAAACCTCGTATGGCTCAAGGCCGACAGCGGCGCGACCGACGTGGCCGCCAGCGTTTACCGCCAGATCCCCGAGCCGCGCGGGCCGCTTTTCCTGATCCTCGATGCCGACCACAGCGCGCAGCATGTGGCGCGCGAGCTTGCGGCGCACGTTCCGTTCCTGCGCAGCGGCGATTACCTGATCGTGGAAGATACCATCGTCAACGGCCACCTTGTGCGGCCCGAACACGGCCCCGGCCCGATGGAGGCGATCGACGCTTATGTAAAGCAAAACCCCGGGCGGCTGGTTTACGACCAAGCGCGCGCCGAAAAATTCGGCTCCAGCGTCGCGATGAAGGGATATTACCGGGTGGCGTAGACGCGTTAAACCGGTCTTAGCAGCAATGCCGTGATTTCAGCGTTTTCGTGCAACAGGCCTTCTTGTGCATGGCCTGATAACTCGGAACGCATTGTTTCAACAAACTCTTCACATTTTTCGCCAAGCGCGGAGGGCGCACACCAAGAATAGGACAGGCACCGGTTTACGATTTCCTCGACCGTTGCATGCCGTCGCACGGTACGGCTTATGTCGGTCATGCGCCAATCATTCCTGCTTGCCAGAAGCTCTTTATGCGGCAGCCAGTCTTGCGGTTTGTCCCAACCAATTTCCCCGACATAACGTTTCATAACATCACGCGTTGCGCTTTGCCACGGCTCGGAATCCTGATCATAAGATGCATCGCTGAGAATGGCGACAGCGCCGCCGGGCAAAGTCATATCGTACATGACATCGAGAAGGCGATTGCGATCCATCCAGTGAAATGAACGCCCAAACACCGCCAGGTTAAACGATGGCAGATTGGCGGGCAAATCCTTGTCCGACAGGCGGTGAATGACGATCTTGCCCTCACCCGCCGCAGCATCTTTTTCAAGTTCGGCTAACATGGGAACGGAAGGCTCGACCGCATGCACAACGCGGAAATGGCGGGAAAGCGGGATAGTAAGCGACCCCGTGCCGGCACCGATATCCCAGCAAATACCTTCATTCCGTGACGTATTCACGACACGCGCCAGCTCGGCAATCAGATCTTCAGGCCATGCCGGACGATACTTGTAATAGAAAGCAGCTTCGGCAAAGCGGTCCATGAAAGCCTCTTATTTATTATCGTCCATGCGCAGCGCGGCGATGAAGGCGGATTGCGGGATTTCGACCTGCCCGAACTGCTTCATGCGCTTCTTGCCTTCTTTCTGCTTGTCCAGCAATTTGCGCTTGCGCGAAACGTCGCCGCCGTAGCATTTCGCCGTCACGTCCTTGCGGATCGCGGAAACGTCTTCGCGCGCGATGATCTTGTCGCCGATCGCGGCCTGAATCGCGATTTTGAACAATTGCCGCGGTATCAATGTTTTCAGCCGTTCGCACAGCTGGCGCCCGCGCTTTTCCGCCGTGCCGCGATGCACGACCGAGGAAAGCGCATCCACCGCCTCGCCGTTCACAAGAATACCCATCTTCACAAGATCGCCTTCGCGGTATTCGTCGATCACATAATCGAAACTGGCATAGCCCCGGCTGATGGATTTCAGCCGGTCGTAGAAATCGAATACCACTTCATTAAGCGGCAAGCGATACACAAGCATTGCACGGCTACCGACATATGTCAGATCAATTTGCTCGCCGCGGCGATCGTTGCAGAGCGCAAGAATGCTGCCGAGATGTTCATCGGGCGTGAATACCGTGGCTTTGATCCAGGGTTCCTCGATACGGTCAATCTTCACGGGGTCCGGCATATCGGCAGGGTTGTGTAATTGCAGCAAATCCCCGTTCGTAAGATGCATATGATAAATGACCGAAGGCGCGGTGGTAATGAGATCGAGGTTGAATTCGCGCTCAAGCCGCTCCTGGATAATTTCGAGATGCAGCAACCCGAGGAATCCGCAGCGGAACCCGTAACCCAGCGCGGCCGAGGTTTCCGCCTCGTATTGAAAACTGGCGTCGTTCAGCGCGAGCTTACCGAGCGATTCACGCAAATGCTCGAACTGCGATGAATCGGTCGGGAACAGACCGCAGAACACGACGGGGACAGAAGGCTTAAAGCCGGCCAGCGGCTTATCAGCCGGGCGGCGGTCTTCCGTGATGGTGTCGCCCACCTTGGTATCGGCAATTTGCTTGATACCGGCGGTAATGAAGCCGACTTCGCCGGGTCCAAGTTCGTCCACCTCAAGCTTCTTGGGCGCAAAGACGCCGACGCGGTCGATTTCCCGCGCCGCCCCCGTGGCCATGAAGCGGGCCTTCAGCCCTTTTTTCAAAACACCATCGATCACGCGCACCAGCACGACGACCCCGAGATAGCTGTCATACCAGCTATCGACCAGCAGCGCCTTGAGCGGCGTGGCCGGATCGCCCTTGGGCGGCGGCAGCCGGGTAACAATGGCTTCGAGCACTTCATCGATACCCTGCCCGGTTTTGGCCGAGATCGGCACGGCATCGGATGCATCAATACCGATCACATCCTCAATCTGGCTTTTCACGCGCTCCGGCTCCGCCGCGGGCAGATCGATCTTGTTCAGAACCGGCACGATTTCATGGTGGTTATCGAGCGCCTGATAGACGTTCGCCAGCGTTTGCGCCTCAACGCCCTGCGAGGCATCGACCACAAGGATGGAACCTTCGCAAGCCGCGAGGCTGCGGCTGACTTCGTAGGCGAAATCGACATGGCCCGGCGTGTCCATCAGATTGAGCTGATAGAGCTCGCCATCTTTTGCTTTGTAGCCGAGACGGACAGTTTGCGCCTTGATGGTGATGCCGCGCTCGCGCTCGATATCCATGCTATCGAGGATCTGTTCGCGCATCTCGCGCGTTTCCAAGCCGCCGCAACGCTCGATCAGCCGGTCGGCCAGCGTGGATTTGCCATGATCGATATGGGCGATGATGGCGAAGTTGCGGATGCGTTCTTTGGGAAACATGGATACTAGATAAGCTTTTCCAGCATCTTAAGCAATGCCGCGCCCATCGCCTGCGTGCCGACGGGCTTTGTACCGGGAGCAGCGATATCGCCGGTGCGCACGCCTTCATCCAACAGCTTTTTGACCGCGCCTTCAAGCAAATCGGCCTCGCTGCCCAGATCGAACGAATAACGCAACATCATGCCGAAGCTGAGAATCGTGGCCAGCGGGTTGGCCTTATCCTGCCCCGCGATATCGGGCGCGGAACCGTGCACCGGCTCGTACATGGCGAGGCGCTTGCCGTTCGCATGCGCTGCGCCGAGCGAGGCGGAAGGCAGCATGCCGAGCGAACCCGTAAGCATCGCGGCTTCGTCCGACAAAATATCGCCGAACAGATTATCGGTGACGATCACATCGAACTGGCGCGGATTGCGCAAAAGCTGCATCGCCGCGTTATCGGCGTACATATGCGTCAATTCCACATCCTTATATTCGGCCGCATGCAGCGCCGTAACGTCTTCGCGCCACAAGCGGCCCGATTCCATCACATTGCCCTTTTCGCACGAACAGACGCGGTTGCCGCGCTTGCGCGCCAGTTCGAACGCCACGCGCGCGACGCGGTGGATTTCCGGGGTTGTATAAACTTGTGTATTCACGCCGCGGCGGTTGCCGCTGCCAAGATCGGTGATGCCGCGCGGTTCGCCGAAATAAACGCCGCCCGTCAATTCGCGCACGATCATGATATCAAGCCCGCGCACGATTTCCGGCTTCAGGGTCGAGGCATCGAGCAACGCATCGAACACCAGCGCGGGACGCAGGTTGGCGAACAAATCCAGCTCCTTGCGCAAGCGCAGCAGGCCGGCTTCGGGCCGGATTTTGTAATCGACCTTGTCCCATTTCGGGCCGCCTACGGCGCCCAGCAGCACGGCATCAGCCGCTTTCGCTTCGGCCAGCGCAGCATCCGTCACCGGCTCGCCATGCGCATCGATCGAAGCGCCGCCGACGGGACGTTCGGAAATTTCAAACTTCAACCCGCGTTTTGCGCCAAACCATTCGATAACCTTACGGGTCACACCCATGGCTTCGGGGCCGATCCCGTCACCGGGAAGAAGAAGGATTTTCTTCGCGCTCATGCTTTTCGCTACCTCAGGACGCTTTCTTGTTCCAGAACCAGGGGCGTTCCTGCCGCTGCCGGTTTTCAAAGGATTCAATCTCGCTTACGTGCTTTTCCGTCAGGCCGATATCGTCAAGCCCCCTTAGCAGGCAATCGCGGCGGAAGGCATCCACCTCGAACTTGATGCAGCCGCCATCGGGGCCGCGGATTTCCAGCTTTTCCAGATCGATCGTCACGGCCGCATTGGCGCCGCGCGAAGCATCGTCCATCAGCTTGTCGATATCCGCCTGCGGCAGCACGATCGGCAAAATACCGTTCTTGAAGCAGTTATTGTAGAAAATATCGGCGAAAGACGGCGCGATCACGCAGCGGATGCCGAAATCGAGCAAAGCCCACGGCGCATGTTCGCGGCTTGAACCGCACCCGAAATTCGCGCCCGCCACCAATATCTCGGCCTTGCGGTAGGCAGGCTTGTTGAGCACGAAATCCGGCACTTCCTTGCCGTCCGGCGTGAAGCGCATGTCGTTGAACAGAAACTTGCCCAACCCCGTGCGCTTGATGGTTTTCAGGAATTGCTTGGGGATGATCATGTCGGTATCGACATTCATCAGCGCCATCGGCGCGGCAACCCCGGTCAATACGGTGAAAGGTTTCATCAGTTCAGGTACCCGTCTTTTTTCTTGCGGTCTTCGTCGTCGATATCGTTGCGGATCGCGAGCACGGCCGCGATAACGCCCGCAACGATGATGCAGGTAAGCAGGAATTTACCGAACACTTCGCGCGAGAAAATATCGAACCAGATATCGAGGATGCCGAGCGCACCCGCCACCACGATAACGCCCATCAGGGCACGCATAAGGGTTGAACGGTTCATGACTTGGCCTCCCTATTTATCGCGTTCAAGGATCGTCAGGAACGCTTCGCGCTTGAAGAACAGCAATTCGCGGCGGCTTTCGCGCTCCATCGTGATAACGCGCCAGCCCTGTTCGGCGTTTTCGTTCAGAAATTGCGTGTAGCGTTCGGGGTTCACCTTGGCGCCGCCAAGCAGGATCGAACCAAGCAGCGGTTCGCGGTAGATGATGACCTTATATTCCTTCATGACGCCTCCTTGCCAAATTCGCGGATGTCGGTCAGCCGGCCGGTTACGGCGGCGGCGGCGGCCATCGCCGGGCTCATCAAATGGGTGCGCCCGCCGCGGCCTTGCCGGCCTTCAAAATTGCGGTTCGAGGTGGAGGCGCAGCGTTCTTCCGGGCTCAACCGGTCTTCGTTCATCGCAAGGCACATCGAGCAGCCCGGCTCGCGCCAATCAAACCCGGCTTCGATGAATATCCTGTGCAGGCCTTCTTCTTCCGCCTGCTGCTTCACCAGCCCGGAGCCGGGCACGATCATTGCATAAACATTTTCGGCCACCTTACGCCCCTCGGCCAGCTTGGCGACCGCGCGCAAATCCTCAATCCGGCCGTTGGTACAGGAACCGATGAAAACCTTATCCACCTTCACATCAGCCAGCTTCATGCCGGGCTTCAACCCCATATAGGCAAGCGCGCGTTCCATCGCCGCCTTTTTGCCGGGGTCGGACGCGCTTGCCGGATCCGGCACCGAAGCGGTGACGGGCAGCACGTCTTCGGGCGAAGTGCCCCACGTGACTTGCGGCGCGATATCGCCCGCCGCCAGCGTTATATCCTTGTCATAGCGGGCGCCACTGTCGGAAGGCAGCGTCTTCCACCACGCCACGGCATCGTCCCACGCCTTGCCCTGCGGCGCGCGGTCGCGGCCCTTCAGATAGGCGAAAGTGGTTTCGTCGGGCGCGATCAGGCCCGCGCGGGCGCCGCCTTCGATCGACATGTTGCACACGGTCATGCGGCCTTCCATAGAAAGCGCCTGCACCGCTTTGCCGCAATATTCGATAACGTGACCGGTGCCGCCCGCCGTGCCGATTTTGCCGATGATCGCGAGGATCATGTCTTTCGATGTGATACCGAGTGGCAAATCGCCATCGACCAGCACGCGCATGTTCTTGGCCGGACGCATCAGGAGTGTTTGTGTCGCCAGCACATGTTCGACTTCCGAAGTACCGATGCCGAATGCAAGCGCGCCAAACGCGCCGTGGGTGGAGGTATGGCTGTCGCCGCATACGATGGTGGCCCCCGGCAGCGTGAAGCCCTGTTCCGGCCCCACCACATGCACGATGCCCTGCCGCGCGTCGCTCATGGCATAATATTCGATGCCGAAATCGCGCACATTCTGTTCGAGCGTTTCGACCTGCACGCGCGAATCCTTTTCGCGGATGCCCTGCAGCCGGTCATGGCTGGTGGGCACGTTATGGTCGGCCACCGCAAGCGTGGCATCCGGACGGCGCACGCGGCGCTTCGCGAGCCGCAGGCCTTCGAAGGCCTGCGGGCTCGTGACTTCGTGCACCAGATGCCGGTCGATATACAGCACGCAGGTGCCGTCTTCCTGCCGGGTGACGATGTGGCTGTCCCAGATCTTGTCGAACAGGGTACGCGGATTGGTCATCGACTGCTCCGCGCTCAGGCGCTCTTGGCTTCTTCCTTGGCCTCGGCGGCTTCGGGTGCACCCTCTGCCTTGGCCTTCTTGGCCTTGGGTTCAACGACCTGCTCGGTCGCCACTGCGGCGGCCGCGAGCGCTTCCTGGTTGTCGGAACGCTCGGCGATACGGGCGGACTTGCCCTGACGGCCGCGCAGGTAATAAAGCTTCGAGCCGCGAACATCGCCGGTGCGCACCAGCTCGACCGAATCCACGCGCGGGCTGTAGAGCGGGAACACGCGTTCCACACCTTCGCCGTGCGAGATTTTACGGACAGTGAAAGACGAGTTCAGCCCCGCGTTCTTACGGGCGATGCATACGCCTTCATAGGCCTGAATACGTTCACGCGTACCTTCAACCACCTTGACGTTCACGCGCACGGTATCGCCGGGCCCGAAATCGGCCAGACGGGCCTTTTCCTGAAGCTTCGCCATCTGACGGGCTTCGATCTTCTGCAGCAAGTTCATGATACTTTCTCCTTTGTTAAACCAGTTGATAAACCTGTTATGACCTTTTGACCAGCCGCACGCTGCCATAAATCGGGGCGGCGTTCGCGGGTGATGCGTTCGGCTTCGGCCCTGCGCCAGGCCTGAACTTTCTCGTGATGCCCGGAAATCAGCACTTCCGGCACCGCGCGGCCTTCCCAGACGGCCGGGCGGGTGTAATGCGGATATTCAAGCAACCCTGCGGCGAAGCTTTCCTCTTTCACCGCTTCTTCGTTACCAAGCACGCCCGGCAGCAACCGCGTGCACGCCTCAATCAGCGCCATGGCGGCCAACTCGCCGCCCGCAAGGACAAAATCCCCGAGGCTGACTTCTTCAAGGCCGCCGGCTTCAATCGCGCGTTCATCGATGCCTTCGTAGCGCCCGCACATCAGCAATACGGAACCGGCACCCGCCAGGTCCTGCACCAGCGCCTGATCGATCTTCCTGCCGCGCGGCGAAAGATAAATGCGGCGCGAGGCCCCGCCGAAACGTTCGGTTGCCAACGCCAGCGCGGCCGCGGCCACATCGGGCCGCATCACCATGCCTGCGCCGCCGCCATAGGGCGTATCATCGACCGTGCGATGCTTGTCTTGCGCCGCGTCGCGCACATCCATCACGTTCAGCGCCCATATGTCCTGCGCCAGCGCCTTGCCGGGCAAACTTTGCCCAAGCGGCCCCGGAAACATTTCCGGGAACAGGGTCAGCACATCGAAACGCAGCCTTGCGGTCATGGCCTGTCCTCCTGCGGCTGCGTTGCACGCTTGCCGGAAGATTTGCCCGCCTGCTTGCGGGCGGGCTTTTCGGCCCCATCGAGCCAACCCTTGGGCACATCGACCACCATGCGCGCCGCCGCCACATCCACTTCGGGCACAACGGCATCGGTGAAGGGCAGCATGATGCTTGCGCTGCCCGCACGCTCGATCTCCAGCACCGGTCCGGCGCCAAAATCGTGCAACGCGCTTACCTTGCCGATCTTGCGACCGCCAGCCGTAACCGCAGCCATGCCGATCAGATCGGCATGGTAATATTCGCGCTTGCCGGGTTTCGGCAAACGCGCGCGGCTGGCGAACAGCCGCACGCCCTTGAGCGCTTCAGCTGCGTTGCGGTTATCGACACCCGAAAGCGTTGCGATGATCTGGCCGCCCGGGGCACTGCCCTTGACGGCAAGCGTGAAGGTACGCACGCCTTCCGCATCGCAAAGCGGGCCATAGGCGGCAACCGAGCGGGGCTTTTCCGTAAACGCGCGCACGCGCACCTGACCGCGCACGCCGTGCGCGCCGGTGATTTGTGCGATGCAGATTTTACGGTCCGTCGCCATGGCTGCCTTTCCCGCTTCCGCCTCAGGCCTGCTTTTCTTCAGCCGGAGCTTCTGCAGGCGCCTCAACCGGCACTTCTTCGGCGACCGGCGCTGCTTCAGCGGCGGGTTCGGCGGCGGCTTCAGCCGGAGCCTCTGCCGGCGCTTCGGCGGCCTTCTTGGCGTCTTCCGCAGCCTGCTTGGCGGCTTCGGCGGCGGCCAGCTTGGCTTCTTCCTCGGCCTTCATGCGCTCTTGCGCCTTGGCCTTGGGCGCCGATTTCTGCGGCGTTTCGTTCCAGGTCGGCTTCGGGCCCAGTTCCTTCAGATGAAGGAAACGGCCGACGCGATCGGACGGCTGCGCGCCCTGCGACAACCAATGCTTCGCACGTTCCGCATTCAGCGTCAGACGCTGCGGGTTGTCGTTGGTCAGCATCGGGTTGTAGGTGCCGATCTTTTCAATGTAACGGCCATCGCGCGGAAAACGGCTGTCGGCCACGA
Source organism: Alphaproteobacteria bacterium (assembly GCA_016124955.1). NCBI lineage: Bacteria > Pseudomonadati > Pseudomonadota > Alphaproteobacteria > Alphaproteobacteria bacterium. The sequence continues at coordinate 18,444 of WGMR01000005.1, read as the reverse complement.
CGATGTGATAGAACGGGCGCTTCTTCGTTCCGCGCCTTGACATACGCATTACCAGCATACTCGGTACTCCTTCTTCAGTTAGACTTGTGAGTTGATTGTGACAACATACCCGGCAAATTCTTGCCGAGATTTCCTAAAAGACCCTTCTTGTTCATCTTGCCGACCTTGCGCATCATGTCGCGCATCGACAGATACTGTTTCACGAGCCGGTTGACGTCGGCGACATCAACCCCGGCTCCGTTCGCGATCCGGCGGCGGCGCGAACCGTTTAAAAGCCCGACATCGCGGCGCTCCGCCCTCGTCATCGACAAAATAATCGCTTCCTGCCGCTTGACCATCTTGTCGTCGATATTGGCGCCCGCAATCTGTTCCTTCAGCTTGCCCACGCCGGGCAGCATGCCCATCAGGCCGCCGATCCCGCCCATGCGCTGCATCTGACGGAACTGGTCCGCCAAATCTTCGAAATCGAACTGGCCTTTTTGCATTCTCTCGACTGTCTTGGCCGCGCTTTCCTGATCGATCGAAGCGGCCGCTTTCTCAACCAGCGTCACAACATCGCCCATGCCCAGAATACGGCCCGCGAGCCGGTCGGGGTGAAACACTTCGAGCGCGCCGGTCTTTTCGCCGGTGCCGAAGAACTTGATCGGCTGTTGCGTCACCGCGCGCATGGAAAGCGCGGCGCCGCCGCGCGTATCGCCATCGATCCGCGTCAGCACAATGCCGGTAACGCCGATCTGTTCGTGGAAATTGCGCGCCGTGTTCACGGCGTCCTGCCCCGTCATCGCATCGACGACCAAAAGCTTTTCCGAAGGCTGCGCCAGCTTGCTCACTGCGGCGGCTTCGGCCATCAACGCGGCATCGATCGAAAGCCTGCCGGCGGTATCGAGCACGAGAACATCATAACCTTCCAGCCGCGCAACTTCGAGCGCGCGCTTCGTGATCTTTTCCGGGTTTTCGCCCGCCACGACAGGCAGGATGCCGGCGCCTATTTGGCCGGCCAGCACCGCAAGCTGTTCCTGCGCCGCGGGGCGCTGCGTATCGAGCGAAGCGAGCAAAACCTTTTTCTTGTCTTCTTCCTTCAAGCGCCGCGCCAGCTTGGCCGAAGTGGTTGTTTTGCCCGAACCCTGCAGACCGAGCATGAGGATCACGGCAGGCGGGTTGACATTGAGATCGAGCGGCACGCTTTCGCGGCCCAGAAGATCGACAATGCCGTCATGGACGATCTTGACCACCTGCTGGCCCGGCGTAACCGAGCGCAGGACGGCTTCGCCAACCGCCTTTGCCCTTATGCCATCGATGAAATCCTTGGCGACCGGCAGCGCGACATCGGCTTCGAGCAGCGCGATACGCACATCGCGCAGCGCTTCGTTCACGTCATCTTCGGAAAGATGGCCGCGACCGGTGAGGCGGTCGAAAATGCCGTTCAGTCTGTTACCAAGCGTCTCGAACATAGGGCTCCAAAAACCAGCACAAAGCAGGTGCAGGCCAGTGCCCGCAACGCGGGGACTGGCCGAGATCGCTGCCAAGGCAGCAACCCTTAAACCACAAGTGGTTAGGGATGGCGGTTTTGTAGCGGTTTAAGGCCCCGAACGTCAACCGAAAGCTCGCCCGAAATAGGGCAATAAAATCAGGTGGATGCGGCTACAAATCCTTAATGCGCCGAAAAAACCCTTAACCCTTGCTTTCCGGGGCGCTTTTGCCTTACAAAGCCCCCTCGGCAATCAAGCTTATATACCGGCAGGAAGACATGAAAACGCAAGGCCATCCCGATTACCACGAAATCACCGTCATCATGACAGACGGTTCGGAATTCAAGACCCGCAGCACCTGGGGCAAGGCGGGCGACACGATGCGCCTTGATGTTGACCCCAAGACGCACCCGGCATGGACCGGCCAGCATCGCATGCTGGACCGCGGCGGCCAGCTCGCGAAGTTCAACAAGCGCTTTTCCGGCCTTGGCAAGAAGGGCGAAGACGCCCCCGCACAGGCGACCGGCACCGAAGGCGCAGACGCGCCGAAGATCAAGCTGACCACCGGCCCGGCGAAAAAGAAGTAAGGCAACCGGCTGTAGCCGGATATTATTGCTGTCATTTTATTAGGTAGGAAATTTCTTTAGCCGTACGATCGGGCGAACGCCTGTGTCGCACGGGAGGCCGATATGGATTTCAATACGCCTCACGCATTGCTGAAAAGCTATGCCACGACTGCATATGGCATCACACAGGCCACCACGGCGCTTACTGTGAATGGCCTTGCCGTTTACGGCATTTATTCCCTGGCGAGCCTTGTATTGCCACACGTTGCCGCTATCATTTTGGCCGGCGCAGCGGCAAGCGGCATATTATTCAAATCAGCGCGAATCATGCGCTATATGTGGGACGTAAGCCGCAACATGACGTTAATGGGATACCAACCGCTCGACCGAGCGTTCCAATACAAGTTCATGCAGCACAAACAGCTTTTCGGAAAACACGGCCATATCAGCAACGGCCTTAGGGACGGATTGCTGTATTCATCCGCTCTTCAGTCAGCAATGTATCTGATGGCACTTATCCCGCGCTAGGCCAGGTACAGCTTCGGCTGCGCCGTACCCAGAACCTCTTCCGGCGTTTCGCCGTTTTCGATCCTTCTCCGCACCATCGTATCAAGGCGCTGAACGCGCATGTAAAGCTGATGGCTGCGTTCCAGAAGGCTGCGCAGGCCCGTGGGCAGATCCGCCATTTCGGGGCCCGAAGGGTCCGTGCATTCCTCGCCGCCGCCGAGCGCGAACTGGGGCGAAACGAACTGGTCGCGCGTAATCTCGCCCTGCAACAGCGCCTTGATCGCAAGCAGCCATGTCATGGACTGGATCAGGCGGGCGGAAACGCGGGTATGCTGGTAGCCGACATGCAAACAGCCGGGAAGATCGATCGTGCGGCGATCGGCCTGTTCGTGATAGGCGATGTAGTTGCGCGCCTCGACGGTCAGCGCCACGCCTTCTTCAAAGGTTTTGTCGATCAGGCTTTCATGGCGCGGCATCGCGGTAATCCTTGTTATTATTGGCCCGGCACGCGAATCCGCGGCGGCTTCACTACCCACCTTCGCAGCCAATGATTAAAATTATGTATAAATCACTGGCGTTTTCGCATGTTGCCTAAGCCCTTGCGGCAGGCTAATTTGCGTCTCTGCGTTAAGGGTTTGTTTACCATAACGGGCGGATTTGCGGGGCCCTTCCCCGCTCCGTTGGGGCGTAGCCAAGCGGTAAGGCAGCGGATTTTGATTCCGCCATTCGGAGGTTCGATCCCTCCCGCCCCAACCAAAACACTTTGATCGAACCTCCGCATTGTTTATGTTGCGCGCGGTGCGCGCCGGGGCTCGATCTTTCCCGCCCCAACCACATCATCTGCGCGGCAGGTACGGATTTTTTGAGGATATCCCTTGGCTTCCAATCTTTTACTAAGCGTACAGGATGCGCAAATCGCATTCGGCAAGAAAGTTCTGTTCGACGGGCTTTCGTTCAATATCCATGACGGCAATAAAATCTGCCTTGTAGGCCGCAACGGCGCGGGCAAATCCACGCTCATGAACATTATTACCGGCAAGTGCGAGATGGACGGCGGCACACGCTGGCTGCTGCCCGGCATCAAGATCGGATATTTGCAGCAGGAAGTGCACCCGCAGCCGGGGCAGACGGTGCACGATTACGTGTTTTCCGGCATAGAAGCGCCGAAGCCCGAAGATGCCGAAATGCATGCCGCGATGCAGACCTATAAGGTCGATTACGTCGTCACGCCGCTCGAGCTTGATGCCAACGCCCATATGGACAAGCTTTCAGGCGGGCAGCTGCGCCGGGCCGCGCTCGCGCGCGCGCTGGTCGAAGACCCGGATATTCTTTTGCTTGACGAGCCCACCAACCATCTCGATCTTGATGTGATCGAATGGCTGGAAGGTTATCTGAAAAGCTATCGCGGCGCCGTGGTTTGCGTCAGCCACGACCGCGCGTTCCTGAACGGCATTTCCGACAAGGTGTTCTGGCTCGATCGCGGCAAGCTCAGGGTTTGCCCGCGCGGCTTCGAGCATTTCGAGGAATGGGCCACCATGTTGATCGAACAGGAGCAGCGCGAGCTGCAGAACCGCCAGAAAATCCTCGATCGCGAGGTGGAATGGGCCAACCGCGGCGTCAGCGGCAGGCGCAAACGCAACGTGCGCCGCGTCGATCTGATGCGGGAGGAGCGCAAGCGGCTGAAATCCGACAAAAACGCGCTCGCGCGCATGCTTGCGAAAATCGAATGGACGCCTATCGTCAACGACCCCACCACGCAGGTGGTGGCGGAAATGTACCGGGTCGGAAAATCCTTCCCGCCCGCCAGCGGCGAAAAACCGAAAACCATCCTTGATGGCTTCAGCCTGCGCGTGATGCGCGGCGACCGTATCGGCATCGTCGGCAAGAACGGTTCCGGGAAAACCACCTTTTTACAGCTTCTGGTGGGCGAGCTGGCGCCGGACCGCGGCAAGGTGAAGCGTTCGCGCGAGGTCGTGGTTTCCTATTTCGATCAGAAACGAAAGGACCTGAACCCGCAACATTCGCTATGGCGCACGCTATGCCCCACGGGCGGCGATTACGTGGATGTGATGGGCAAGCAACGTCATGTTTGCGGCTATCTCAAGGATTTTCTGTTCGATCCCCAGCTCGCGACCAATGCGGTGGAAACACTTTCGGGCGGGCAGAAAAACCGGCTTATGCTGGCCAAGATCATGGCCAACCCCGGCGGGCTGCTTATCCTCGATGAACCCACCAACGATCTCGATATGGATACGCTTGATATGCTCGAAGACATGCTGGCGGGCTATACCGGCACGCTTTTCGTCGTCAGCCATGATCGCGATTTCCTCGAACAGACCGTCACGAAACTCCTGGTGTTTGAAGGTGACGGCAAGATCGAAGCCTGCGTCGGCGATTACAAGGATTACCTCGCCAGCAGGAACAAGGCGGCCGCGAAACCGGCACCGGTAGCCGCGAAGCCCGCCCCGGTTGTTATAAAACCGCAACCCGTGGAGGCGCCGAAGGAAACCGCGCCAGCCAAGGAACCGCAGCGCATGTCATACAAACTGGTGCACGAGCTGGAAAAGCTTCCCGCAAAAATCGAGGCGCTGGAAAAGGAAATAGCGGATTGCGAAGCGTTGCTGCACGATCCGACTTTTTATGAAAAGGAGCCGGACACGTTCCACGAAACAGTCAAGCGGCTGGAAGAAGCGAAACAAAGGTTCGACCGTGCCGAGCGCCGCTGGCTTGAGCTTGAAGATATGCGCACAGGCGCGGCGCAGGCGAATTGAGCTAACCCGCCTTTTCCACTTTTTCCAGCTTGATCACAACGCGCCGGTTCTGGGCCTGGTTTTCCGGGATCGCGTTGCCCGCCGCATCGCGGTTGGGAAGCTTTGGAAAGGTTTCGGCATAGCCTGCGGCGCGCAGCTTTTGCGGATTTATGCCCTGTTCAAGAAAATAGCGCACGACGGCGGCGGCACGTGCGGTTGAAAGTTCCCAGTTGGACGGGAATTGCGGCGTTTCGACCGGGTTATCGTCCGTATGGCCTTCGACCGTGACCATATAATCGCTGAACTGAGCGGCTTTAAGCTGGCGCGCGACATCGGCCAGCATCGCGCCGCCTTCCGGGCTGAGCGTGGCGGAGCCGAGTGCGAAAACCGCCGCGCTGCTCATTTCAATCGTGGTCAGCCGGTCGCCGCCCTCCACAAGCGGAGCTTCTGGCGGCGGCAAAACATCCTCGGCCGGCGCAGTTTGCTGCACGGGCGGGAGATCTTCCAGCTCAGGCGGCGCGGCGGGCGCTTCGGCAACCACCGGCGTTTCTTCCTTCGTAATCTCGACGCGCGCGATCACGGTGCCGAGCGGAACGGCATTATCGTCCGGCAGCAGCATGAGCGGCACCGCCTGCCGTTGCACCGGCGGCTGTTCAAGTTGCGGCAATGCCGGTTTGTTACCGACCGGTTCATGCACCTTTTCATACATCTTCGGCATGGAAATGGAGAGAAACAGCGCGAAGAAACAAAGCAAAAGCGTGATCAGATCGGCATAGGTCATCAGCCAATCATCGCTATGATTGGGCCGTACGCTCTTGCGCGGAAAGACGCCGGGGCGGTTCATCGAATAGCCCTGAGCCGCGGCGAGGACGGGCGCAATCCTATATCGGCCGCAAGGCTGTCATGGATTTCTTCAAGCCGCAGGAAGCTGTTCAACCTGTCCTGGATATAGTTCGGGGATTTGTTGCCGACCAGCATGACCAGACCTTCGATGATCAGGTGGTTGCGGAAACGAATGGCATCCTGCTGCTGCATCAGGCGCGATGCGGCGGGGATATAAACCATGCGGGCAGAGATCACGCCATAGAGCGTGCACAAAAACGCGATCGCGAGACCGGGGCCGACCCCGGCCATATCTTCCTGAAAATTATAAAGCATGATCACCATGCCAACCAGCGTGCCGATCATGCCGAAGGCGGGCGCGTGGCCCGCCATGGCGCTCAGCACGTTTGCGGGCGTGATATCGCGCTCGTAATAAGCTTCGGCGGCCGTTTCCATCATGGCCCGCACTTCTTCGGGCGTGTAGTTGCTGACAACCATGTTCAGCCCGTAGCGGACGAACGGATCGGGGATATAACCCACCTCTTCTTCCAGACCGCGCATGCCCTTCGCCTTGACGATACGGGCCCATGCCATGATGTTGGCGATATCGCGCTGCAGATTGCGCGCGGCGGGCGGTTGTTCCGTGAATATCTGCTTGATCGCTTTCAACGCCTTGATGACATCCTTCGACTGGAAGCTCATGAACGCGACGGCGATGGCACCGCCAACCACAATCAGCAACCCTTCGATGTTAAAGAAGGCCAGCATATCGTGCGTACCCGCCACGACCGCACCGAGTATGAGAAGAAAAGTCAGCGCCGCGCTCCAGACCGCGATGCGCGAATAGCGTTCGGGCCGCCCGCCGCGTGCGGGTGCCGCCGGGGCGCCGCTTTGATGCCGCGCCTGCGCGAGCATGCTCACCAGCAAATCGGATGAAATTTTACGGGCTTCAAGGGCGTCTTTGTCCATGGGGCGAACTCCGTCTGGCCGCAAGATTGCGGGCATATGTATCCACCTATATTCAAAGCAATTACCGTGCCGAAAGAATTACGGCTTATCATGCTGATATGTATTGTGTTTTTCCGACTCGAGCAGCCGGGGACGGGGAAGATATATCCCCTCATAGGCAAAAAAATCACCCCGCCCCGGGGCAAACCCGGAGCGGGGCGAAAACGTCAAATCAGTGATGCTTAGGCTGCGGCGCGGGGTTGCGTGCCCGGCGCACCGGAATTACGCCCGCCGCCGCCACGGCCACGATGGTTCTTGCCGCCACCATGCCTGAACCTTTTGCGGAAGCGCTTGTTGCGCGGACCGGAACGGCCGGGGTTCGCAGGTTTTTCATGCGGGTTCATCAGCCAGTTGATCGCTTGCCACTTTTCACCGTCGCTCGGCGTGATCAGGTTGACGGCGGCACCTTCCGCCCCCGCCCGCGCCGTACGGCCGATACGATGGATGTAGTCTTCCGGGCACTGCGGCAGATCATAGTTGATGACATGCTCGATATGCGGAATATCCAGACCGCGCGCGGCGACGTCTGTCGCCACCAGAATGCGGTGCTTGCGGTCACGGAAGCCCTGGATCACGCGATCACGCTGGCTCTGCTTCAGATTGCCATGGATCGCGCTCGCCGGATGCTTATCGCGGCATAGCTTGTCGGCCATGCGTGCGGCACCGTGCTTGGTACGCACGAACACGATGATCGAGCCGCTGCGTTGGCCAAGCTGGGTCAGAAGGCTTTTATACTTCTCGCCGTCCGTCGTCTGGATCTGCTCCTGAACGATTTTCGCAGAAGGCGTGGTGGTGGAACCCACCGCAATCCGTTCGGGATCGCGCAGGTAACGCGCCGCCAGCTTCACGATTTTGTCGGGCAGCGTGGCCGAGAACATCAGCGTTTGCCGTTCGACCGGCACCTGCTTGATGATCTTTTCCAGCTGCGCGGCGAAACCCATATCGAGGATACGGTCGATTTCATCGAGCACGAGGAAGCGCGTGCTCCCGAGCTTGAGCGTGCCGCGCATAAGGTGATCGTTCACGCGGCCGGGCGTGCCGACGATGATGCGCGGGCGGTTTTGCAACTGCCTGAACTGCCGCGGCATCGGTTCGCCGCCGATCAGCAGCGCGGTTCTGATATCCTGCACCGGGATCAGCTGGCAAAGCGTCGCCTGCACCTGTGCGGCCAGCTCGCGCGTTGGCGCGAGCACGAGAGCGTTGCCCTCGGGCCTTTCCATCATTTTGGCAACCAGCGGAATACCGAAGGCTGCCGTCTTGCCCGTGCCCGTCTGGGCGGAACCGAGAATGTCCCTGTCCGCCATGGCGATGGGGATCGCCTGCGCCTGAACCGGCGTGGGCGCGGTGAACTGCATCCGCACCAGCGACTGCATTAGTTTGGCCGGAAGGCCGAATTGAGAAAAATCCTGTGTCATGTCCATCTTGCTGCAAACGGATGGCGGCCATGCCGCCATCCGCTCACTGTTTGTTTATGGGGTGATTAGGCTGCGTTGGCCAGCTTAAGGTTGGTGGCCGAAGTCTTGCCATTGTGCGTCGTCATTTCGTAGCTGACGCACTGGCCTTCGTTAAGGCTGTTCAGACCCGCCTGTTCAAGCGCGCTGATGTGCACAAACACATCGGAGCCGCCTTGATCGGGCTGGATGAAACCGAAACCCTTGGTCGGGTTGAACCACTTAACTTTACCGTTTTCCATAGTCTTTCCTTTACATTAAACGAATACCGGCCTCATCATGACGCCGATAGAGCATAGCAAAACACGGCACATGAATTTCATGCGCCATATCGATCAAACTCTTGGGCAAACGCGGGGAAAGGGCTTTGCTAAAGCCTTGCTCTCAGACCCGCCATAAGAAGCGACGGGTGGTGCCGGTTATAAGACCGGCCATGCATAAGCGAGAGTTACATCTAAACTCGGGGCGGATACTACATTTAACCGGCAGGAAAGCAAGATAAATCGGCAGAAACCCGCTAACCTTATGTTCGGAATCACTTTTTCGACCCTTCGGAGCTGCCGGACCATGCCCGACCAAACACGCAGGCTACGCCTTTGGCTTGAAATCGCCGTCATATTCATCGGCATACCGCCGCTTATTATGCTGGCGGGGCAGCGCTGGCTTATGCTCGTGGCGCTGTGGCTCGGCGCGGCCTTCGCCGTTGTTGCCATGAAGAAACTGCAAGGCTTCAACCATCGCCGGGAGTGGAATTTGGCGGGCGTGAAGGCGGGTATCGCGCCCGTTTTGGCACGCTTTATTATCCTGTCGCTTTTCCTTCTTATATTCACGGCATGGCACGACCCGGAAAGATTATTTTCCTTCCCGCGCGAAAGGCCGGTGGTGTGGGCCGCCGTTATGCTGCTCTACCCCGTGCTTTCGGTATGGCCGCAAGAACTGTTGTTCCGCAGCTTTCTTTCCTGGCGTTACGGATCGTTATTTCCCGGCCCGCAAGCCTACGCCATCGCTTCCGCCATTCTGTTCGGCTATGCGCATATTCTGTTCCTGAACTGGATTGCGATTGTCTTTTCCGCTGCGGGCGGCTTGATGTTTGCGCACACCTACCGCCGTCACAAATCGCTGGCGCTGGCCTGTCTCGAGCACGCGCTCTATGGTTGCCTTGTCTTTACGCTGGGGCTGGGTTGGTATTTCTACGGCAAGGCATGGGTGCGCGCCTAAACCAGCATATTGCTGCCAAACCAGCGCCGGACCGAAACTGCCGCAAGCCATTGCAAACGCCCGGCCAGAATATCAGACGCGGCCCAGAACATGGCCGCTACCAGCATAACCCAGCTTCCCCCCGCCACGGCGGCCAGAATCAGCGGCACGCGCTGCACAATATTCAGCAAGCCCACGCCATGTTGCAGGTTGGCCGACCATTGCACACGCCCGACCGCTTCAAACGGCACGCGCAAAACCCCGACCAACCAGATCGCAGCCTGCAGCGCGAGCGCGGCCTTAAGCGCCATATTGCCTTCGGTCGCCTGCGAGAACATAAGCAAAAGATCGCCCAGCGCGAACATAATGCAGGCAAGCGCATAGCCGCCAGCCCGGTGACCGGCGCGGAACAGCATGGCCTCTGCCGCAAAAAACAGCGCCACGGCGTATAAGCTAGGCACATCGCTCGCGAGCAGAAGGATGAGCGAGCCCGTAAAGCTGACTATGCCGGCCCAATTTTCGGAATACATATTTGCAAATTTATTTTTCGATACAGCCATGAAAAAGACCCTGATTCTCCCGCCGCGCGGCACATAGGGGCAGGTTATCATCGCACAAACTCGATGCAAACAATTTTAGGCAAAAACACGGCACCGGCAGGAACGCCTGCAAGCGCAGGATGTTAGAGAAAACCCTTTGTTTATTGGGGTTATGGTAACCCGCATTTTAAGCATAATTAGACTTTTTTTAAGTGCCTCGCGCTAATGTCAAATCATAGCGCGTACGGATTTTTACCGACAAGGCATTTGAGGGAGCAAGTATTATGCAAAACGATAAACCCGGTTTCGGCATGCACGGGGAGCAGGCGAAGATAGTCCGCCTTTCCGACCGGCAGAAGGAAATAGACAAACTGCCCCCGCCCGACACCAAGCGTTGGGTGATGCGCCGCAAGGCCCAGGTGGTCAACGGCGTGCGCAAGGGCCTGCTTTCGATGGAAGAGGCTTGCCAGCGTTATCGCATTTCGGAAGAAGAGTTCAAGACGTGGGCCCGTTTGCTCGACAGCCATGGCGTTCGTGCGCTGCGGGTCACGCGCATCAAGGAATACCGTAGTACGGACGATCATTTGAACGGGGCGACCAGCGTCGCGGAATAACCAAGGCGTCTCAACCTGAGTTATAGCGTACTCTAAGTCCTGTTTGAATCTTACGGCCTTCCGGCACCTGGATATTGGCGCCGTGAAGGCCGTGAGTTTTTCTGGCTCCTGCCCGTTCTATCCCAGCAGATTACCAAGCGTAATGGCCGCCAGCGCCAGGATGCCGAAATCGCGGCTTGCGCGGAAAATCGTCAGACAGCTGGCGGGGTCATTCAAATCCAGCCGCTTGATCTGGAACCCCAAATGCGCCGCCGGGGCCAGCATGGCGATATAAAATGCCCAGTGCAGCCCCGCGGCATAGCCCGCCGCCACCATGAAAAGCGCGGCAAGGAAATAGGCAGCGATGATAAAATCGCGCACATTATCGCCGAACAAAAGCGCGGTCGATTTCACGCCCGCGAACGCATCGTCTTCCATATCCTGCCTTGCATAAACGGTATCGTAGCCAAGCGTCCAGAACACGCCCCCGAGATACAAAAGCACTCCCGGCGCTTCCAGCGTGCCGTTGGCCGCCGCCCATGCCATCAGCGCACCCCAGTTGAAGGTGATGCCGAGGAACAGTTGCGGCCACCATGTAATGCGCTTCATCAACGGATAAACGGCGATCAGCGCCAGCGAGATGACCCCAAGCACGATCGTGAGATGATTGAAGCAGATAAGGATGCCAAAACCGGCCAGAAGAAGGATCAAAAGAAAAACGGCGGCCTGTTTCACATTGACCTGCCCGCTGGGTAACGGGCGCATGCGCGTACGCTCCACCTGCGCATCGATGCCGCGATCCATGATGTCGTTTAAGGTGCAGCCGGCGCCGCGCATGACAATCGCGCCGACGATAAAAAGAAGCACGGTACCGGAAGGCGGAAGGCCGTCATAAGCCAGCGCAAGCGACCAAAGGCATGGCAGCAGCAAAAGCCATGTGCCGATCGGCCGGTCGAGCCGCGCCAAAAGCGCATAGGGCCGCAGCCCGGCGGGAAGCATGCGCACGAAGGCGTTATCGGTCATGTCCGTGGCCACTGCAACCCTCCTGCCCGGCGGTTGTTCGTGGCCATGGGCCTACCCTCAGGCTACGTCTTTTTCGCCGCCATCGGCCAAGGCCGCTGCGCGCTTTTCCTGATCGAGCTTTTCGGCTTCGACATCGCGCGCCGCGGCAACGCGCCGCAGACGGTTGACGACGCTGCCGGTACCCGCCGGAATGAGGCGACCGACGATGATGTTTTCCTTGAGCCCCTCAAGCGTATCGACCTTGCCGGCCACCGCAGCTTCGGTAAGCACGCGGGTGGTTTCCTGGAACGACGCGGCCGAGAAGAAGGAACGCGTCTGCAGGCTGGCCTTGGTGATACCTTGCAGCACCGGCATGCACTGCGCGGGCTTCAGGCTTTCAAGCACGGCCTTTTCATTGACCTGCTCGAACTCGTAGCGATCGACCTGTTCACCCGAAAGGAAGGTGGTTTCGCCCGCATCCGTGATCTCGACCTTCTGCAACATCTGGCGAACGATCACTTCAATGTGCTTGTCGTTGATCTTCACGCCCTGCAAACGATACACTTCCTGAATTTCGTTGATCAGGTAGTTGGCAAGCGCCTCGACGCCCAGTGCCGTCAGAATATCGTGCGGAACGGGGTTGCCGTCGATCAGAAGGTCGCCCTTCTGGACGATATCGCCTTCCTGAACGGCGACATGCTTGCCCTTCGGGATCAGATATTCGCGCGGTTCGACCGCTTCGTCGGCCGGACGCACGATGATGCGGCGCTTGGATTTGTAATCCTTGCCGAATTCCACCCGGCCCTCGACATCCGCGATAATCGCGAAATCCTTCGGGCGGCGGGCTTCGAACAGCTCGGCCACGCGCGGCAGACCGCCCGTGATATCGCGCGTTTTCGAACTTTCGCGCGGGATACGGGCCAGCACGGTACCGGCCTTGACCTTGGAACCGTTATCGACGTTCAGGATCGCATCAACCGGCAGGAAGTAACGGGCTTCCATGCCGCTCGAAAGCGTGATCACCTCGCCCTTGTCGTCATGCAAAACGATGCGGGGGCGCAAATCGGCGCCGCGCGGCTGCTGGCGGTAATCGATGACCTTCTTCGACGAAATGCCGGTCGCTTCGTCCATCACTTCGCGGATCGAAAGACCTTCGATCAAATCGGCATAGTGCGCGACGCCTTCGCGCTCCGTGATGATCGGCAGCGTGTAGGGATCCCATTCGGCCAGCTTCTGGCCCTTGGTAACCTTGCTGCCTTCGTCAACGAGGATCTTGGCGCCGTACGGAACACGATGGCGGGCCTTTTCGCGGCCCTTTTCATCAAGCAGCACGACTTCGCTGTTGCGCGCCATGACCACGGGGCGGCCATCGGCCGCCATGACCACGTTGCGGTTGCGGATCTGCATTACGGCATCGTAGGCCGCTTCGATCGCGTTCTGTTCGGCGCCGCGCTGTGCCGCGCCACCGATATGGAAGGTACGCATGGTCAGCTGGGTACCGGGTTCGCCGATCGACTGCGCGGCGATGACGCCGACAGCTTCGCCAACGTTCACGGGCGTGCCGCGGGCCAGATCGCGGCCATAGCACTTGCCGCAAACGCCGTTGCCGGATTGGCATGTCAGGGTCGAACGGATCAGAACCGTATCGACGCCGGCGTTGTCGATCTTGATAAGATCGGGCTCTTCGATCAGATGGCCGGCCGGGATCACGAGCGTGCCGTTGGCTTCCTTCACATCAACCGCGGCGGTGCGGCCGAGGATGCGTTCGGAAAGCGGGGCAATGACTTCGCCGCCTTCGATCACGGCCTTGACCGTCAGACCTTCCTGCGTGCCGCAATCAAGCTCGGTGATGATCGCGTCCTGCGCGACGTCAACGAGGCGGCGGGTCAGGTAGCCCGAATTCGCGGTTTTCAGCGCAGTATCGGCCAGCCCCTTGCGGGCGCCGTGGGTCGAGTTGAAGTACTCGAGCACCGTGAGGCCTTCCTTGAAGTTGGAGATGATCGGCGTTTCGATGATCTCGCCCGACGGCTTGGCCATAAGGCCGCGCATACCGGCAAGCTGCTTGATCTGCGCGGCTGAACCGCGGGCGCCGGAATGGGCCATCATATAGACGCTGTTGGGCTGGCCGCTGCCGGTATCGGTGATACCTTTCATCATTTGCTCGGCGACATGCTCGGTGCAGCTCGACCACACGTCAACCACCTTGTTGTACTTTTCGCCCTTGGTGATCAGACCGTCCTGGTATTGCTGTTCGTATTCCTTGACCTCGCCCTTCGCGGTCGCGATCAGCTTTTCCTTCGCGGCCGGGATCACGAGATCGTCCTTGCCGAACGAAATGCCGGCGCGGCAGGCGTTGCTGTAGCCAAGGCCCATCAGGCGGTCGGCGAAGATCACCGTCTCCTTCTGGCCGCAATGGCGGTACACGATATCGATAACGTTGGTGACATCCTTCTTCGTCAACACGCGGTTGACCAATTCAAACGGCACCTTCGGGTGGCGCGGCAGGATTTCGGACAACATCATGCGGCCTGCGGTGGTTTCCACGCGCATGGTTACGGGCTTGTTGTCTGCATCGACGCCCTTGTAGCGCGCGAAGATCTTGCTGTGCATGGTGATGACCTGGCTGGCCAACGCCTGTTCAATTTCGCCGATATTGGCGAACGCCTTGCCTTCGCCCGGCGCGCCTTCGCGCATCAGGGATATATAGTAGAGCCCGAGCACGATATCCTGGCTGGGCACGATGATCGGCTTGCCGTTTGCGGGGCTAAGGATGTTGTTGGTGGACATCATCAGCACGCGCGCTTCCAGCTGCGATTCCAGGGAAAGCGGAACGTGGACGGCCATCTGGTCGCCGTCGAAATCGGCGTTGAAGGCGGTGCAGACCAGCGGGTGAAGCTGGATCGCCTTGCCTTCGACCAGAACGGGTTCGAACGCCTGAATACCGAGGCGGTGAAGCGTCGGCGCGCGGTTCAGCAGCACCGGATGCTCGCGGATAACCTCTTCGAGGATATCCCAAACTTCGGGACGTTCCTTTTCGACCATGCGCTTGGCGGCCTTGATGGTGGAGGCCATGCCGTACAGTTCGAGCTTTGCGTAGATAAAGGGCTTAAAGAGTTCGAGCGCCATTTTCTTCGGCAAACCGCACTGATGCAGCTTGAGTTCCGGGCCGACGACGATGACGGAACGACCGGAATAATCGACGCGCTTGCCAAGCAGGTTCTGGCGGAAGCGGCCCTGCTTGCCTTTCAGCATGTCGGAAAGAGACTTGAGCGGGCGCTTGTTGGCGCCGGTAATCACGCGGCCGCGGCGGCCGTTGTCGAACAGCGCATCGACGGATTCCTGCAGCATGCGCTTTTCGTTACGCACGATGATATCGGGCGCGCGCAGCTCGATCAGCCGCTTCAAACGGTTGTTGCGGTTGATAACGCGGCGATACAGATCGTTGAGATCCGAAGTCGCGAAGCGGCCGCCATCAAGCGGAACCAGCGGGCGCAGTTCGGGCGGGATAACCGGAACGACTTCCAGCACCATCCATTCCGGACGGGCGCCGGATTCGATGAAGGCTTCAATGATCTTCAGGCGCTTCACAATCTTTTTGCGGCGCGCTTCGGAGCCGGTTTCAACCAGCTCGGTCCGCATCTTGGCCTTTTCTTCATGCAGATCGATCGCGGCCAGCATGGTCTTGACCGCTTCGGCGCCGATCTGGGCCGTGAAGGCGTCTTCGCCGTACTGATCCTGTGCGTCCAGATATTCTTCTTCCGAAAGCAGCTGACGGTTCTTGAACGGAGTCAGGCCCGGTTCGATCACGATGTAGCTTTCGAAATACAGGACCTTTTCGATTTCCTTCAGCGTGGTATCGAGCAAAAGGCCGATGCGGCTGGGCAGCGACTTCATGAACCAGATATGCGCGACCGGCGCGGCCAGTTCGATATGCCCCATGCGTTCGCGGCGGACCTTTTGCAAGGTCACTTCCACGCCGCACTTTTCGCAAACGATGCCGCGATACTTCATGCGCTTGTACTTGCCGCACAAGCATTCGTAATCCTTGATCGGGCCGAAGATGCGGGCACAGAACAGGCCGTCGCGTTCGGGCTTGAAGGTACGATAGTTGATCGTCTCCGGCTTTTTGATTTCGCCTAATGACCAGCTGCGGATACGCTCGGGCGACGCGATCGAAATTCTGATCTGGTCGAAGTTCTGCGTCTGGCTCTGCTGCTGGTTGAAGATGTTCATCAAGTCGTTCATACCTTGCTCCCGCACTTTTGCGCGTTTGTTCGTGAAAACCGGTTAAGCCTAGCCTTGCGACGTACCCGTCGGCGGCAATTCGGCCGGCTGTTCCTCGTTATCCTGCTCGGCCGCCAGGGATTTTTGCGCCAGCTCGACATTAAGGCCGAGCGAACGCAATTCCTTGACCAACACGTTGAAGGATTCCGGGATGCCGGATTCGAAATTGTCTTCGCCGCGCACGATGGATTCGTACACCTTGGTGCGGCCCGAAACGTCGTCCGATTTCACGGTCAACATTTCCTGCAGCGTGTAGGCGGCACCGTAGGCTTCAAGTGCCCAGACTTCCATTTCGCCGAAGCGTTGGCCGCCGAACTGCGCCTTGCCGCCCAGCGGTTGCTGGGTCACAAGCGAGTAAGGCCCAATCGAACGGGCGTGGATCTTGTCGTCCACCAAATGGTGCAGCTTGAGCATATAGATGTAGCCCACCGTTACCTTGCGGTCGAACGGCTCGCCGGTACGGCCATCGACCAGCGTGACCTGGCCCGAGGTGTTAAGCCCGGCCAGTTCCAGCATCGCGTTGATGTCCGGTTCGCGCGCGCCGTCGAACACCGGCGTCGCCATCGGCACGCCGCGCGCAAGATTGCCCGCGAGTTCAACGGTTTCATCGTCCGACAAAGTGGCGATATCCTGCTTATAGCCTTCTTCGCCATAAACGGTCTTGAGCTTGCCCCTCAAATCCTGCAACCCGGCCTTTTTGTTCTGGCCCTGGCATGCACGCACCACGTCGCCGATCTGGCGGCCGAGGCTGGCGGATGCCCAGCCAAGATGCGTTTCAAGAATCTGCCCCACATTCATGCGCGAAGGCACGCCAAGCGGGTTCAGCACGATATCAACCGGGGTACCGTCTTCAAGATACGGCATGTCTTCCGCCGGAACGATGCGCGAGATCACGCCCTTGTTGCCGTGACGGCCGGCCATCTTGTCGCCCGGCTGAAGCTTGCGCTTCACGGCTACAAAGACCTTGACCATCTTCATCACGCCCGGCGGCAATTCGTCGCCGCGCTGCAGCTTCGAAACCTTGTCTTCGAAGCGCTTCTTGAGCGCGGTTATGGAATCGTCGAACACCTTGCCGATACCCTCGATCTGTTCCATCACCTTGTCGTCCTTGATGGTGATCTGGCGCCACTGGCCGTGGGTGTATTCCGCCAGCAGCTCTTCGGTGATCTGCTTGCCGGTCGGGAAGTTCTTGGGCCCCGTGGCGGCCTTGTGATCGATCAACAGATCCTTCAAGCGGCCATAGAAGCTGCGTTCAAGGATGGCGCGTTCGTCGTCGCGGTCCTTCGCGAGCTTTTCGATTTCCGCGCGCTCGATCGCCATCGCGCGTTCGTCCTTTTCCACGCCGCGGCGGGAAAAGACGCGCACTTCAACGATCGTGCCATTCACACCCGGCGGCAAACGCAGGGACGTATCGCGCACATCGGCGGCCTTTTCACCGAAGATGGCGCGCAGAAGCTTTTCTTCCGGCGTCATCGGGCTTTCGCCCTTCGGTGTGACCTTGCCGACAAGGATGTCGCCCGGGTTCACTTCGGCGCCGATATAGACGATGCCGGCCTCATCGAGGTTCTTGAGCGCTTCTTCGCCCACGTTCGGTATATCGCGGGTGATTTCTTCCTGCCCGAGCTTGGTATCGCGCGCCATCACTTCGAATTCCTCGATATGAATCGAGGTGAAGACGTCTTCCGACACGATCCGTTCCGAAATCAGGATCGAATCTTCGAAGTTGTAGCCGTTCCACGGCATGAAGGCGCACAGCACGTTGCGGCCGAGCGCAAGTTCGCCCAGTTCGGTTGACGGGCCGTCGGCAATGATATCGCCTTGCTGCACCTTGTCGCCCACCTTCACCAGCGGACGCTGCGTGATGCAGGTGTTCTGGTTCGAGCGCTGGAACTTCAGCATGTTGTAGATATCGACGCCCGGCGCGGCCGGGTCGGTGTTCTTGGTGGCACGAACGACGATGCGCGTGGCATCGATCTGATCGACAACACCTGTGCGCTTCGCCACGATCACGGCGCCTGAATCGCGCGCGACCGAGGAAGTGTTCTATCTGACCGCGATGGAAGAGGGCAAATACACCATCGCCCAGGCCAATGCCGAGCTGGACGATGACGCCCGCTTCACCAGCGAACTGGTGAGCTGCCGCATCAACGGCGACTTCCAGATGCTGAAGCCGGACCAGATCGACTATATCGACGTCTCGCCGAAGCAGCTGGTCTCGGTCGCGGCGGCGCTGATCCCGTTCCTGGAGAACGACGA